>JBDTMZ010000106.1:0-73349 GCA_039934035.1 Candidatus Solibacter sp. | reverse complement strand
CTTATCAGCGTTGTCTTATCGGCGTGCATCGGCGTTCATCGGCGGCCAAAGGTTCTAGGCCTTTTTTCAGCAGCCTGCTAACCTAAGAGCCGGTGGTAAGAATCGCCCCCCCACTTGTCGCGCCTCTGTAAGTCATGAATCAACGGAGCCGCGCAGATCAGTAAGTGGCATCTTATAACTCTCCCCCAGCCTTAACCCACGATTGTCCGCGCGACCCGTACCATGGCGTCCGCGCTGAGGTCGGCGTCCTCCAGGGTCGTGGCCCACGAGGAAACGCTGATGCGCATCGCCGTACGCCCCTGCCACACCGTCGGACCGCACCAGCACGTGCCTTCCTCCTGCAGCGCCGCGATCACACTCTGCGTCTGCTCCGGCGTCCCGAACGACACCAGCACCTGATTCAGCACCACCTCGTTCAGCACTTCGAATCCCGCACCCGACAACCGCGCCGCGAACAACTCCGCACAGCGGCAATTTCGATCGATCAGTTCGGCGAGTCCGGCGCGGCCCAAAGATTTCAGCGCCGCCCAGATATCCACACCGCGCGCGCGGCGCGAAAGCTCCGGCACGTACATCAGCGGCTCGCGGTGCGCCCCCTGCGGCAGATAGGCCGCCGTCAAACTCATGGCGCCGCGCAACTGAGCGGCATCGCGCACGAAAGCGAGCCCGCTATCGTAGGGCACATTGAGCCACTTATGGGCGTCCGTGGCCCACGAATCGGCCTCGCCGACGCCCTCCACCCTATGCGCGTGCCGCGGACTGGCCGCCGCCCAAAGTCCGAATGCGCCGTCCACGTGGACCCACGCGCCGGCCTCGTGCGCGCGGCGGCACAGTTCCGGCACCGGGTCGAACGCGCCCGTATTCACGTTGCCCACTTGCAGGCAGACAATCGACGGAGCACTCAAGCGTGGGAATGCGCCGGCAAGCATTCGACCCTGGCCGTCCACCGGGACCCTCACCACGCGTTCCCGGCCCAACCCCAGCATGCCGAGCGACTTGATCACCGAGGGGTGCGCCTCTTCGCCCACCACCACCTGTACCGGCGGCGCGCCGAAGAGTCCCTGCGCTTCCACGTCCCATCCGGCGCGTGCCAGCACCGCGTGGCGCGCAGCCGCGAGCGCCGTGAAATTGGCCACCGTGGCGCCGGTGACAAACGCACCGCCGCAGTCCGCGGGCAAGCCGAGCACGTCCAGCAGCCAGCCCAGCGAAACCTCTTCCAGCGTGGCGGAGATCGGCGTGGCGCCGAAGAGCCCGGCGTTCTGATCCCAGGCGGTGGCCATCCAGTTCGCGCCCAGCGCCGCCGGCAGCGAGCCGCCGATCACGAAGCCGAAAAAGCGCCGCCCCGAGATCCCCATGGTGGCCGGTGAGCCGGCCTCGTCCAGCATGGCGATCACGTCTTCGGGCGCAGTGGGCGCATCGGGCATCGGCTCGTGAAAGCGGGAGAGTTCACCAATGGCACTGGCGGAAGGGCTGACGCGGCGGTCCTGGATTTCTTCGAGGTATCGCGCCGCCCGCTGCGCGACATTGAGCAGAAGTTCCCGCATCTGTTTATGGTAGCGTGCAGGCGCAACCACAGCTCCGCGCTTCGCGACCAAGCGCCCTCAGCTGTCAGCTCTCAGCTGGCATGACAGCTGGCCTGTGACAAGCCAAGTGGGGCGGGCATTCCTGCCTGCCGCCGCCTTTAGGCGGCGCCGGGAGCTTGAACATTTGTGCGCCTTACGCCTGAGGATTTGCCCGTTCGCTCATCCACAACAGGCCACAAAAAACGAAGGCAGTCCCACCGCAGCCGGGTGGAGTTTGGCCATTTGTGGTGTCAGGCAGGGTACTGAAGCCTGCCGCAACTGCAATTCCGGGTGGGACGGGCCATCGTTTTTTGTGGCCCGTCCTCCCCGCTTCGAAGCGCGAGCCAGTGGGCATATGGCTCTGCCTTGTGCAGGCGCCAGCCGCCGCGACCGTCTTTCGACCTCCCACTCCCCTACGCCAATTTCAGTGAAAGCTCCGCGTCGGAGCGGCGCACATAGTTGGCATCCAGCGAGGCCGGGTCGCCCGCCTCCCCACGCGCGAAGCGCTGCGCCGCAATCGCCGCCACGGCGGACGCCAACGCACGCGGCTCCGCCACCACGCGCGCCTGCGCAAACCGCGACTCCGCCAAATCCAACGACACGCCGCAAATCAGAAATTCCCCGATGCCGTCCGGCAGCGACTCCAACCACACTCCGGGCTTCGCCACCACTTCGGGCGAAATCTCGTTGCCGCCCTCGTCGTACGCCGCGCCGTAGACATCGCCGCGCCGCGCATCCAATGCCACCGCCCGCAAAGGCGCCGACCCGAAACGCGCCAACGCCGCCAGATTCGATACCGCCACCGCCGGACGATTCACCGCTTCGGCCAAACCCATCACGCACGCCAGACCCACGCGGACACCCGTGAACGTTCCCGGACCCGAGGCCGCCGCGAAACAATCCACCTGCGCCAGGCGCACATCATGCCGCAGCAACAGCGCTTCGAGCTCGCGATACAGCACCGGACCGTATCCGGTGGGCGCGTGCAATAGCGCCTCCTCCAAAACAACCCCGTCGCGGAACAGGGCGAGACTGCCCTCTTCCCCAGTCGCGTCCACCGCCAGAATCAGCGGCATCACTGGTTGAGGCCGAACGCCCGATCCACGGCGTAGACTTTCCCGTTGGCGTTCATTCCATAAAGGCGCAGGTGCATCACCGCGGGAAAATTCTTGGCCAGCCCGGCCAGCGGCAGCATCACGCCTTTCTGGCTCGTCCCCAGCACGCGGTAACCCTGGCCATCGGCCGACACCTCGCCCGTCCACAGCCACAGCATGCTGCGCGTCGCCCGCGTCTCTTTCGTCATCTTGGCCGCAAACGGAGGCGAAACACGCACGTTCAAATCCGCCGTGGGCTGCTCCACCGTGAACGGCACCTTCGGACTGTTGGATTCGATTTCCTGCAGCACGATGTCGCGCGATTCGAACTTGAAGCTTTTGTTCATGCCCTCCACACGCCCTTCGCGCACCACATGCAGAATCCAATCGTGCGTATTATCGGGCGGAGCGCCGGTGAAGTGCTCGCCTTTGAATTTGCCCTTGGTGAACGTGCCGTCGATAGGGTTGACCCAATACACGTCATACCCGTGCTTCTCCACGCTCAGTTCGAGCGGCCCGGGCTTTTCCATATACACCACGTACTCGGTATCTTCCAGAGCCAGCGCGCGCCCGCCATCGACATCGTAGTAGGGCTCGAGTTCCCAGTAGCGCGTGTCGTTGAAAAAGAAGTCGTACCACACCGTCATCTGTTTGGCGCCGGGCGAATCGGCGTGCTGCGCGCCCGTGCCGGTGTTGGCATAGGTGGGCGAAAGTCCGTCCATGGTGGCGTTCCACAGGCGCTTGCGGAAGGCGGCGGTATCGACATCGCCGGCAGCGCTCTTCCCCGCCCCGCTGTCTTCGCGGCCGCAATCCAGGCTGACGAATGGCACGCCGTAAAGCTGATGCTCAATCGCCGGGATGGCGCGATCCGTATCGCCATAGGCTCCGAAATCCATCCAGCCATCGTCCAGCAGAGGAGCCGAAGTCCTGCGCGCGCCCGAAGTGCGCGGATGCTGATAGCCGTCCGCTTCCTTCAACACGTTCCCCATCTCTTTGAGCAGCCCGCGCGTGTCGGGCGTATCTTCGAAATACTGCACACCCTGCCAGGTCACGTGCATGGCGGAATAGCGCGCCACCAGATAGCGCACGAAGCGGCGGCGCTCTTCCCAGCCTGGAAAACTGCTAGTGAGCGCGGCGCCATTCACCGCCAGCACCAGGTCCGCCGTGATGCCCTTGTCATTCAGGTAGCGTATGCGCTCGTCGAGGCGCTTGAACTGGGCGAGATTGGGCGCGTCCGGCGCTGCGAAGGCGCGGTCCGCGCCATCACCACCGATGAAGCCTCGCAGGTGGTTGAACTTCTGCGCGGCACGCGCGTCGGCCACCGCGCGAAACGTCGCGTCGTCTTCCGTCGCGAACTTCATCTCCGCCGCGCCCATCCACAGATGCGCCTGATACAGGCCCTCCGCCGTGCGTTCCGTGTACACCCAGTGATGCACGTTCTCCGGATGAATGAAGCCTTTCGAAGGCGACGCTGCTGCACTGAAAGTGCCCGTTTTTCCGTCGTACTCCGAAATATTGCTGCTGATCCGGTAAGCCCATTCGCCCGCCTCCGTAGGCGCGAAGCGCACCACCAGGCGGCGTCCGCCATCCCAATAGGCGGGCAGCGCCAGCGTGCGATGACGGGGCGAGCGGAATTCCACCCGCAGGTCCACAGTCTTATAAGGCTCCGGATGCCGGGCCGCCGCCGCGTCGGGCATCTCGAACACCATCTCGCACGTCGAGTAGGCGAGCGTGTTGTTGCACGGCGAGGCATCCTGCGCGTGCAGCGCCGCCGCAGCCAAAACCGCCAAAGCTGCAATCCTCATACTTCCAGGATAGCCTGTGGGAACCCGGCGCCCCGCGCACCCCTCCCCACTGCGGCGCGCCTACTTCTGAACGGCGCTTTCGATCGGCAGTTCCGGATGCTTGCTCCACTCGTCCCACGACCCGTCGTAAAGCCGCGTATCGTAGCCCAGATATCGCGAGACCAGGTACAACGCGCTGGCCTGCTGCCCGATGAAACAGTACGTCACCACGCGATCTCCCGGCTTCACCCCTGCCGCCGTGAACTTGGCTCGCAGTTCCCCGTCCGCCTTGAATTTGCCGGTCTTCTCATCCACCAGGGAATCGTAATGCACGTTGCCCGCCCCCGCGATGTGGCCCGCCCGCATCGGGCTGCGCGTCGTCTCGCCGCTAAAGACCTTGGGATCCCGCGCGTCCAGAATGCGCACGCCCGCTTGCTGCAAGTTCGCCTTCACAAATGCCAGATCGGTGATCACATCGTCCTGCGCGCAAGGCGTGATCTTGCCGGCCTTCACTGCCGGCACCTCGGTGGATACCGCGCCCCCCTCCTGCGTCCAGGTTGCGAGATTGCCGTCCAAGAGCGACGCATTCGCGCCCAACCCCATCGCGTCCAGCGTCACCACAATGCGCGCTGCCGGCGTGAGCCCGTCGGTGATCCGGTAGACCACCACGCGCGACTCGTTGCCGATGCCGAACTTACCGAACGCATCCGCCAGTTGTTCCATGGGCGGCAATTCCAAAGTCAGTCCCGTGGGCCCGGTGATGCCCACCGTTTTCAGTTCGATAAACTGCGCTCCCGGAATGTGACCCGCGGCGTATGCCGCCTTATCGCCCACGGCAAGCACAACCAGGTTGGGATCTTTCAGGTGGTCTGACAGCCACTTGGTGGAAACGAAGAGACTCTCGCGAGTGCCGTGCCCGCCGCAGGTAGCGGCCATCGACACGGTGCTCGCCCCGGCCAGCAGTAGCGCCAGCCATGTGCGTATGATCATACCTTCATTCTCTCCAATCCGGGTGTGGAGTGGCGGTCGCGCGCTCGTCCCTCGAATAGACGCGGCCTGCGCCGTTCCGTCCCGGGCGCTCACCGCGGGAGCATGCCCCTCAGAAATCCGCCCGGAAAAAGCAAACGGGGGAGAAGCCTCGAAAGGCCCCTCCCCCGCAAACTTTAAACCTGAACCAAAAGGCGCGAGCCGGTAAGCTGCGCCCGTTCGGTGTGTAATTGTTAGAACTGGAACCGCAGCGCGAGCGACATGATGCGAGGTGCTGCCGCGCTGGTGTAACGTCCCGTGCTGCCGTTGGTCGGAGTCAGCGTACCGTTGGTCTTGTACGCATTCCAATCGTAGGACTGGCCGGTGGCGGCGCCCAGGAACTGCGTGTGGTTGAAGATGTTGTACATCTCCGCCCGGAAGAGCAGTTGGCGCTGTTCGTTCTTGAACGGGAAGCGCTTGGTGAACGTCACGTCCCAATTGTTCACCTTCGTCCCCGGGATCGTCAGCAGTTGGCCCGCTCCGGCGTTGCCGAAGCACGCCATGTTCTGGCCGATGCCGGTACGGGAGTTAGCCTGCGGCGTCAGGCTGCACGGCGGCGGTGCCATAAACGCCGCGTTGTTGAAGATCGCGTTCCCAGGAGTTCCATTCACGCCGATGTTCTGCGTGGTGGAACCGCCCTTGAACGACACTTGATCGCTCGGCAGATTCGGGTCGCCGACGATGATCATGCGCGTGCCTTCGCCCGACGTGCCCGTGAAGTTCGGCAACACAAGGTTCGTGGCGTTCGTGTTGGAGAAGCCGATTGTCGGGATGCCGGTCCGGGTATTCGACTTGATCTGGGTCACGCCCGACACTTCCCAATTGTCCGTCACCCATTTGAGGGCCTTAACTCCCACCATCGTGGAAATGTTCGGCGCCTGGTACACGTAGGTGAACACGGCCCACATCGGCGTGCCGCCGGGGTAGCTCGGTCCCCAATTGCGGTATTTGTCTTCGAAGATCGAGCTTCTGCCGCCCTGGAGAGACATGACTTTGATCCACGTGTAAGCGCCGGTGAACGAGAACCTCTTGGTGAAGTTACGCCGTACCTGTGCCTGTAGGGAGTGGATGTCCTGGTTGGCGCCGAAGCCCTGAACGGTCACAGAGCCGTATCCCGGATACTGGGTACGGAAGTAGTCGTCGCTCAGGTTTCGGCCGGAGGCGTTGCCCGGCAGGTATTGATCCAGATAGGACTTGGTCGGATCGAGCGCCGCCGGTTGGAGCTGGTCGAAAATCGTACCATTCTGGAAAGGGGTGCCCAGCGAGGAACGGTTGGTGGTAGTGGAGATGGAGCCGTGACGATCCAGGTTCAAGACGTAGCCGACCTGCGCGACGGTCGAAAAGCCGATGTCACGCTGAATCTGGAAGCTGCCATTGTAGGTGCTCTCGTACTTCTGGTAGCCGGTGAGCGACGTGGCGCCCAGCGGGGACAGCCCGAGGACTTGGTTGGCCGCAGGCAAGGCATCCTGTGTATAGCCCGCCAGCGAGTTGGTCGCCACGCTGGCAATGGTGCCGTAGTACTGGGTGAGACCCAGGGTAGCCGGCGTGCCGCCGACCCTGGCGTTCAGGATCGCGTTCGGCAAGCGGCGCAGATTCTGGCCGAAGCCGCCGCGGATTGCCGTCTTTCCGTCACCCATGACATCCCAGGCGAAACCAAACCGGAACGCCGGGGAGAATGCCGGAACCTGGTAGACGCCATTCTGAAGCGGAATCAGCGGGTTGTCCCAGGTGATCTGCTGCATGCCGGTGTACGGATTCGTCGTCGCGCCGTAGCCGCCCGTCGCCTTGCCGTTGAACACTGTTGGCACCAGAGTGCCGGCCGCTACATAGCTCGGGTACATATTGCCAGGGCCGCCCTGACCCGTGCCGATCACCGCGTTCGGGTTCGTCGCCCGATCCCACGTGTATTGGTTCGCCTTCGGGCACTGTCCCGTGGCCGTCGAAACCGAGCAGTACGGCAGGAAAACGCGCTCCGCCTGAGCTGCGTTATACGAAGAGGGCAGGAACATTGTCGAATTCTCGCTGACATCCTGCATGGCCGGCAGGTGCGAGAAACGCACGCCGAGGTCGAGGGTCAGACGCCGGTGAACGCGCCAGCTATCCTGGAAAAACGCTTCCAGGGCCACTGACGACTTGAGGCCAAGCACTCGCTGGCCTTCCGTGTAGCGACTGATGTTGCCGAGATAAGCGTTGGCGAAGCCGTCCAGCGTGTTGTTCTGGAAGAACGGATCGTCGGCGCCGCTGAAGTTGTAGGTGCCCTGCGAGTTGCCGCCGGAAGTCTCCACCTTCTGGCCCCACTCCCAGTAGATTCCCGCCTTGAGGTTATGCGCTCCGACGGCCTTGCTGAGGCTGTCCGAGACGGTGTACATGGGGTTGAAATTGTAATTGGGGCAGGTGCCGTTGCAGAAGGGCTGGGCGGCGTTCGCCTCGCTCCCCCACTGGCCGCCGCCGAACTGGGCGGTCGGGAATCCCGCCGCATAGTACTTCTGGCCGGGAGGCGATTCGGGACGCGATGTGGGCGGTTCGTTGTAAAGAGGATCCTTGGCGAAGTTGTGGAACGAAGGCGGATTCAACATGTTCCCGCGATCCAACTGGTCAGGGTTGAGATCGTAGGCATAGTCGTTCCACGAATAGCCCAGGGTCAACTGGTTGACGATGGTGGGCGAAACCGCGTAGGTCATGTTCACAGCCCAGCCGTCGCCGGGGTTCGGGTGCGGGGTAGGGCTCGCCTCAAATTTGCCGGTCTTGACGTTCTTCAAGGGAATTCCCGCTGCGGAATTGTCCAGGAAATGGTCGCGGCCGTAACGCACGGAAGCTTGAATTTTCGACGTAGGGTGGAAGTCCAAGCGGAAAATGTCGTTGCGGCGGGCGATCGAGCCGTTGTAGATCCAGTAGTAGTTACGCGTGAAGTTGTTGTTCGTGCCGGGGCCGCCCTGCGCGTCGATGTTTCCCGTCGCCAGACCGGTGGTCTGCGAGGTAATCCAGGACGGGCAGTTGCCCGGGCTGATCAGGTTCGATCCGCCCGCGCCGGCCGCAATTCCGTTCCATACCTTGCCATCGCTCGTTCCCGCCGCCGCGTTGCACAGGTTCGGCAGAGGCAGCGCTGCGAGCATCGCCTGTCCATACTTCTGCGACTGGGCGTCAAACTGGCTGGCAAACTGGGCGAAATTCTGCCGCCCATCGTAGGCGCCGCTGCCATTCCAGGGAGTGAACAACTGGCCGGTGGTGGGGTTGCGCAGCGAGTTCGCAATGAAGTTGCCTTGATTGTTGGTGTAGAAAGAGAAGTCGCCGTTCCGCTGGTTGGGGTTGGGCACGTTGGCGTACCCCGACGCGGGGTTGGAACGCTGTCCCAGGAATTCCTGCGATGCGAAGAAGAAGACTTTGTTCTTCGTGGCCGTCAACACCTTCGGAATGTAAACCGGGCCGCCAACGGAGTAAGTCTCCACCATGAACCGGTAAAACGACTTCGGCTGGCCGTTGTAGTTATTGAAAAAGCTATTGGCGTTGAACATCTCATGGCGCTTGTTGACGCCCGCCGTGCCATGAAACTGCTGGCCGCCGCTCTTGGTGACCACCTGAATCTGGCCACCGATGTTGCGGCCGTATTCCGCCGCGTAGTTCGTGGCAAGCACGCGGACTTCAGCCACCGCGTCAACGTTGGGGCGCATGGTGGTCAGCGAATCGCCGGCCGTATCCATACCCGTAACGCCGTCCACCGTGAAGTTGGCCTGGCTGCCCATGCCATTCATGTTCATCTGGCCCAGGGCGAACGGGTTCACCGTCTCATTGTTGCCCTGTCCGCTGCTGCCGCCGGTGAGGAAGTTGGTTCCAAACGTAACGCCGGGCAGGGTCTGCATGAGCGACAACAAGTCGCGTCCGCGGACCGTGATGTGTTTAAACTGCTCGAAATCGACCGTGCTCGAGTTTTCGCTCGAAGCGGTCTGCACGGGCGTTGCGTTGGAAGTGACTTCGATTTTCTGGTTGACCGCGCCCACGGTCAGTTTGATGGTGCCCAATTCACGAATTTCGCTGGCGTTCAGTGTGATTTGGGTTTGTGTGTACTCCGAAAAACCTACGGGCGCCTTGATCGTCAGATCGTAGATCGCCGGAGCCACTCCATTGAAGCGGAAAATGCCCTCGGACGTCGAAATGGTTTCCCGGACGACGCCGGTTGCAGAGCTCTTAAGTTCCACCGTTACGCTCGGCATAACCGAACCCGTTGCATCGGTGATCGACCCCTGTAAGGTGGCACCGGTGCTTTGTGCCCAAACGCTGCCGCAAAAAACGGCAACGGCAAGCAATACGAACAGAACACGGTTCGAATTCTTCACGCTGTCTTCTCCTTAGGGGCAATCCACCCTTGGTGTTCGGTGTCTGTCATGGAACACAACTCTCCTGACAGCGCCAAACCACACGGATGTTTGCCCTGATAACTCCCTACTCCCTGATCCCGGTGTTTCGCTTTCCGGGTAATCCGATGGTTCCTGATCCACTTGTAAAGCCCCACGGAACAGGTCGGGTCACCCAGTAATCGTTTCCTGGTTCCTGCGATTATATGTCAACCGCTTCGAAAAGTAACTGCTATTTTGAGTTTTTTTTGCACAGGTGTGGCATAGCAACAACTGTTTCGGAGTCCAAACTCGGTAAAGTAACTGGATTTTCGCTACCAGCGCGCACCACCAGGAGCCGTTGGTGCCCGCCGGAGCAGTGCTATTTGCGCATGTCGCGGCGTAGAGGATACACGCGGCCGCGCCATTCGATGTGACGCGGGAAGACGGAAGATACTAGCGCAAACAGCCACACCCACGTCGCCAGGGGTACCCAGATCGCATGCACCCACGCGTGCCGCTTGAACCACGCTTCGTGCTCCGGCAGCGCCGCCTTGGCCAGCGTCGCGCGATTCAAACCCTTCAACATGCCGGGCGACAACTGTGCCAGCAGGGCCCACTCCGCGAACCGGTTGCCGCGAATCGACGCAATCACCGACACCGCCATGCCGCCGCAATAAAAAATATGAGCGATCAGCGCCGGCCACCACAGCCCCGGCGCGTAGACCCGCGTGATCGCCATCTGCCGCCGGATCCAGCCCAAGAGACCCACCCCGCCGATGTGCTCGCCGCACGGTGTCAGCGCGCCCGGCGCATACGCGATGCTCCGTCCGGCGGCCTGCACCGCTTCCTTCATCGCGTAATCGTCGCTCAACGCGCCTTGCCAGAAATCCGGCACCCGCGCTTCAAAGAAAAACTCCTTGCGGATCGCCATGGCGCCGCCCCACACGAAGCGATTGTTCCCGGGACCCAGCATCCCCGCGGCCACCGCGTCCCAAACGCCGCGCAGCAACGACCAGAAATCGGGCGGGTCCGGCACAAACCACCGGTACCCCGTCACGGCGCCCACGCCCGGTTCCGCCAGCGGCGTGACCAGGGCGCGCAGCCAGCCTCGCCCCGGCCGCCCATCCGAATCGGCGAAGGCGAAAACCACCGTGCGCTTACTCGCCGCCCGCACCCCCGCCAGCAGATTCTGCACTTTCTCCGAGGAATCCGGCGCCACCCCTCGCGCCAGCACCACCCTGCATCTCGCCGGCAGCACCCCCGGCATCAGGTCTTCCGCCGTCTGTACCGCAACAATCAATTCGTAATCGGGATAATCCAGCGAGGCCAAGGCGGCCAGATTCTCGCGCAGGCCTTCGTCGTATCCCTTCACCGGAACAATCACGCTGACCCGCGGCAGCCATTCCGACGGCTCCGCCAACCGCCGCTGCACATAGTCAGCGCGCTTGCGTTCGCCGCGCAGCGAGAGCACCGCCAGCAGCAGCGCCGGCCCTGCGAAACTCCAGTAGAGATAGACAAGTGGCAAGGCGATCAACCCGGGGCGGCTTCCGTGAATACGGCGAACTCGCGCATTGCCGGGCTTGCCGATGCTTGCGTGATCCTCAAACGCAGGCGGCTGGCGATGATCGGCGCATCCAGGCGGATGAGCCGGCGCGGCCCGATGCTGGTGGCAGACGCCACCGGCACCCACGAACTGTCCTGCCAGCGATCGATCGCGAACGCGTCCACGCGCTGTCCGAAACGAATCGCCTCTTTCAAACGAATCACCTGGAACCGCGCCGGTTTGCCGAGATCGATCGTCACGTCGGCGCTGCTCACCCCATCGTCCGTGGCCCAATACGTGTCCGGCTTGCCGTCCAGCATCTGCGCCGGGCCGAACTGCTTATCGTTGCCGCGAACGTGCGTGGCATCCGCCTTGGCGCGCAATGCCAAGTTCTGCGAGAAGGTGTTTTTCAGATACGCGCCGAAGCCCTGCAGCGACGCCAAGTCCTCCGCCGAAAACAGCCCGTCCCTGTTGGGCGGCACGTTCAGCAGCAGCCCCGCGCCCCGGCCCACCGACTGGTAATACAGGCTCTGCAACTGCCCCGCCTTCTTGACGCGCGCATTCTCCGCCTCGTGCCAGAACCAGCCTGGGCGGATCGATACATCGCACTCCGCCGGCAGCCATTGCGACGCGTGCCGCTGGCCGCTGCCCGCTTCCTTCGTCCGCACATTGCCCGGCGACGCCGCGCCGCCATCTTCGCCCACCGGGTCGAACGCCGCCCAGCAGGGGTCGCCCGCCACGCCGCGTTCATTGCCCACCCAGCGCACATCGGGACCGACGTCGCTGAAGACCACCGCGCCGGGTTGCATGGCGCGAATCATTTCCCAGGTGCGCGGCCAATCGTAGTACGTGTTCTTATCGATGGTGCGCTTCTCGCGCGCGCCCCCGTAAAATCCATCGCCCCCGTTGGCGCCATCGTGCCACACCTCGAAGACCGGACCGTACTGCGTCAGCAGCTCGCTCAATTGCGCGCGATACGTCTTGAGATACTCGGGCTTGCCGTAATCGGCGGAGTGGCGGTCCCACGGGGAGAGGTAGACTCCGAATTTCAGTTTGTGCCGCGCCGCTGCCTGCGAAATCTCGCGCACCACATCGCCTTTGCCGCCGCGCCACGCGCTGTACAACACCGAATGCTCCGTGGTTTTAGTGGGCCAAAGGCAGAAGCCATCGTGGTGCTTGCAGGTGAGAATCACCCCGGTCATGCCGGCGCCGGCCAGCGCGCTGACCATCGCGTCCGCATCGAATTTCGCGGGATCGAAAAGGTTCGGGTCCTCGTCGCCGTAGCCCCATTCCTTGTTGGTGAACGTGTTCACCGTGAAGTGGAGAAACGCCGTGAACTCCATCTCGTGCCACGCCAGTTGCCGTTCGCTGGGAACAGCCCCGTAGGGCGCGGGCGGCCCCACGTTACGCGCGGCGGCCAGTGCAACCGGAATGCCGCCGAGGAAACTGCGACGCGTGATCATCTGGATGACTATTTCTTGGCCGGACGCCCGCGGCCTTTTTTCGGCTTGGGATCTTCCTGTTCGGCCTCGGCGGCCGGCGCGGCCTCTTCATCCGCTTCCACGCCGCTATCGCTTTCGCCGTCGCTTTCGCTATCGCTTTCGCTTTCGGCGTCGAGTTCGGGAATGTCCAGTTCGGTATCGTCCAGCGCCGGAGCATCGCCCGGCGCAACCTTCTTCAGCACTTCATTGAACAGCGCCGCCTTGCGCGCATCCACCTTGGGCGGCGGCGCCTGCTCGTGCCGGAAATCGTGGTCGCTGTGACAGGTGCGGCAGCGGACCTTCGCCGGCTGGGCGTTCAGTACGGACACCACATTGTGGTTCATCACGCGCTTACAGCGCACACAAAAATCGTCGATATCATCGCCCAGACGGGTGTCGCGATTCATCATGGCGGCCTCCTAAGTGCTCACCGAAGGAATGGCGGCTTCTACCGCCACCGGATTCGGTAACTTGGGCTCGGGAAGAACCCACTGCGCGGGCTCGAACCCTACATACTTGCAGATGCGCAACTGGCCGTCGGCGCTCTCCAGCAGATCGCCTACCGACAGCGGCGTGTCGGCATCGCGCAGTACCCGCCAGGCATCGTATTCGTTCAACGCTTCCACCTCACCCGCGGGCTCGAAGTCCTTAGGCTTGGCGCTGGCGGGACCGGCAACATGGGGCGCCCAACGGAACTGCTGCCGCAGCGAATCCTTCATCCGGAAGACCCGATAGCTCAGCATAGACCTTACATTGTAAACGATATTCGCCGTGCGTCTTCCTCGCCCTGCGCCATCCAACATTCGATATTATTCGGGTTCCAACAGATCGCCTGCCGCAGCGACCCCAGGCGCCGCGAAGGCTCCAGACACGTCACCCGAAGCTTGTGGCTCGCCCGCTTGCGCCGCATCAAAACCTGCAGCACGCGGAACTCCGGGGTGTTGAGCACATTCAGCGCCAGCGCGCGCTCGGCGCCCAGTTCTTCCGCCGCCCACAAAGGCAGCCCCGCGCGAAATCCGCCATCCACATAAAGGTGGCCGCCAATCGACACCGGCGGAAACCCTCCCGGAATGGATGCCGTCGCGGCCAGATGCTCCCACGTGATATCGCGATCGCGCACGATGCGGCTGCGCAACGACGGCAGTTCCACCATAGTGAGCGCAAACGGAATGCGCGGCTTAAACTTTGCGAACAGGTCGCGCGCCTTGGCGTGCAACGGCGCGCCTTTCAAGCAACCGCTGGCGTGGAGTCCGAAACTCATGATCTGAGCGATGTCGGGTTCGAGCCACAATTGCGCCAGTTCCGCCGCGCTGCAACCGCTCGCAATCGCCCAGCCGTTCCAAGCTCCCGCCGATGTGCCGACAATCAGGTCAGGCTGGAACTTCGCACACAGCACCTTCCAGGCGCCGATCTCCCAGGCGGCCCATAGCCCGCCCGCCGAAAGCACAAGAGCCTTCATACCTGTAGCATAGGCTTCCTGAAGAGTGGCTGAGACATTTCTCCAACCCTCGCACTCTGCACCCAAACGTCACCAGTCATGCGATCCGCCGACGCTGGAGGCGTCCAAAACGTCACCAGTTATTCAGTCCGACGACGCCGGAGGCGAAGCTGAAAGCTGAAAGCTGACAACTGACAACTGATAACTGATAACTGACAACTGAAAGCTGAAAGCTGAAAGCTGAAAGCTGAAAGCTGGTAACTGACAACTGACAACTGATAACTGACAACTGACAACTGAAAGCTGACAGCTGCCCTCAGACCATCGTTCCCGGCGCCTGCCGGATCTCCAGGCACCCCCGTCCCGTCGGCAGCACCTTACCGGGATTGAGCAGCGCAGTGGGGTCGAACAGCATTTTCAGCCGCCCGATCGCTTCCAGCGTTTCAGGCGGGAAGAGCAGCGCCATCAGTTCGTTCTTTTCCATGCCAACCCCGTGCTCTCCCGTGATGGACCCGCCGACATGAATGCACCATGTGAGGATTTCGTCACCCGCCGCACGCGCCGCGCGCATTTCCTCCGGCTTGCGCCCATCGAATAGAATGATCGGGTGCAGGTTGCCATCGCCCGCATGGAAGATGTTGCTGATCTTCAGGCCGTACTTCTTGGAGACCTCCCCGATGAAGTGCAGCGTGGGCGCCACCTGCGTTCGCGGCACCACGCCATCCTGCACGTAATACGTAGGGCTGACCCGTCCCACCGCGCCGAAAGCATTCTTGCGGCCCTTCCACAATAGTTCGCGCTCTTCCGGAGTGCGCGCCACGCGGAATTCGCGCGCGCCGCTACTCAGGCACGCATGCCGTACCTGCTCCACCTGGTCCTCCACCGCTTCCACGATGCCTTCCAGTTCGATCAGCAGCACCGCTGCCGCGTCCATGGGATAGCCCGCGTGGGTCGCCTCTTCCACCATGCGCAGCATCACGCCATCCAGCATCTCCACCGCGACGGGCGTGATCGCGCGCGCGGTAATTTCGGCGACCGTACGCCCGGCGTCCTCGCTCGATTCGTAAATCGCGAGCACCGTCTTCACCAGCTCAGGCTTACGCATCAGGCGCACGATCACTTTCGTGACCAGCACCATGGTGCCCTCGCTGCCGGTCAGCAGGCCGACCAGGTCGTAGCCGGGCAGGTCCGGCGACTTGGCGCCGGTTTCCATGATGGTGCCGTCGGGCAGCACCACTTCCAGCCCCAGCACGTGATTGGTGGTAACCCCATAGGCCAGCGTGTGCGGACCGCCGGCGTTTTCCGAAACGTTGCCGCCGATGGTGCAGGCCCGCTGGCTGGAGGGGTCGGGCGCGTAGAAGTAGCCGCTGCCTTGGACGGCGAGCGTGATGTCGAGGTTGACGACGCCCGGTTGGACGACGGCGCGTTCGTTCTCCAGATCGATTTCGAGGATGCGGTTCATGCGCGCGAAGGCGATCATCATGCCGCCTTCCTTGGGAATAGCGCCACCGGACAGTCCGGTGCCCGCGCCGCGACCTACGAATGGAACGTTGAACTCCTGTGCCAGTTTCACCAGCGCGGCAACGTCCTGCGTGGTGCGCGGGAAACACACCAGATCGGGCGCGTGTTTATCGATGCCGCCATCGTATTCGTAGAGCGCTAGATCCTGGAGACTGTGCAGATAGCCGCGCGGTCCCAGAAGTGCATGCACGCGCTGCCGCAACCCTGACGGAATCATCTGAACCAGTGTAGGACAGCCCTCGAGGAGTGTCCAATCCGCGGGAGCCGCGGTCTGTTGTGGATGGGCATTGCGCCCGCGACACTTCGATGAAAGACGCTCCAAGCAGAGCCGCGACCCTGAGGGAGCGACCGTCTTTGGACCCTGTCACAGCCATGGGCAGCAACGCTCCCTGGCCGCGGCTCTAAGTCGCACACCCCTGCTGAACATGGCGGGCGGCGCTGCGCCAAAAGACGCAACGCCCCCCTTGGTAGGCGCGCCTGCCGCTGGAGCCTCCGGACTCCCGAGAGCGGTCGCACCCAAAAATCATATCGGCGGGTCAGCGAAGTTTTTGAATCGCGCGCCGTATTAACCGCACCGGGACCGCACCGGCTGGCGAGAGTCGGCGGGCGATCCCGCCAGATGATCCCACCCCTGCTAGAACACCAGTCGCAGTTTGAAATCGATTCGCCGGTTCGCCAACCGCTCCGCCGACGCACTCGACGCCACGGAAGTCGACGAGAACACGCCCGGATTCGGCGTGCTGATGTTGTTGTTCGGGAACGTGAAGTGCGGCGAATTGGTGAGGTTCGAAATCTGCGTGGTGAAAATCAGCTTCACCGATTCGCCTAAAGCGAACTGCTTCACTACACTGGCATGTCCGATATGAATCGGGAAGCCTTCAAGCGAGTTCATCGCGCAGGTGCCGTAGCGTCCGGCCGTGGCCGGCGGAACCACAAACGCCGCCGGGTTGAACCACTGCGAGACCGTGCGCGCGCCGGAATTGGGGTCGCCCACGCAATCCGGCAACTGGGTGACGAAGCCCTGCGTGGCGTTGGCCGGGTCCGCCCCGGTGAACGCAGGCGAGTAGTATTGGCCCGAGGCAAACGTGGTCAGCACCTGCACCTGCCAGTCGCTGATCAGCACATGCTTGAAACCACCCACCTGGCTGGCGAAGTGGCGTCCGCGCCCGAACGGCAGCGGAATGATGGCTCCCGCATTGAAGTAGCGCTCGCGATTGGCGGCATCGCGCGTCCACTGGTTGGTCACGTTGTACGGGTCGACGGTGTTGGCGTAGTTGGTCTCGCTCTTGCCGTAGGTGAAGCTGGAATGGAACCCGATCGGCCCCACCCAGCGCTGCGCCGAAATCACGCCCGAATTGTACTTCCACTTGCCGTCGTTGCGCACTTCATATGCGCTCGCCCAGGTGGGATACGGCTTGCGCGCCGTGGTGAACGCAGTGGTACTGGCGCGCGGCTTGTTGATGTCCACCTTGTAGTTCAAGTCCATGCCGCGTGCGCCGATGTAGGAGAAGCGCAGCGCGAAGCCGTGCACCGAAGCATCCAGGGTCGCATTGAACTGGCGGATGACGCCCTCTTCCGTCTTCTTCGGCAGCGCGGTGATGTTCTGCCCTGGCAACTGATTGGCCGAGGGCGTCGTGGGGAAGGGCCGCGGGAACGAAAGGGCCGCCACCCCGTTGGTGATCGAATTGGTATAGGTTTCGGTCAGCCCGTAAGGATTGGTCGGACTCAACCGTCCGCCGGTCCCGTAGCCGACGTTCTCGGTGTATTCGCCATAGCCGCCCCGCAGTACGAGATGATCGGACAGGCGGTAGGCCGCGCCCACTCGCGGCCGGAAATTCGACGTGTTGGCCTTCGGCACCACATCGCCGATCACCACCGTGGCGCTCTTCGGAAAGAAACTGCTGACCGCCGTCAGCGTTCCCGGCGCTACGATTACCTGGTTCGTGGCCGGATCCCAATTCGACATATAGCCGTCGTCATAAACCGGCGTCGTGTAATAATCCCAGCGCACGCCGAAATCGAGCGTCAGCCGCGAAGTGGCGCGCCACGTATCGCTCAGGAAGAGCCCGGCCTGCGACTGGTGCAGCGTGCGATCCACGCGTCCCGCCTGCCGCGTACTCGTGGCCGGCAAGCCCAGCATGAAATCCGCGAACCCCAGACCGGTGAACTCGCCCGTGAACGTGAAGGCGCCGTAGACCGTCTGCGGCACTGCGCCTTCCAGCCAGTCGTAGCCCTGATACTGTCCGCCGAGCTTGACCGAGTGCCGGCCCAATTGCCAGATCAGCGAATCCTGATAGCTCCACACAGTGTCATCGCGGGCAGTGTCCTTGGCATGCCCGCCGGCCAATTGCATGGAGAGTGGGGTCAGGCCGTTGATGTTCACCGTTGCGAATCCCATGGTGGCGTACGAGTTCGGATTCACGCCCTGCAATCCCACCGTGCTCACCACGGTATCGCCGTGCAGCGGGTTGAACTTGTTCTCGCTCTCCCCCTGCTTGACGTTGTTGGTGGTACGCCCGAAGCTCATCTGATTGGTCACGCGCGACGACATGGTGCTGTTCAACGAGAACATGAAACCGCGATAGCGCGTCGTCTGGGTGGAACTGAGCGGCTCGTTCACGCTGCCCGGAGCGATGGTCGCCGTCTGATTCTGCATCCAGCGGAAGTAGGCCTGATTGTTGGCCGAAATGCGCTGATCGATGCGCGCGAAAGGCCAGTTCCCGATGTAGGATTCCGACCCGTATGGGTGCTGCCACTGGAAATTCTGGGTGAACGTGTTGGCGGTGCCCGTGTTCGCAACCGGGTAGTAGCTCGATAGGTAATTGTTGGCCACCCCACTGCGCCGGTTCACCGGAATCGCATTGTTGGGGAACGGCGCGCCGTTGCGCGGGTCGCGTACGATGACCACCTTGCCGTTGGGCGCGGTCGACGCGCTGAGGAATTGGCCGAAATCCAGGTTGCGCATCTGCGTCGTGGGCACATCGGAATAAAACGTCTGGTTGTACGGCGTCCTCTGATAGATCGCGCCGCCGTAGAAGTACGTCCAGCGCGGAATCAAATTGCCGCCCAGTTCGCCCTCCGCTTCGTTGGCCCTGTAGCTGGATTTGTCCGTGTCGAAATACGCTTTCGAGTTGAATGCCGAGGAGGCGCGCTTGTAGTACAAGATTCCGTGAATCCCATCGGCGCCGCGCTTGCTGACACTTTCCACGCGCACCGGCTTGGCGGTCTCCACGCCGGGATTGGCGATCGTGACCTCAATGGAATCGAGGGCCGCGGGATTGCTCGTCTGCGGCGTGGTGTCCTGAGGCAGGCCGTCCACCGACCAGCTCTGTTGATTCAGCGAACTCACGCCGGAAATCACCAGCCCATTCGCATTCCCCTGCGTGGCGGGCGCCGTCGTGAGCAGAGGCAGCACCGACGGATGCAGGTCCATGAACGGCGAGTCCTGCCACAGCTTGCGGAAATCCACATGGCCGGTCACGGTCGGGCTCTGCGTCTGTGCCGGACGGGCCGCCTCGCTCGATTGCTCGGAGTCTTCACCAGACTCCGGCTTCACCTCCACATCCAGAATTCGCACCTGTCCCGCGATCAGCGTGACCCCTTCGGTCTCCAGCACCTGAAAGTGGGCGCCATCGAATTTGATCGTGTAGGTGCCGGGCTTCAACAGCGGCGCGTCGTAGCGTCCGCGAGCATCGCTCGAAATGGCGCGTACGCTCAGTTCCTTGCCTGCTTCGTGGATCGTCACCTGGACGTTGGGCACCACCGCACCGGCGGTACCCGTCACGACGCCCCGGAGGGTGGCGGTCTCCGGTTGCGCGTACAGCAACGCAGGAACCAGTATCAGAATCGTTTTGATGAATGGGCGCATTGTAGCTCTAATCGAATCGTCTTGCGATCGCCGGACCGTCTTGGCGGCAGGTAGCCGCCCGCATGTTCTCGCTCGCAGTGGTAGTCCGGACAAAACTGTTTGGACGCGGTAAGTGCAGACCGCGTTACCTTATATACTTATAGCAAGCGTGAAACCTCCGTTGCACAGTCCGCGTCCGTTCTCTTTCACTGGCGGGTCTGTTCAGCTCTGCGCGCCAGGAAAGGTGTGAATTTTTCGCCGCACTGTGTGGCTGATTGTCACAGGGGCGGTGTGCTCAACTAATGCTTATGGACAAGTGTTGTCGTAGTGTGGGGACTCGTAGGAATTGGCCGCGCCGCGTGCGGCTGGCGGCGCCGCTGCTCTCCGCTTTCTTCGCTCTGGGGGCTGCCGGGTACGCTCAGAGTAGTGCCGCGCCTGCCGATCGCGATGATGCGCCGCAGCGAGTTGCGGTCGGAATCAAAGTGCGAGCCCTGCCCTCTCGCTCGCTCAGCGTCATGGACAGCGGACGCACTCTTGCCACTACCACCGAGGGGAAGACTGTGTACGATTGGAACTACCATACGACGTCGCATTCGCTGCCGGCGGGCGGTGGACTGGTGGTCGAAATTCTGCTGTCGCCGCGCTGGACCCTCAGCACGGAGTTCATCTACAATCCGCTGAAATATACCAAGGTGACCGATCGGTATTCGGGCATCGACGACCCCAACACCTCCAACGATGAACGGGCGCACAAGATCACCAACGAGGAGACCGAGGCCCGCCTCTACGATTTCCCCCTGCTGCTGCACCGCAGTGTGCGCGCCGACGGCTTCCTCTCGCATTTCTACCTCGTCGCCGGCCCTTCCGTCCGCTGGACAAGTACAGTCCATACCACCAACAACATCACCAACGCCGACGGCACGGCAGAGGCAAACCATAATGCCGCGGCCTTGAACAAACGCATTCTCTTCGGGGGCACCGTGGGCGCCGGCTTCCGCTTCATGGACGATTTCAAAATCAAAGTCTCGCCCGAGATTCGCTATACCCGCTGGAACGGCATGAGCTTCGCGCAGGATTCCACACGGTCCCCGCGCAACCAGTTGGAAATCAGCCTCACCGTCACCCGCTAACTCAGCGACGGCGTGAACTTTTGCAGCGGAACCTTGCTGACCGCGCACAGTTCTGATCCGACGCGCGACCGCCAGGGAGCGATCTCTAGAAAGCACGAAATCGCAAGCGGTCCCTGGTTCGCGGGACGCATGTTACAGTGAGTGTCGTCCGGCGCGTCGGCCTGCAACCACCGCCCGGAATCGCGCCGGCAAAACTGTGACATCCAAGGGCTGCTTCTCATTACTCGGCCTGTGTTTGATGGCCGCCGCGGCGTCGGCGCAGTGCATTGTCGACAACCCCGGCGGGAGTAAGACAAACCCGAACCGTCCGGCGGATGCCGACGTCCCGCCTCCCACTCGCTCCCCGATCGCGAAACTCAACGATACCCTTCCCCATTGGCTTTGTTTTACCGCGGGCTACCGGGTCCGGCTGGAGAGTTCCAGCGCGGGAAACCCGCTGTCAGGCAACTCGGACACCTACCTTCTGACGCGACTCCGCGTCGGGGCCGCGATCCGGCCCGCAACCTGGTTGCGCTCGTACTTCGAACTCCAGGATGCAACCGCATTCGGAAAAACGCCGCCACTCGGTCCTCCCTTTCAGAGCACCTGGGACCTACGGCGCGGGTACGTCGATTTCGGGGATGCGGCCGCAGGCGGTCTGAGTTTGCGAGTCGGCCGGCAGGACCTGAGCTTTGGGCGTTCCCGTTTGCTCGGCACCTCCTATTGGCGGAATGCCTCCCGCGGCTGGGACGCCATTCTGGCCGGTTTCGATGCCAACCGTGTCCGCGTGAATGTCTTTTCGGCATCGCCGGTGATCCCCGGAATCAACGGCCTGAGCCATCATCTGCAAGGCAGCGACATGCATGGCGTCTACACGGTGCTGAGGCCGGGTTCGTCCGAAACAGCCCTGGAGCCGTACTTCTTCTGGCGCCTGGCGCCGGGCTTCCAAACCGAGGCGGGGCAACCCTCAAAAATCAATCAGAAGACTCTCGGCATGCGCTATGCGGGCGCGTACTCTCACTTCGATTACGATACCGAGATCGCGGCGCAGACCGGCAAAGTCGGCACCGATCGGATTCGCGCGTGGGCATGGAGCGCCATCGGCGGATATACCGTGGATCCTTTGCGCAGGTCGCGCGTCTTCTTTGGTTTCGACTACGCCTCCGGCGACCGCAATGCCGCTGACGGCGTGCGCGGCACCTTCGATCACCTCTACCAGAACGTCCACGACCAACGCGGCGTGGCCGATCTCGTGGGCTGGCAGAATCTGGCGGCGATCCGCTCCGGAATTCGCGTACCCGTGCGCCGCAACTGGATGGTCGCCGCCGCCTACAACGATTGGTGGCTGGCGCAAGCGACCGACGCGTTCTATAGCGGGCAGGGCGCCGTCGTGGCCGTGGATCATACCGGCAGATCCGGCACCCATATCGGCCGCGAATACGATCTGCAAACATCCTACCGGCCCAATCGCCACCTGGAACTCGCTGCCGGAATCGGACACGTTCGCGCAGGCGAGTTCCTGCTGCGAACGCACCACGCCGGCGCTTACACGTACCCCTTTCTGATGCTCTACTACAACGTGTTCTAAGCGCGGTGCGCAGGCGTCACCCTGCGGCGACGCCCACACCGTTTCGCACGCTTACAGCAAATCGTAGCGGTCCAGGTTCATCACCTTATTCCACGCCACCACGAAATCCTTCACAAACACTTCTTTGGAATCGTCGCTGCCGTAGACCTCGGCCAGCGCGCGGAGTTGCGAGTTCGAACCGAAAACCAGATCGACCCTCGTCCCGGTCCACTTGACTGCGCCCGTCACACGGTCGCGCCCTTCATAAATACCGTCGGAGGCCGACGCCTGCCACCCGATATTCATATCGAGCAGGTTGACGAAGAAATCATTCGTCAGCGTGCCGGGCCGGCTGGTGAATACGCCGTGTTGAGATTGCCCGAAGTTGGCGTTGAGCGCGCGCAAGCCGCCGAACAGCGCGGTCATCTGCGGACCGGTCAGCGTCAGTAACTGCGCCCGGTCCACCAGCAACTCCTCCGCGGAGCTCGCATGCGGCGTGCGAAGGTAATTGCGGAACCCGTCCGCCGTCGGTTCCAGGACGGCGAAGGAGTGCACGTCGGTCTGCTCCTGCGACGCATCCGTACGGCCCGGCGAGAACGGAACCTTCACCTCGTGTCCGCCCCTCTTCGCCGCTTCCTCCACGGCCGCGCAGCCCCCCAGCACAATCACATCGGCCAGCGAAACCTTCTTGCCTCCGGTTTGCGCCGCGTTGAACTCCTGCCGGACCGCCTCCAGCGCCGCGAGCGCCTTCGCCAGTTGGGCGGGCTCGTTCACTTCCCAGTCCTTCTGCGGCGCCAGGCGAACCCGTGCCCCGTTGGCTCCGCCGCGCTTGTCGGAGCCGCGGAAAGTTGCTGCCGACGCCCACGCGGTCGCTACCAGTTGGGAAATCGAAAGTCCCGACGCCAGGATCTTCGCCTTGAGCGCGGCGATCTCCGCTTCGCCAATCAATTCATGATCCACCGCCGGAAGCGGGTCCTGCCACAACAGCGTCTCCGCGGGAACCAGCGGACCGAGGTACCGCGAAAGCGGCCCCATATCGCGGTGCGTCAGTTTGAACCAGGCCTTGGCGAACGCGTCCGCGAACTCCTGCGGATGATCGTGGAACCGCTTCGCGATGGGTCCGTAGATCGGGTCCACGCGCAGCGCGATATCGGTGGTGAACATCATCGGCGCGTGCCGCTTTGTGGGATCGTGGGCGTCGGGTACCGTGCCTGCCGCCGCCGCGTCCCTGGGCGCCCACTGGTTCGCGCCGCCCGGACCCTTGCCCAGTTCCCACTCGTAGCCGAACAGGTTCTCCAGGTAGTTGTTGTCCCATTTCGTCGGGTTGGTGGTCCATGCCCCCTCTAACCCACTGGTGATGGTCTCGACGCCATTGCCGGCAGTCCCGTAGCTGCACTTCCAGCCCAGGCCTTGATCTTCGATGCCCGCTCCCTCTGGCTCGGCACCGATATACTTGGCGGATTCCGCTGCGCCGTGAGCTTTGCCGAACGTGTGGCCGCCTGCAATCAGCGCGACCGTCTCTTCGTCGTTCATCGCCATGCGGGCGAACGTTTCGCGAATGTCGCGCGCCGCCGCCGCCGGATCCGGCTTCCCGTTCGGCCCTTCCGGATTCACATAGATCAAACCCATCTGCACCGCGCCCAGCGGATTCGCCAGCTCCCGGTCGCCGCTATAGCGCTCGTCGGCCAGCCACTTGCCCTCGGGTCCCCAGAAGATATCCTCGTCGGGCTCCCAGACATCCGGACGCCCGCCGCCGAAACCGAACGTCTTGAGGCCCATCGAATCCAGCGCGACGTTGCCGGCCAAAATCATCAGGTCGGCCCAGGAAAGTTTGCGGCCGTATTTCTGCTTGATAGGCCAGAGCAGGCGGCGCGCCTTGTCGAGGTTCGCATTGTCGGGCCAGCTGTTGAGCGGCGCGAACCGCTGCGTGCCGGAGCCCGCTCCGCCGCGGCCGTCCGCGATGCGGTACGTGCCCGCGCTATGCCACGCCATGCGGATGAAAAACGGCCCGTAGTGGCCATAGTCCGCCGGCCACCAGGCCTGCGACGTTGTCATCAGAACATGCAGGTCCCGGACCACCTGATCGAGGTCGAGGCTCTTGAATTCCTGGGCGTAACGGAAATCGAGCGCCATCGGGTCGGAGAGCGACGAGCGCTGGTGCAGAATCTTCAGATTCAGCTGCTCCGGCCACCAGTTCGCGTTGCCCGGCGCCGCGGACTGCGTGTGCCGGCGAGCGCCGCCCGTCATCGGGCATTTGCTTTCGGTTGCGGTTTGCACCTGACCACCCGGGGCAGCGCCCGCGGCGGTAGTGAGTTGATTTTCCATAATGAATCCTCCTAACGGATGAATAGGTTACTTTGCCGGAACTCCGCCGGTTCGGTGGCCCGCAACCGGCTCTTGCCAGGCTGCGTGCCGCGGGACGCACTTGGTGCAGAGGCCCCGGAAAATGAGTTCGCACTCGCGCAACACCCGCTTGCCGAGCGAGCCCGGCGCGGGCAGCGGCACGTCGTACCATGCCATGTCTTCGACACTGCCGCAGCGATCGCAGATGAAGTGGTGATGCCGGGTGCCCCGGGCATCGAACCGCGCGGCGCGCCCTTCCGCGGCCACTTCGCGCACCAGCCCGGCCTGCACCAGGTCGCGCAAATTGTTGTAGGTGGTGCCTCGGGAGCAGCGCGGATCCACGCGATTGACGCCTTCGAAGATCTCCGCTGCCGTGGGATGCCCGGTATGTTCCACCAGGAAGGCCATCACCGCGTAGCGCTGCGGAGTGCAGCGCAAGCCTCCGCTCTCCAGCCCGCGCTTGATTGCCTCAACATCCATGTCGGATCGAGAATATGTCTAAAGTGGCAATTTGTCAAGACTCTTCTGGGCGACTCATCGCAGCGGCCCATCGCAGCGACTCATCGCAACGACTCATCAGAGTGACTCATCGCAGCGGCTCATCGCAGCGGCTCATCGCAGCGACCCATCGCAGCGGCCCATCGCAGCGACTCATCAGAGCGACTCATCGCAGCGGCCCTCGCAGCGACCCATCGCAGCGACTCATCGGAGCGACTCATCGCAGCGACTCATCGCAGCAACTCATCCGGCTGGGAGTGCGCTTCAGCCGGGCGGCGCCAGTCTCCGGATTCCCGCGCGGATGGCCGATTCAGGCACGCCCGAGAAGCCAAAGACAAATTCGTTTGCCGGTGCGGCGCCCAGGTAATAGCTTTCCGAACTGAAGAGCCGGACACGATTTCTGGCCGCGCGCTCCGCGATGCCATCGTCTTCGAAGCGCACCAGCGCATGCATGCCCGCCGCATCGCCCAGCACGGTGGCGCGCGATCCGAAGTGTTTGGCCAGCGCCGTCACCATCACTTCGCGACGCCGTCCGTAGAGCCGCCGCATGCGCCGTGTGTGCCGGTCCAGGTGCCCTTCCCTCAGGAAATCCGCCAGTGCCGCCTGCTCCAGTAGCGGGGTCTGCCGGTCGGCCAGCCACTTCACGTGCTGGAAGACTTCGCTCAGCGCCGGCGGCGCCACTACGTAACCGATCCGCAGTCCGGGGAACATCACCTTGGAAAACGTGCCGATGTAAATCACCGGCGCGCCTTTGGCCAGCCCCTGCATCGCCGGCAGGGGCGCGCCGCTATAGCGGTACTCGCTGTCGTAGTCGTCTTCGATGATCGCCGCCCCGTGGCGGCGCGCCCACTCGATCAGTTCCAGGCGGCGCGCCACCGACATGGAAACGCCGCTCGGAAATTGATGCGACGGCGTTACATACACCAGACGAGCCTTGGCGCTGAGCGCGCCGGGAATTACGCCATCGCCGTCCATCGGCGCGGCGAACAGGCGCGCGCCGTACGCCTGAAAAATCTGGTGCGCGCCTTGGTAGCCGGGATCTTCCAGCGCCACCTCGTCGCCGCGGTCCAGCAGCAAGCGGGCGCAGAGATCCAGGCCCTGCTGCGAGCCGTTCACAATCAGCACCTGTTCCGGCGTACACCGTACGGCACGCGAGCGCGCCAGGTACGCTGCGATTTCACGCCGCAGCGGTTCGTAGCCGGTGGCTGATTCGGCATAGTCGAAAAGCGTGGAGGCGCCGGCGCGGAGATGGCGGTTCATCAGCTTGTGCCAGGTGCGGAACGGGAAATGATGCAGGTCCGGCCGCCACTGCGAAAACAGAAGCCAGCCGGCAAGGGGAGCGGGATGCGGCTCCCGCTTGTCCGTCAGGTCCGTCGCGAAGCGCGAGAGCCGGATGGGCGTTTCGGGCGCGGCCGCCGGCATGGCGGCGCCGCGGGCATGCAGCAGTTGCTCGGGAAGTTGCCGGCAGACGAAGGTGCCGCTGCCGCGCGTGGAATCCAGATAGCCCTCGGCGGTCAGTTGCTCGTAGGCCGCGGTCACCGTGCTGCGCGCCACACCAAGTGCGGCGGCGAGTTCCCTCGTCGAAGGCACACGCTCGCCGCGCCGGTAGCGGCCGCTCAGAATGCCTTCGCGCCATTCCTCGTAGATCCGGCGATGCAGCGGACGTGCGGTCTTTCGCTGGCGTGCGGTTGGCATCAGTGGACTGCTACAGAATATCAGAAGTGGACCTTTTGTGCAGCCACTCTCGCCGCTAAAGTGGAAACTGCCATGGACATTTTCACCCCCACCGATCGCACCACGGTACACCGCCTTCCGAAACGCGCAGTCTTCGACAAGCGCGAAGTGTACGCCATCCTCGACGAAGGCTTTATTTGCCACGTGGGCTTTGCCATCGACGGGCAGCCTTACGTCATCCCGACCGGCTATGCGCGCCTGGGCGATGAAATCTACCTGCACGGGTCGGCGGCCAGTCGCATGCTGCGCGCCCTTGGCGACGGCTTGGACGTCTGCGTCACGGTGACGCTGGTGGACGGCTTCGTGCTGTCGCGTTCCGCCTTTCACCACTCGGTCAATTACCGCAGTGTGGTGATTCTCGGGCGGGCGCGTGTGCTGGCAGATCCCATGGAAAAGATGATGGCGATGCGCTGCTTCACCAATCACGTGGTGCGCGACCGCTGGGAAGAAGTGCGTCCGCCCTCGGACCAGGAACTGAAAGGCACGCAGGTGCTGGCGCTTTCCCTGGAAGAGGTGTCGGCGAAGGTGCGCACCGGTCCGCCGGTGGAAGACGAAGGCGACGTCCCGCGCCCGGTGTGGGCCGGCGTCGTGCCCCTGGTTCAGCGGGCTGGCGAACCGGTGCCGATGGAAGATCTGGTCCCGGGCGTGGAGACGGTGGACCGCCGCCGCCTCGCGCACCTCGGGATTTCCGTGGCCTGACAGGCCGCGCGCCGGCGGGCATCCATGTCGCGCCGCCGGCCCCGGTCCTGTTTCCGACGCCGGCCCTGAGCCGCGCCCGGCCTCAGTCGATGGTCTTCTTTTTGCGGAACCAGTCCACCAGAACGTCGCGCAGCAGTCCGATGTCGTTCGGGAATTTCAAACCCGTCGTGCGCAGGTTTTCGTCGCTGGACTGATTGGTGGCGGTGAAATCGCTAACCGCCAGCGTATAGTCATGGTCGGGTTCCACCTTGCGATCGCCAAGCACCACGGCGGGCAGGTCGCGCCCTTTGAACGTGCCCACCACCACGCGATTGTCAAACGGCATGATGTCCCAGATGTTGCGCACCTTCAGTTGTCCTTTGGGAAGGGCGTCGCGCACCCCGCCTAAATTCATGAACGCGAAATCGGCGCCGCTTTGCGTCCGCATCGCCTGCTCGATCAAGTCTCTTACGCCGCGTTTATCGAAGGCGCGGCTGGAGACGGCGAGCGGCACGTCGACCCGCGCGCTGACCTTGTCTTCCCAGCGCTTCACCAGGGCCGCCACCTTGGGGTCGGGCGCGACCGCCGTGGAATCGATAGTGATGTGCTTCCAGTTGAAAGAGACCGGCGCCTTCTTTTCGGTATCCACCTTGAGTTCCAGGCGGCCCAGTTCTTCCGCGTAGCACCGCACGCGTACCAATACCCTGCCGTCCCGCGTCAAGGGTTGCTGCATTCCGGTGTGGATGTGGCCAGTCACCATCACAGGGATCTCGGTAGCCTGCTCGAGGAACGCTTTCTCTTCGTCTCCCGTGATATGGGCCAGCAGTACGATGAGATCGCTCTGTGCCTTCAATTCAGCGGCGTACTTGCGGGCGGTGGCCACTACCGGCACGGTATGCCACTGCTGCATGACCTGCGGCGTGGTGAGAGTGTCGAGGATATCGGTCATGGCGCCGATGATCGCCACGCGAAGGCCATTCACCTTGACGATGATATAGGGCTTGGCGGTGAACAACTTCGTGTTTGCCCCGGAACCGGACACCACGTTCGAGGTGACGATGGGGTATTTGGCAGTCGCGATGAACTTGCGAGTTTGCATCCAGCCGTAGTCGAAATCGTGATTGCCCAGCGTCGCCACATCGATGCCGAGCAGGTTGGCGACTTCGAAGATGGGCAGTCCGTGGAAGATGGTGGAGACGGGCGTGCCCTGTGCGACATCGCCGGCGTTCAGAAAGATGCAATCCTTGCAGTTCGCCCGTTCCCTCTGAATGACGGTGGCAAGGTAGGCAAAGCCGCCGTGCTTATTTTCCAGAGGCATCATGCGCGCATGCAGATCGTTGGTGTGGAGGATGGTGAGGGTGCGGATCTCCGCGGCTGCCGGGCAGACGGAAAACGCGACGAGCGTGGCGGCCACCCCAAGGTACCGCGGGAAGCGAGAGCGCATACGCGCATTGTAACGTGTGGGAGTCAGACCGCACGCTCAAGTTGGAGATCGGCCATTTGTGGGCAGGCAGGGTATTCGTGCCTGCCGCAACTCCGGGTGGGAGGGGCCATCGTTTTTCGTGGCCCGTCCGCACCGCTTCGAAGCGCGAGCAGGCAAGTGGGATAAGGCTCTGCCTTGTCCATCCGAGCGCAGCTCGAACGTCTGGCCGTACGCCCAAAGCGTCTGCCGCCGTGGCGCATAGGGTACAATCCTGACGGATTTCGTCTTCCCTCTTTATTCGCCTCCTGGTATTCTTCGAATCATGAGTTCGACCCAGACTTTCGCTAATCAGCTGCTCGCCAGTGAAGACTTCTTCAACCGGTCCACCCGAACACTGGAAGAGAGCGATTCCGGTTTCCGCCCGCAGGAAAGCATGATGACCGCCGCGCAGCAGGTGGCGCACGTGGCGCAGACCCTCGATTGGTTTATCGAAGGGGCGTCCCGTCCTGAAGGTTTCGACCTCAACTTCGAGGAACACGGCAAAGCACTGAACCAGGTGACTTCCCTTGCGATGGCGCGCGAATGGCTGAAAAAGGCCTACGCCAAGGCCGTGCAATTCGCACAGAACAGCGACCCCGCGGTGTTTGACCGTCCGCTGCCGCCCGGGCCCGTAATGGGCGGTCAGCCCGTCGGCGATATCTATTGGGCCATGGTGGATCACACCGCCCATCATCGCGGTGCGCTCACGGTCTACGCACGCCGATTGGGGAAAGTGCCTCCCATGCCGTACGGCGGATAACGCCCGCGGCTCACTCGCCTTCGAAGATCAGGCGCAATCCGGCAAGTACCTTGCCGATCGCGGGTTGGGGAAGACGGCCGATGGGTTCGTCCAGGTCGTCCTTGTCTACCGTCAACACTTGAGAGACGTTGATCACGTTCGGCCGCGGCAGGTGCGCGTCGCCTTTTTTCATGGCAACATTTCCCGGAGCAGCGGCGCGCGCCAGATTCGACGTGATCAGGCAGACGACGGTCGTGGCGATACGGCTGCGATTGAAGCTATCGCTTTGGACCACCACACAGGGATGACGCTCCGCCGGGGTGGAGCCGGAAGCAGGTCCCAAGTCGAGCCAGTAGACTTCGCCCTGGTGGATCTCTTTCACCAGGACTCCCGGCCCGGCATTTTTTTCTTGAACTTTCGCACCAGCTTTCGCTCGTCCGCAGCGGCATCGCCGGCGTAGGCTTGGTTCAATTGCGCCGTAATCAGCGATTGCCGCCGCTTCTTCAGGTAATCGCGTAGTGCATCGGCAATCAACCCGCTGCGGCTGATCCCGAGATCGCGGGCGGCCTCATCGGCTTCCTGCATGAGCGAATCGTCCACCGAAATGGCGGTCTTCATACCAATGGTTATACCATGGGGCATACCCATCGGATTCCATCCGGTATTCTCCCCCCGGAGCCCTCCCGGCCAACCGAGGCGCGCGGCTCGGTGGTGGGATAAGGCTCTGCCTTGTCCATCCGAGCCCAGCTCGGACGGGCGAACTGCACTCGACTGCAAAAGGCAAACCCTGATCCCACAAAGCGCGCGCGTCAGCAAGCGCTCTTCGCCTGATTCCACAATGCCGCCTACCGAACTACCCCACTTGCATGGCAATGGAGTGCTCCAGTTGCGCAGTGGCCTTCCCGCGAAAAGTGCCGGTGACCGGGGCCGCGTTCTCCGGAGCGATGGCGGCCGCCACTGCCACGTGGGATGACGCCACGGCGAGCCCGCGCGAAGGATCGTAGCCGATCCAGCCCGAGCCTTCGAGATACACCTCCGCCCAGGCGTGCAGGTCGCCGTTTTCCTGCAGCGAAGCATCCCGCTCATAGCCGCTGACGAATCGCGCGGCCAGCCCCATCGTCCGGCACACCGCGCAGAACAGCACCGCCAGATCGCGGCACGATCCCTCGCCGGTGCGCAGCGTCTCTTCCGCCGGATTGGGAGCGCCCTCCAAGCGGATCACCTGGCTGGTGGTCTCGAGCAACCGCAGATTGATCGCGGTCAGAAACGGCAGCGTTTGCCAGCCGCTTGCCTCCGCCAGTTCGCGGGACAGTGCGCGAACCGGAGCCGATTCGCCCTCGCCCAGATACGGCGCAAGCGGCGTGCGCAGCGGCAGCGCATACTGCATCGGCAACTGCAAATCGGCCTTCGCCGGAAGATACGCGAACGGGTCATCGCGTAACGTTTCCAGCGTGAACGTGCTGTGCACCGCCAACTCTTCGTACTGGCCCTGGAACCAGGCGCGGACTACGTTGTTGCCCTCCTGATCGATGCCTTCATAACGCCCCTCCGGCGCGGGCGTGATCTCCAGATTCCACGCTTCCAGTCGCTGCGCCGCGTCCTGCCGTGGACGCAGGCGAATCACATGAGGCTCCAGATAGACGGGCGACGAGTAGCGATACAGCGTGTGATGAACTACGGAGATACGCATGTAGGAAAAGCTGCTTCGATATACTGTGACGGCAGGTCATGCACGGCTTTGCGCATGCGTTCCTGCCACCAGTCGGAAATGGCGCGCAGTTCGTCCTTTTGATAACGTTTCTCGACGATCTCGAAACTGCCACGGGAATAGAGCAGCACGTCCATCGGGTAATCGACATCGGCAACGCAAAGCCGCGTGGCGTCGAAGGCCAGAATTCCGACTTTGAAGGCGTACTGCATGGAATCCGTGGGCTCCAGCGAGCGTTCCAGAATCGGTTTGCCGAACCCCGTCGCGCCGATGATCTGGTATGGCGTGTCGGGACCGATTTCCACCCAGTTGCCCTCCGGGTAGACCAGATACAGCTTGTGCGTGGAATCGCCGGCCATCTGGCCGCCGATCAGCGAAAAGGCGTTGAATTTCAATTCAGCGTTGCGCAGTGCTTCGCCATCCTCCTCGCTGACGCGGCGCACCTGGGCGGCATACAGGTTGACCACCCGGAACAGGCGTCCGCGGGTCATGGACTGGCGCGCAAATGCTTCTTCGAAATACAGCAGGATTTTGTCGCGAGCCGAGCGCAGGCCCGACGACATGACAAAAAACGAAAAGCCAGGGCCTTGGTAAGTGGCGGTTTTCCGGGCCACCAGACATTCGTTCCCCGCCACCACGCGCGTGTCCGCAATGCCCACCAAACCTTCCTCGACAGTGATTCCCAGGCAGAAAGTCATAGCTCTAACCGATTACGCCCGCGCATCGGCCGCAAGGGGCCGGTGCGCGAAAAAGTCGCCGTTGATGCATTCACCAATTGTATTCATTTTCGTTTGCACCGCATCGCAAAATTCGTGCAAACCGCTGGCGAGAATCGAATCCACCGCCGCGAAATCCATCTCGCTGCGCAGGATGCCGAGACGCCGCTCGCTGGGGCAGGCATAGGTGCCGACGGGGGTGTCGGTAATCAGATGCAGGGCGCGGTCGGCCAGCCCGATGCAGTAGCGTAACGAGCGTGGAAAATCGCTGTCCAAGAGCAGAAATTCCACGATCCGTTCGGGGGCAATACGTCCGAAGCGTTTGCGGTACATCTCAAAGCCGCTGACCGATTTCAGCACCGCGGTCCATTGCACGTCGTCATAGGGCGTGCCCACGTCGCTGACCGAGGGCAGCAGAATGAAATATTTCACGTCCAGGATGCGCGTCGTCTTATCCGCGCGTTCCAATAGCGTTCCCAGGCGGATGAATTGCCACGCCTCGTTGTGGCTCATGGTGCCGTGCAGGATGCCGTGAACCAGGTGGCAGCCCATGCGAACCTGATGGCAGAAGGTCGGCAGATCTACGGCTTCGCTCCTGCGGCTCTCCCCGGTGATCAGCAGGTAGAGATTGTTGATTTCCTGCCACATCTCGCTCGAAATGGTCTCCCGTACGCTGCGCGCGTTTTCCCGGGCGGCCATCACGCACGAGTAGATCGAGTTCGGGTTGTCCGGGTCGAAGGCCAGGAAGCTCACTACGTTGTCCTTGGTGGCTGTGCCGTAGCGTTCCAGGAAACTGGCGCTATCGCCCGTGGTATCCACAATGGGCTGCCACTGGTCGGCGTAGCCCTGCGGAAGATCGAGCATGAGATTGTGGTTCACGTCCAGGAAGCGCGCCACATTCTCGGCGCGTTCGATGTAGCGGCCCAGCCAGTAGACGGCTTCCGCCACCCGGCTCAGAAGAGGTCTGGTGTATGGCATCTTACTGCTGCTGACCTCCCGCCTGGGAAGAAATCGGCGCTTCCAGCACCCAGGTATCCTTGCTGCCGCCGCCCTGCGAGGAGTTCACCACCAGCGAGCCTTTGCGCATCGCCACCCGCGTCAGCCCGCCGGGCAACACGTAAATATCCTTACCGCAAAGCACGTACGGCCGCAGATCGACGTGGCGTCCCTCGAAATGGTCGTCCACGATCGTGGGCACACGAGACAGCCCCAGCGTGGGCTGCCCGATGTAGTTGCGCGGCTCGGCCGTGATGCGCGCGGCGAATTCCGCGCGCTGCGCCGCGGTGGAATGCGGACCCACCAGCATGCCGTAGCCGCCGCTTTCATTGGCCGATTTCACCACCAGTTTCTCCAGGTTTTCCAGCACGTACTTGCGGTCGCTATCGCGCCAGCAGAGATAGGTGGGCACGTTGGGAAGGATGGGCTCCTCCCCTTCGTAGTAGCGGATCATGTCGGGAACGTAGGCGTAGATCACCTTATCGTCGGCGATGCCGTTGCCCGGGGCGTTGGCCAGGGCGACGTGTCCGCTGCGGTAGGCCTCCATCAGGCCGGGCACGCCCAGCATGGAATCGGGGCGGAATGCCAGGGGATCGAGAAAATCGTCGTCCACCCGGCGGTAAATCACGTCGACCCGCTCCAGGCCGCGAGTCGTGCGGGTGAAGACGTTGCCTCCGTCCACCACCAGGTCGCGCCCTTCCACCAGTTGCACGCCCATCTGTTGGGCCAGGAAGCTGTGCTCGAAGTACGCCGAATTGTAGATGCCGGGGGTCAGCACCACCACCCGCGGCTGGCCGGCCGGACGCGGCGCGATGCTTTCCAGCATCTCCAGCAGATGGCCCGGATAGCCGTTCACCGGACGCACCGAGAGCCCTTCGAACACGCCAGGGAAAATGCGCTTTAGCACTTCGCGATTTTCCAGCACGTAGGACACCCCGGAGGGGACGCGCAGATTGTCCTCCAGCACGTAGTATTCCCCGTCGCGGTCGCGGACCAGGTCCGTGCCCGTCACGTGGCACCAGACGCCCCACGGCGGATTGAGTCCCTGGCACTGCTTACGGTAGGAGGCCGCGGTGGTGACCACATCGGCCGGAATCGCGCCGTCCTTCAGGATCTTCTGCTCGTGATAGATATCGTCGATGAAGCAGTTCAGCGCGTGGATCCTCTGCTTGAGGCCGCGCTCGATGCGCTCCCATTCTTGTGAGGGTACGATGCGCGGAATCAAATCGAACGGAAAGATGCGCTCGGTGCCGGCGCTGTCGCCGTACACGTTAAACGTAATTCCCAATTGCAGCAGCAAACGCTCGGCGGCGTGCTTGTAGCGGAGCAATTGCCCGTCGGAGAGAGACTCGATAATCTCCTGGACCAGTTGGAAGTGCGGCCGGGCCGCGCTATCCGCCTCGAACATCTCGTCGTAAAAACTTTCCGTCTGGTACGACTTAAATTGCATGCGCCCCTCCGGGGCTCGCTTGGGTGCTGCCATTCTACATGTTTGCGCACCGGACGGGCTTAAGGGAAAACGAAATCCTTGATCTGCACCATAAGCATTATCAATATCAATGGCCCCGGCGGCGGCATGCGATGATGAAGATTCCCATGAGTTCCGGCCCGGAATCCGACTGGCTCGCCGCTGCGCGCGCCGCCATGGAAATCGAATCCGACGCCATTCGCCGCGCCTCAGAGCGCCTGGACGGTGAATTGCTTCGAGCCGTGGAACTGGTACTGGGGCATCCCGGGAAGGTGATCGTCACCGGAATCGGCAAAAGCGGGCACATCGCCCGCAAAATCGTGGCCACGCTTTGCAGTACCGGCACGGCTGCCGTCTTCCTGCATCCCGCGGAGGCGGTCCACGGCGATCTCGGTATCTACACGCCCGGCGACCCCACCATCCTGCTCTCCAACCGGGGCGCCTCGGCCGAAATGCAATCGCTGGTGCCCCTGCTGCGCCAGTTCCGATCTCCGCTGATCGGCATTCTGGGCAACCGCACCTCCCCCCTGGCCGCGGAGGTCGATGTCCTGCTGGACGCTTCGGTGGAACGCGAGGCGGACCCGCACAATCTGGCGCCCACCGCCAGCGCGGTGACGGCGCTATCCCTCGGCCACGCCCTGGCGATTGCCTTGATGTGCGCCCGCAATTTCACGCCGGAAGAGTTTGGCCGCTTCCATCCCGGCGGACAATTGGGACGCAATCTGCGTCTCAGCGTTGCCACCGCCATGCATACGGGCGACGAGGTCGCCTGGGTGACTCCGGAAATGCCACTCAAGGATGTGATTATCGCCATGACGCGGCGTCCCCTGGGAGCCGCCTGCGTGGTCTCCGATGAGTGCCGTTTACAAGGGTTTCTGACCGACGGCGACTTGCGCCGCGCCCTCACCAATCACGACGACATACGCACCCTGCGCGCCTCCGACGCCATGACCCCGCGCCCCGTCACAGTGGCTCCGGAGGCCACTCTGGGGCAGGCGCTGGAACTCATGGAGCGCCGCCGCTCGCAGATTTCCGTCCTCCCGGTGGTGGATGGCGAGGGGCGCGCCCTGGGTTTACTCCGGATTCACGATATATATCTCGGTACCAAATAGCGGCCGGTACGATAGCACTTGGAATTACGAAAGTCTTACACAGGCCTGCGCGCCCCCCTGATAGATTTGGAGTGGATCAACCGCACTCTGAGGGGACTCGTGAAGACTGAAAGCGTTGCCGATATTGCGTATCGCCAGGGACTCAACCGTTTTACCGCCTGGTTCCTGGTCTTTCTGCATGTTGGGGCCGTCGCCGCCCTGTTCATGTTCAGCTGGAAGGCGCTGGCTGTCGCCGCCGTCCTCTACTATCTGACCATCGGCTTGGGCATTAGCATGGGCTATCACCGGCTGCACACGCATCGCTCTTACCGTGTGCCGCTGTGGCTGGAATACACTTTCGCGACGCTCGGGACCATGACCCTGGAAGGCGGCCCGATCTTCTGGGTGGCCACGCATCGCATGCACCATCAGCTTTCCGACCAGCCGGGCGATCCGCATTCCCCCCGCGACGGCGGTATCTGGTCTCACATCGGTTGGATCCTCTGGGGCAACAGCAATCACCGCAACACCAAGATGCTCAGCCGCTACGCTCCCGACCTGGCCAAGCACCCCTACTATGTCTGGTTGAACGACTGGCACTGGGTACCGCTGGCCGTCCTGGGCGCCGCCTTGTTGCTGTGGGGCGGAATCCCCGTATTCCTCTGGGGCATCAACCTGCGCATCGTGGCCGGCTTGCACGCCACTTGGGCGGTGAATTCGGCGACCCACATCTGGGGCAAGCGCCGCTTTGATACCCGCGACGATTCGCGCAACACCTGGTGGATCGCCATCATCAGCTTCGGCGAGGGCTGGCACAACAATCACCACGCGCACCCCACCTCCGCGCGTCACGGCTTGGCCTGGTACGAACTCGACATGAGCTGGATGCTGCTCAAAGTCCTGTCCGCTCTCGGCATCGCCACCAAGGTGAAGGTCGCGTCGCTGGACAGTCAGCTACTTTCGGAACGCGAGGCAGCCTAGCCTGCCGCCGGGGGAGCATGCCCGCGTCCGGGCGCGCTACCCTGGAAGCATGGAGTTTATGGGGCGCCGCAGATCGATCGCCGGACATATTGCGTTCGGCGTCGGTCTGATTACCATCGTCCTGGTTTTATACATCGGTTACTTCCTGTTGAACTGGCGGCACGGCATTCTGCTCGTGCTCGGCATCCTGCTGGTGCTGATGATCAGTTGCGGGATTCTCCTCAATACCATCTTTCTGGTGCGTGAAATCCGCCGCAACGAACAGCACGACGCCTTCATCAACGCCGTCACCCACGAGTTGAAAACTCCCGTGGCGTCGATCCGGCTCTACCTGGAGACGCTACAGACGCGCGCGGTCGACGAGGACAAACGCAAGGAGTTCTACGGCATCATGCTGGAGGATTCCGAGCGCCTGCTCAACACCATCGAACAGGTGCTGCGCACCGGCCGCGTAGGCAGTTCGGTGCGCCGCTCCCACCCCACGCGCATCGACCTGGATGAAGTGATTCGTACCGCCGTCGAGCGCGTGCGCAAGCTGCATCGCGTGCCGCCGGAGGGACTGAGTTACCATCCCTGCGGTCCGGCGACCGTGTTCGGCGACCTGGACGAAATTCAGGCGGCCGTCACCAACCTGATCGATAACGCGGTGAAATATTCCTCGGGCGACGTCAACGTCAACGTGGAGACGGCGACACTGGACGGCCGCTTCGTCGTGCTGCGTGTGAAAGATCAGGGGCCCGGCATTCCCAAGACGGAATTGAATCGCGTGTTTCGCCGCTTTTATCGTGTGCCCGGTCCGCTGGCCTCGCGCATCAAGGGCACCGGGCTCGGGCTGTTTATCGTCCGTTCGGTGGCCAAACGCCACGGCGGGCGAGCCTGGGCGGAAAGCGAAGGTCCGGGACACGGCAGTACCTTCGCGCTGCAATTACCAATCGCCAAATGAGCCGCATTCTGGTCGTTGAAGACGAGCAGCACCTGGCCGACGGACTACGTTTCAATCTGGAAGCCGAAGGCTACGACGTAGAAGTGGTGGACACCGGTGAGGCCGCCCTGCTGCGCCTGCTGCCTGCCGCCGGAGGCTTCGACGTAGTGGTGCTGGATATCATGCTGCCCGGCAAGGACGGGTTCACGGTGATGCGCGAATTGCGCCAGGCGGGCCAGTTCATCCCTACCCTGATGCTGACCGCGCGCGGCCACGCCGAGGACATTCTGAACGGCTTCGATGCCGGCGCCGACGACTATCTGACCAAGCCGTTCGAACTCGCGATTCTGATCGCGCGTCTGCGCGGTTTGCTGCGGCGCAAGGCATGGATGGCCGCCACCCTGACCGCTCCCGTGCCGCCGCCGGAATCGCTCGACAAGTTCGTCTTCGGCGACAAGAGCGTACATTTCGATCTGCTGGAATTGCACGTGCGCGACCAGGTTTTTCCGCTCACGCTGATGGAGGCGAACCTGCTCCGCTTCCTGATCGGGCGCGAGGGCAGACCCGTGCCGCGCAAAAGCATGCTGGAGGAAGTGTGGGGCCTGCACGAGGACACCGATACCCGCGCGATCGACAATTTCATCGTGCGCCTGCGTCGCTATATCGAGAAAGATCCCACCAAGCCGAAGCATCTGCTGACCGTGCGCGGAGTCGGCTATCGCTTTCTGGCTGCTCCTCCCAGCGAGTGATCGGGATGCGCGGTTTCCTGGCAGCGCTCTACCTCGCCGTCTGCGCCGCGCTGGTCGCTGCCGCGGCCGTCGATGGCAGCGCGCATTTCGTGCTGCTGGGCGATCGCACGGGCGAAGCGCAGGCCGGCATCTATCAACGCATCTGGCGGGAAATCGCGGGTGCGCGGCCGGATTTTGTGGTGTCGGTGGGCGATACCATTCAGGGCGGCAGCGATGCCACGGCCGAAAACGAGTGGCAGGAAGTCCGCCGCATCCTCGAGCCCTACCGCAAAATTCCTCTGTATCTCGCACCGGGCAACCACGACATCTGGAGCGCGGCGTCGGAGCGCCTCTTCCGCCAGTACGCGGAACGGCCGCCCCATTACAGCTTCGATGCGGGCGGCGTGCACTTCACAATTCTGGACAACAGCCGGTCCGACGCCTGGCCGGCCGCGGAACTGGCGTTCCTTGAAACCGACCTGCGCGAGCACGCCGCGGCGCCGCTGAAGATGGTGGTGGCGCACCGCCCGTCGTGGCTGCCCGAAGCGGGCCTGGGCAGCACCAGTGGCCGCTTCCACCGCATGATGAAGCAGTATGGAGTCTGCTGCGTCGTGACCGGGCACGTCCACCAGCTGATTCACGCTGCGGTGGAGAGCGTCGACTATGTGGCGCTGCCGAGCGCGGGCGGCCACCTGCGCCTGAATCGTGAGTACGAAGCCGGCTGGTTCTTCGGCTGGACCGAAGTCGATGTGAAGGGGAAGGAAGTGAGCATGACCGTGCACGCTCTGGACGGCAAGGTGACGCCCTTAAGCGCGTGGGGCCGCGCGGGGCTACTGTCGAAATGACTGATCCCGGTGGCGTGATAGCATTGATATATGGGTAGCATTTTGATCCGCCAACTCGATGACGGCACCAAGACCCAACTCCGTCTGCGCGCCGCGCGGCGCGGCCATTCGATGGAGCAGGAAGCGCGTGAAATTCTGGAACAGGTGCTGGCGTCGGAGAGGTCGGCCGGCGTCCATCTGGTGGATGCAATCCGGCGGAGGGTAGATCCGCTCGGAGGCATCGATCTGCCCGTGGTCCAGCGCGAACCGGTCCGCGAGCCTCTCAAGTTGGGCCAGTGATCGTTCTGGATACCAATGTGATTTCGGAACTGGTGCGGCCGTCGCCCTCGCCCATCGTGCTTCGACGTTTGCGCAGCCTTCCCGATCACGAACTCTACACCACAGCCATCACGGAAGCGGAGATCCGATACGGCCTGGCGATCCAGGCGCGGGGGCGCAGGCACGCGGTGCTCAGCAGTCAATTGGACTTGATTTTTGCGGAGGTCTTCGCGGGCAGAATCTTGCCCTTCGATTCGGCCGCGGCTCCGATTTATGCCGCCGTGGTTGCAAAGCGACGGAAGGCAGGACGCCCGATTGCGGCCTTCGATGCGCAGATTGCCGCCATTTGCCTCAGCAGGAACGCCACGTTGGCCACCAGGAACATGGCGGATTTTCGAGGACTGCACCTGCCTTTGCTGGATCCCTGGGCTGAAGAATCTACCCGCGGATGAGCGGGCGCGAAGCTCACTCGCCCGTGAGTTGGCGCGTGCGCGGGGCTACTGGTCAGATGACCACTTCGCGACCTTTTGCGCTATCATCAGTTTATGAATACCCGAGTGATCGCGGCCACCGAATTCAAGGCCAAGTGTCTCGCGCTGTTCGATGAGATCGAGCGGGAGGGCGGTACCATTACCGTCACGAAGCGCGGCCGTCCCGTGGTTACCGTCTCTGCTGCCAAGAAGCCGAAATGGAAATCGTCGGCGGGCATTCTTGCAGGCAAAGTGAAAATCACAGGTGACATCGGCAACTTCGACTTCTCCCATCTGTACGAGACCGACTGAGGCTTTTTGTTAACATCGCAGCTGCTTCTCGACACACACATCGTGTTTCGTTGGTTTGCCCAACCCAACAAACTCTCTCGTGAGCAACTCCGAGCGATCCAGGCTGCGGAAGCGCGCCAGGGCCCCGTCGGCGTGAGCGCCTACAGCCTGATTGAGTTTGTACTGCTTGCGGAGGCGCAGAAGTTGCCCCGCAGCGCGCTCAAGGAGATCCTGGAGCAGTGTGAAACGAATCCGTTGCTTCAGTTGTTGCCCTTCACGGCGGAAATAGCAGCCGAAATGGCCGCCATGGGAGACTACCTGCGCGATCCCGGCGACCGTGTAATCGTCGCTACGGCGCGCGTCCACGGTATGCGTTTGATCACCGCCGACCAGCGCATCATCGAGTCGCACCTCGTCCCGGTCATCGAGTAGCCCCACAAACAAAACCGCCGGCCCGGAGATTCCGGACCGGCGGCGAGTGTTCAAGGCTTACTGCAAACTAGTCGCCGAAGCTGCCGACTTCTTCCTTCTCTTCCACCTTCTTCGCAGCAGGCTTCACATCCGGCTTCGCAACAGGCTTCACGGCAGGGGTGATCGCTTCGATGCCGATAAAGCCGGCCTGCGGCTTCTCGCCCATCACGTGCTCGCGATAAAGCTTCGCCATGCGCGCATTCTCCGCATCCTGCTTCATCTTCGCATCGCGCGCCCGGGTCTTCTCTTCACGCGCCGTCTTGGCGATGCCGAGATTATCCAGATCGTGCTGCACTTCGTTGGTGATGATCTCTTCACGCAGCACCAGGGCATGCTCCGTGCTCTGCAGCGGCACCCTCTTGCCTCCCGCGAAGATTTCATGCTTGCCGTGCTCGTCGTACCACTTGGTGAGCGTGGCCGTCATGTGCATCTTCTCGATGATGTTGCGCCAGCCCACACCCGTGTTGTACGCGCAGAAGCTGATCTCCCCTTCCTGCGTGGCATAGGGAATGATGCACTGTTCCGTGCGGCGGAAATCGTAGTTGAACAGATCCTGGAACCACATGCCCGCGATGAACAGGAAGTTCCAGCGATCGCGGCGGCGGCGCTCGATGTCGTCCATCGTGCGGTCCTTGCCAACATTGCCGTAAGTCTTGCCGGTGGCGCCGAACGTCTTGTCCAGCTTCTTCATCATGTCGCTGAGCTTGAAGTGGGTCGGCGTCTTGAAGGGATCGTAATTGCGCGCTGTTGCCAGCGCCATCCCGACCACGCTCAGCCACTTGCTGCGCGAGCCGTCATTGATGCGCGCCACGTCCTTGGCCCAACGGTCCGCATTGATGAACGCCGTCACGGGAACGCGCTCCTTGGTTTCCTTATCCACCATGACGGCCATGCCCGTACCGCAATTCGGGTGGCAGCCGCAGCTCAACTGTCCCCAGTCGGCAGTCGGTCCGTGAGTCAGGTCGCTCCAATCGCTGAAGGTGGACATGAACGAGATCGGGAACCAGTCGCGAGCGGGTTCGCCGAGACCGGTCTGATTCTTCACGTCGTGCGCCAGGTGCGAGAGCGTGTAACGCTGCGCCGCGCGGCGTTCGTCGGTCACCGCCTCATCGCGGCCGGTAAAGGACACCGGCTGGAACGAGAGGAACGGGATGCGCCTGGGGTTGTCCAGCGCAAACTGCACGATGCGGCCCACCTGCTCATTGTTGATGCCGTTGATGATGGTGATGACCGGGATGATGTCGACGCCGTTGGTGTACAGATTCTCAATGGCGCGCAGTTTTACATCGAACAGATTGCCGACTTTGCGGTGTTCGTTGGCCGCGTTGCCGATCCCGTCGAACTGCAGGTAGGCGTAGCGCAGACCGGCGGCGGCGGCTTCTTTGCAAAATTCGGGGCTCTTGGCGAATTCGATGCCGTTGGTCGCAGCCTGCACGCTGGTGTAGCCCACTTCGCGCGCGTACGATACCGCTTTCAGGAAGAACGGCGAAATCGTGGGCTCGCCGCCGGAGAACTGCACACTCATCTGCCGCTTCGGCTTGATGGTGACCGCGTTGTCCAGCATCGTCTTGATGTCGTCCCAGTTCAGCTCATGCACGAAGCCTACCTGGTTGGCATCCATGAAACAGGGGTCGCACATCATGTTACAGCGGTTGGTCAAATCGATCGTCAACACGCTGCCGCGCCCGTGAGTCACGGTGCTCGAGCCATGCTTGTGCAGCTTTTCGTCGTTGTGGGCGCGAATGTCCCTGCCCGGGAAGACCTTTTCCAAATGCGCGAAGAACGCCGTGTCGATGGCCATTACATCTTCAAAGTGGCCATGAATCGGGCAATCCTTCACCATCAGAATCTTGCCGTCACGCTCGATAACCTGCGCCTTGATCTCGCCCGGTTTGTCGTTGTAGAGCACGTCCAACGGCGTCTTGCCGTCCAGAATCTGTTGACGGATCTCCGGCACGCAACGGGGACAGAGCGAATCCGTTTCACGAGGCCAGCCTAGCGGCGGCTTCGTCTTTTCCCAGCTCTTCAGAAGCGGTTTATCGCTCCATTTCGGAGTAAAGCCCGGGTTCTGGCCGATCTGATTGAATTTGTCAAACACGAACCAGGCCGCACCGGCGGCATAGGTTAAGGCTTTTTCGGCGTATTTAATCGGCTTGTGCATACTTTATTCGGACTCCTCACTGAGTGAACGCGAATCCCTCAGACAGCCAAATTGCTGATAATCGTGCGCTTTAACAGAGTATAGGGAAGGTTATGGCTTCAGGACTACGGTTTGTTATTAGAATGTTGATTTTACTGGTTGTACGGTGTCTGGTGGAGTTGAACGGCGGGATTTCGCCATCGAGCGGGGGACCAAAACCTGTACTTTGAACAAAGGGAACGGCTTAGGAAACAAAATGAGTCTTTCGCCGGGCGCCTAGTTGCGGCGCCGCCGGAGTTTCAGCCCGACCAGGCACAGTGCACAGCCGATGATCGTGAAAGTCGCCGTTTCGGGCGCGCTGTCCAGGGCCATCGGAGGGAACGAAACGCCCTTGACCGCGGGGCTCGCCTGCAGCGTGATCAGCATGCCCGCCAATACCAACCACAGCAGGGCACTAACGATCGTAGTCAGCTTGCGAGTTGGACGTTTCCCATGCACCACAATAATTCACTTTACTAGTGAGTTGGATGGAAGCACAATCCCCCCGGCAGCGTATAACCCAATAGTCAAGTACCAGATAGCGTACTGGTTACCGTTGGCAAGGCCGAAAGAATACCAATCACAACTGACGAAACATAACTAATGCATCGACGAAACCCACCCGCGGGTGGTTGAAGGCTCCGGGAAGTCGCCCCATCGTCTCAAACCCGAGGCTCTCCCACAGCTGCACGGCAAGACGCCCCAAGCAGGCCGCGACCATGGCAGCGTTCGTCGCTCGACCCTGCCCTTCAGGCTCATCTTGCATGAGAATCCGGCGCCCCGTTCATGCTCATCCTGCATGGAGTCATGGGTGGAGTGCACCCTTGCCGCGTGCGCGGTTATACTAGCAGGGCGCCTTTACATCCCATGGAGTTCAGCCGAGATACCAGGCTGGCCATTGCCGCCAGCCTAGCCATCCTAGTCGTTCCGCCGTTTCTTACGCCCTTTGCTCCCTTTCATGATTCGCTGGCCGTCATCGGCCTGCAGAGTTATCCGCCGCGGCTCTCTTACGGACCCACGCATTATTACGTCTTCCAACTGACCTACATCCTGCACCACCTGATTTCGCGGCTCTGCATGGATATCGGCATCGGCGCCGCGGGACAAAGCCGGCTCTATTACCTGATCCACGCCCTCGGTTATTTCGCCGTGACCGTGGGACTGCTCACCCGCTTCGTCGCGCACGAGCGCCTCCGCGCCGTGACGATTCTGCTGGGAGCACTGGCGTTCATGGACGGCATGTTCGTCCTCGGCGGCCCGATTCCGTTCTCCATCGCGGGCGTGCTGCTGATGCTTTCCGTGCTGGCGATCTCCGAAGCGAGCGAGACGGAGCGCCTGCCCAACCGCGCTCTGCTGGCCGCGCTGGCCCTCATGGGCATGCTGTGCCATCCCTTCGCCGCGCCGTTTTTCCTGGCGCTTTATGCCGTCAACTTCCTGGTCACCCGCCGGCAGCGCGCGCTCTCCGCCGCCATCTTCCTGGGCGTGGCCGCGTACTCCGTACTGATCTCCCGCGACTCTCCGGAATCTGTTTCCAGCGGCCAGTTGTGGCAGCTCTTCGATCCCAACCTGCCCCACCTCTGGCACAATTTCGTGGAGGCGACGGGCTTCGACGCCAACTACATCCGCCTCACGCTGGGCGATCCCCTGCCCTTGGTGAGCGCGTATGCCAACGCGATTGCCGCCCTGAAACTGCTCGGCGCGCTGCTCTCCGTGATCTACTTCCAACGCCTGTGGAGCCGTCCGCGCCTGCGCCTGCTGCTGGCGCTCAACCTGGCATTCCTGGCCATGTTCGCTACCGGTGTGGACGTGCAGAATGGCTGGATCCTCGCGCAATGGCCCTGGCGCGTCTGGAGCGTCACCAACCCGCTGATGTACTCGTTCGCCATCATCGCCGCGGTGGAACTTGGCTCGACTCTGAAATTGCCCAAGCTGGAAATTCGCGCCAATTGGGCGCTGCCCGCGATGGCCGTGCTGGTGGTGCTGCTGGCCACCGTGCAGTATCAGATCTTCGCCAAAGGCCGCATGATTCAGTCCACCCTGGACCACCTGAAAGCCACCGTGGCCGCCAGCGGAATTCACAACGCGCTGGTCTCCTGGAACGGCGCCAAAAATATCAATCCCTACTTCCTGCGCAGCGTGCCGTACCTCATGTTTTCCGATCCGGACATGATCGCCCGCAACCTGATCTTCGTGGCCGACTGGCACACCGGCGGCCGTCACAACACCCACATTCCCGAACTCAACTTCCCGTCTCCGCGTCCCCGCCTGACCATGGAGTTTCTGCCCTCCCAAGGCACCATCAACGCTGTGATTCACGGCATGGAACTGCCCGCGCATTACCCGATGACAGTGCGCTTCGGCGCTCGCATTCCGGCCACCGGAGCGGGAGAACCCATTCTCACCACAGGCAAGCCCGGCGATGCCAATATCGTCTTTGTGCTGTCGCCATCGCCCGGCCAGGCGGTGCTCTATCTGGATGCCTGGGGCTCGCCGTGGACCGCCAGTCCGCCGTTCGCCATCGATCCCAAACGCGAGTATAAACTCGATGTCTGGCTGGGCGGCCATCGCATCAAAGCACAACTCGATGGCGTCACCGTGTGGGAGCGGGATACGCCCGTCGGCTCGCTGGAAAATCCCGTGTACGGGCGCAATCCGGTGGGCGGCACCATGGCGTCCGCGACCTTCTCTGGGACAGTGACTCCCGCACCATGAGAAACGCCGCGTGGCTCTCCCGGGCGCTGCTGCTGGCCGTGCTTCTCGTCAATGCCGTGGGACTCTGGCCAGACCTCGCGGCCAGCCGCGTCGATCTCAACGACAACGTCTCGCACTTCGCCATGGTGGAGCGCATCGTCCAATCGGTCGGGCAGTCTGTCGGCCAGTCGGTCGGGCAGTCCGGCGAGGACGGCGGCAATCCGCTGGATGCCTGGAGTCCGGAATGGGCCTTCGGCTTTCCCATGCTGCGCGATTACCAGACCCTGCCGCACCTGATGGTGGCCGCGGTCTACTTCCTGCTCTTCAAAAAAGTGGCGCTGCTGACCGTCTTCTGCTGGGTGCGCTTCGTCTCGGTGCTGCTGCTGCCGCTGAGTTTCTACCGGTGCGCGCGCCTGCTCGATTGGGACCAGTGGGTCGCCTTGGCCGCCGCTGTGCTGGCGCCGCTCATCTCCACCAACGGGCTTTACGGGTTGGAATACGGCAGCTATCTGTGGGCCGGCAATGGCCTCTTTCCGCAGTCCGTGGCCACCCACTTTCTGCTGCTCTCCCTCGGGTTCGCCTACCGTGCGCTGCGCTCCGGCAAAGGGCTGCGACTGGCCGGAATTCTACTCGGGCTCACGGCGCTTTGCCATTTCATCTACGGCTACATCGGCGCACTCAGCATCTGCCTCATGGCGATGGCGCCGGGCTTCGAGGTTCCGCGCTCCCTGCGCGTGCGGCGCACCGCCTGGGTTGCCCTGAGCGCGCTGCTGGTGGCCGCGTTTCAGCTTGCCCCGCTGGTTGCGGATGGCAGTCTGATCAATCACAGCCGCTGGGAGCCGGCCTGGAAATGGGACTCCTTCGGCGGCCCGCAGGTCTTTCAATGGCTCATCACCGGCGACCTGCTGGATCACGGACGCTGGCCGCTGCTCTCGCTGTTCGCGCTGCTCGGCGCCGTCGGCGTCGTGCGCCGTTGGCGCGACCTGCACGGGCAGGCCGCCGCGAAATTCGTGCTGCTCGCTGCCCTGCTGTGGCTGCTGCTCTTCTGTGGACGCCCCCTGCTCGGCCCACTGTTATGGCTCGCGGGCGTCTCACCCGACATGCAGTTGCACCGCTTGATCGGCGGCGTCCATGTCTTTCTGCTGCTGCTGGCGGCGCACGGCCTGGCGTATCTCTGGCGCGAACTGGCCGTGCGCAAACTGCCGCTCGCCATACCGGTGGTGACCTTCCTCCTGCTCTATCCGATGGTGCAGGAGCGGACAATCTACCTGCGCAACAATCTCAACTGGTCCCGCGCCAACCTGGCGGCCTACGAAGGCGGACGCGCCGCGCTCGACGCGGTGATTGGCAGGCTCAAGGAACGCGGCGGCCGTGTCTACCCGGGTCTGGCCGCCAGTTGGGGCGGCAAATTCAAAATCGGCGACGTGCCGCTTTATGGCTTCCTCAGTGTGAGCCAGGTGCCGGCAGTTGCGTTCCTGTATCACTCCATGGCGCTGCCCGGCGACCTGATGCCGGTCTTCAACGAATGGAATGCCGCGCAGTACCGCCTCTTTGCCATCCGTACAGTGGCGGCGCCCGCGGGCCTGACCACTCCGGTGCCGGCCTTCTGGAGTCCGCTGGAACAAATCGGCCGCTTCCAGTTGTATCAGGTACCGGACGCCGGCTACTTCGATGTAGTCGATGTGCCCACCTCCGCGCGCGTAACACGCGACACCTTCTACGCGGTCAACGAAGCCTGGCTAGGTAGCGATGCGGTAGCAGCACGCCGGCACATTCTGCTGGACTCGCGTGGCGACGCTCCTGCTGTGAATCCTGCGGTGCCCGGCGGAGACGCGGGCAAGGTGACCGCCCAACGCCAGGACGGCCAGGTATACCGTGCGGAGATCGATGCCTCGCGCAGCAGTTATCTGCTTTTCAAAATGAACTATCACCCGAACTGGAAGGTGGAACTCGATGGCGCGCCGGTGTCCACGGTCATGCTGTCCCCGGGCTTTATCGGAGTGCCGCTGGCGGCGGGACATCACACGGTGGTCTGCCGCTACCAGGGCGGAGCCATGAAACCGCTCCTCGCGATTGTGGGGATCATTCTGTTGTTCGCGATGGGCAGACTGCGCAATAGCAAGTTGTGGAACGGCGCTTAGCCCCCGTGGCAATTAGTGACGTGCGCCGCTAAGGCGCCCGGCCCCGCGATCCACTTTGACCCGTTGCCGACACGTTGATTGCCGGGCTGCTGGTGAGCGCTGGTGAGCGCTGGTGAGCGAGGTCAGCGGCTCGCTCTAACAACCGCCGGAGCGCTGCAGAACGGCGCGGCCCCGGGCGACGGCCAATGGCCATTTAACTTACGAGATTTACGAGACTTACGAGAAATACGAGATTTACGAGATTTAAGAGTTTTAATCATCCGGCGGTTCTGGTACTCCTATTTTGGCCGCAGTTAACCTTTTACTAACCTTCGGCAGTTTTGCCGGGGAAAACTCGAATGCTAGAGTGCTGGTTCATGATCGGAATTTCATCCGCGAAAGCACTCGCCGCAGGCTGCGGCTGGGCATTCGTGGGCATGCTGACCATCGCATTGCCGGGGGTGGCGGTGGGCCAGCGCATCACCGATACGTCCAACGGGACGCTGGGAGCGGCGGTGCTCTTTGGCGCCCTGGTGCCGGCGCGCGCCACCGCTACAACGTCGGGCCAGGTCGTGTTCCGGCTCAGGAATCGAAACAACAACGGCTATCACGTGGACGCGAGCGTCACCTTTTCGTCCCCCACCACCGCTCCGCTTGCCGGAGGGGTGACAATCGCCGCCTCCGATATTGGCGTGGGTATCACGTCCATCGTGGCAGCGTCCGGCGTGATTCTGCCGCGGGCAGACAACATCCTTTCCGGGTTCAACTACAATCCTTCGACGGTTGTGGCGGCTTCCGGCGTGACGCCGTTCCTGGGCATGGCTTCGGGCCAGGCCACCCTGGCGGACCTGCTGGCGAGCAAACGGATTCTGTACGGAAACAAGATCGACACAGTGACAAATTTGAACACCGAGGACTACCTCACCGTCACGATGAGGTTCGGGCTGGTGCCGCAGTATTTTACGCCGGGTTCGTTTACGGCGACCGTCCTTCTGACGATCAGCAACGGGCCGTAGAACTAATCATGAGGAAACTATGAGAAATCTCTTTTTACTTTTCGCGCTGATGACACCCGTGATGCTGGCGCAGACCTCGGGCAGCGTGACCCTCACGGGCAGCATTCCGGACGCGGTCTCCATTACCAACACCAGCGATTCGGCTCTGAGCACGACCCTGACGCTGGGGGCGCTGGTGGCCACGAACAACGAAACGCTGGTGGCCATGACGCCGCTGGACGTCCGCATCCGCAGCAACAAGCGAAGCCCTTCACCTTCTGTTCGGGCTACGGGTTTAGCGCGGTCAACGCGTTTCTGCCGGTCTCCCAACTGACCATCAGCGGCCAGCTGGATTACTACTCGAAGAACTTCCTGACCGCTAGGGAAGACACGCGCTTCAACGGCGCTAGCTCCGGCACGCTCTCGGTGACCCTTCGCCCCTTCCGACTCCTGTCGCTGAACGCCAGCGCCGGCGACCGCAAGTATTTGTTGGGCGAACCCAGCCGGACGCGCACCTACACCCTGGGCGGTACACTGCTCATGCCCGGCAAGAACACCCCGCAACTGGGCTACATGCGGACGTTGCAGCTCGATTCTTCCTCCCTGTTGGGGCGATTCGAACTCGAGCAGTACTCCATCATGCTGCCCAACCTGGGCCGCTATTCGGCCTCGGTGTTTTACACCAATACCAAACTGGCCGGCACGCGTGTGCAGGACGTCAATGGCCTGCTGGGGATCGACATGCGCCGCGCGGGGCGCTTCAGCCTGCATTACCAATCGCAATTCCACAGCAACCGCCGTTACGGGGGCGACTGGTATTACAAATTCGGCGAACACGACGGCTTCCTGCGGCTGGGCGCGGATATGATGCGCACCTACGGCGGGCAGACGGGATTGTTGCCGATGGTGGGTCTGCGCCTGCCCCTGCCGCGCAAGCAGGTGCTGGAGATCAGCTATTTCCGCGATCTCGGCACGCAGATGCTGCAGTTGCAACTGGGCGGAAAACTAATCGCCCCGCATGAGATTCTGCGCGACAGCCGGGGCGTTCCGCGGATCAACCTGCGCACCAGCCTCAGCGGCACGGTGTATACGGACCTGAACTACAACGGAGCGTTCGACGGCGGCGACCGTCCCATCGCCAACGTGCAGGTCTGGCTGGATGACAAGACCATGGTGAGCAGCGACGTGCGCGGCTTCTTCCGGTTCGAGAATATCGAGCCCGGCGGCCACCAACTGCGGGCGGAACTGGGCACGGTGCCGGCGGGTTTCGTGTTTGCGACGGCCGGAAACCAGACGGCGGCGGCCGTGCCGAACCGCGAGAACCGCGTGGAGTTCCGTGTGATCCGCACCGGGCAAATCACCGGCAAAGTGATTTACATGGACTACTCCGATGACGCGGACCACCCGGTGGAAAAGCCGCTGGCGGACGTGCGCATCGTGGTTACGGGAGACGGCGACACTTACTCCGAAGCCAACGGCGCATTCCTGCTGGGCGACCTTCCGCCAGGGCAGTACGAATTGCGTCCGGATCCCGCCAGTGTGCCGCCGGGATACGTGCCGCAGCCCTCCAGGGCAGTGGTGACGGTGACCCCGGGAGGCGTCTCGCGCGACACGGTCTTCAAACTGGCGATTCCACCGCGGCCGGTGATCCAAATCCAGGCGCCGGACCAGAAGATCGAGATGCCGGTGGAGGCGAAGCCGGCGGAGAAGCCGAAAGAAGACCGGCAGCCGAGGGATCCGCAAATCAAGGGCAAGGCGGGCTAAGGGACGAGTTCGAGCGCGACGTTGGCGACGGCTTCCTCCGGCCCGTTCGATTCCACCACGATGCGCAGCAGGATGGCGTTATCCACCGTGCGGTTGTTGCCCCCGTTTGAAACCCTGTGACCCGATGCGAAGGCTGTCGGGGCCGTGCCGAGAGCCACCGGAGCGATGGATGCCTGAAGCGCTGACGCGGCCAGGTGCGCGCCTCCCCCCGCCGCCGAGACCGCGCCCTCCACCACCTGCAACCCGGCGCCGCTGAGTTGTGCGGCCACCAGGCGGTAGCTGCAGTTGGTACGCAGCGAAAGCGTAAAACTGGTGCGTCCGGGAGGCGCGTGAATGCTGACCGCCGTTCCGGAGCCCACCAGGAGCAGGCCGGGTTCGGCGTCCGCTGGGGCGAGGTATCCGGCGCAGGGAATTTGGCCGGTGATCCGAATTGTGCCGGGAGGGGCAGTCAAAGCCGGAATGGCCACGAGCAACAATACGACGATGCGCCTCATGTCTTTTTCCTCATCGGCTGAATCGGCAACTTCGAACAGCAAATTCGGCGGGGATCCACCCCGGACTTTGTACTCACTTTAGTTAACATCAGTTTACTGACCGCGATTTGTAGAAAGGTACCGGGGTGAAATCGCGATTAGTACCAGGGGGCGGGCGGCCGAAAATCAGCGCTATCGCGATGTCAGGCTGTACTGTCGTGTACCTGCGCGAGATGACTCCGACCACGTAACCCGGAGTCCCCTGCTCCCTGTCTGATGCCGGATGACATGGAAGCCTCGCCTCAGAGACGTAAGGGCTTGACAATAAAATGGTTAGATGGTAGCGCTAACGGGAGTCGAACGCGACGGCTGGCAGTTCAGCCCGGTTAGTTGGGTCTTAGTGGTTGTGTTTTCAGTACAGTTGGTTTTCGGAACGCTCCCGAAGACTGCCACGAACGGCCGACGTCACAGCGCAGTCGGGGTTGCGCTCCCCGCTCACGCCCCCGTGACACTCCTCCATGATCGGCATGATCGGAACGAGCAATCCTTCGTTCCGATGTTCCTGGTAGCATGAAGCATATGCAACTCACGATCCGGCTCCTTCGCGAAGATGACGGTCGCTGGATTGGCGACATCCCCGAACTGCCAGGGGTGACGGTGTACGGCTCTACTCCGGAAGAAGCGACGCTGAAGGCCAAGGCCCTTGCATTTCGCGTGATGGCCGAGGAGATCGAGCACGGAGAGTTGAGACCCACCAGCGACACGTTGCAGTTCTCCATTGCCGCATGAGCGAGTGGCCTGCGACCAAGGCGCGGCGGGCGCTTGCTGCGCTACAGCGGATTGGGTGGCGAATCGTCCGTACATCTGGTTCCCATCGGACGTTACGCCGCGAAGGCTGGCCTCAGTATCGATTCGCTTACCGATAAAGAGGAACTGGGACCGGTCGCACTGTCGGAAATGGCCAAGCATACGGGTCTTCGCCCGGAAGACCTGTAGCGAACAGAGCGCGGGATGAGCGACCAAACAGCCCAACCGAATACCGAAGAGACACTCACGGAAGAACCGATTTCCGTCACCGATCTTGCAAGCCAACTCGGCAAGCGGAAGCAGACGGTTTTCAAGGTACTCAAGCGTCTCGGCATTCAACCGAGGATGCTTCGCAACTCTGGTCGTCGCGGCCAACTCGTGTCTTACGTTACTGCCCAGGAGTCTCGGCTCGTCGCAGTTGAACTGCGTTCCGGAAGGCGGGTCTCAAGACTCGGCGACGATGTCGCCGTGTCCCCCGAGGCCCTGCCGGACGAGCACGGTGTCTTCTACCTGCTCCTGCTTGAACCCGAGCACGATCCCGGGCGTTTCAAGGTTGGTTTCGCCGTGAGCCTTCCCGAGCGGCTTCGCACGTTGCGTTGTTCGGCGCCTTTCACCAAAGTCGTGCGGACTTGGCCGTGCAAGATGTTGTGGGAGAAGACCGCCATTGACTGCGTCACCGAGGGCTGCAAGCAGCTTCATACGGAAGTGTTTCGCACTGAGTCCATCGAGCCAGTCGTCCGGCGCTGCGAGGAATTCTTCAAACTAATGCCAAACCTCCACGACCGCGATGACTGACGTGCGAGGCTTCAGCATAGCCAAACCCTGGGGCTCGGCGCTGACCTCGGACGTCATGGGATCTTGGCGGCCTCGTCTGAAATTCAGAAGCTCAAAGGCATCAAAAAGATGGATGGTAGCGCTAACGGGAGTCGAACCCGACGGCTGGCAGTTCAGCTCGGTTCAGTTGGGTCTTAGTTGGTTCAAGCAGAGCCGCGACCGTAAGGCAGCGATTCTTACCACTGCGCTTAGGTCCCGAGTTTCTTTTGCAGCGCCTTCACGCTATCGCCGCACAGCACGGCAGCGTGCTTTGACGCCGGTGGCAAGCCCCCCACTGCTTCGTCCACTTCGGCGGCATCGAAGGCGGCGATCTCTTCCCGCGTTTTGCCGGTCAACCATTCCGTCAAAGCGCTTCCCGCGGCAATCGACGCGGTACAGCCGCGCACCTTGTAGCGGACCTCCGCGACCCGATCTTCTTCCCAAAGCACCGAGAGGCGCAGCACGTCGCCGCAGGCCGGATTCGACACTTCGACGGTCACCGCGGGAGGCGCCAATTCCCCTACATTGCGTGGATTTTGAAAGTGCTCAATCAGCCGGGGCGGATACATACTATGCTCCCATGTTGACACACGGTGCTGGTTTACCGTGAAACAGAGAGCCGGGTTCCCTCGATGAAGCTTTCTGTTGCGAGTGATTGTCCCAATGAAGGCCGCTACCCGCTAACCCAGCGACTCGATGACCTTCACGATCCTGCGTTCGCGGGTTTCCGGCGTTTTGGCGTCCTCCACCTGTCGGACGAATTCCTTCCTCCGGGACGGTGCCGCCTTCTCAAACGCGTCCAGGATCTTGCCTTTCACCAGCGCGGCTTTCAAGTCGGCTGGGATCGGCGTAATCCTTGGCTCGGTATCGAGTTCAAGCCTGACTTCGAGGCGCTCGTCGCCCTGAAGTCCGGCTGCTTTTCGATTTTCCAGGCTCAGACCAATCATGAACTTTCCACCCATCGTCGCTACGGTCGAGCGGTACGTGTAACCGTTAAGAGTGACCTTAACGGCGGGCTTCTTACTTGTGCCGAGTGCCGCGACCACTTCCGGAGGCACGACGATTCCACTTACATTCTTCTTAGGATCTTTTTGGAGTTTAGTAACAAACGTCTGTGCCATTGCCGTCAACGATAGTATCGAAGATTCTCATGGCTGTAAAGTGCTACCGGGCGCACTCGCCGCTAGAAGCTGGAAGCTCGCGGGGCACCCTGGAAATGTTGGTTTTCATGGGAGTTGATCAGTAGGTGACAGCTCCTCCTAAACATGTGACCGGCTTCTATGCTCCAATGTTGACATGGTTCAGGTGGTGGCGGCGATTCTGGAGCGGGACGGCACGATTCTGGTGGGACAGCGCGCGGTCGGGCAATCGCACGCGCTCAAATGGGAATTTCCCGGCGGCAAGGTGGAACCCGGCGAGTCCCCCGAACAGGCGCTGACGCGCGAATTGGAAGAGGAACTCGATATCCACGGCGCGGCCGGCGAGGTCATCACCAGCTACTCGTTCGCCTATCCCGGCAGGAATCCCATCGAACTCATCTTCTTCCGCGTGCGCTCCTATTCGGGGGAGCCGCGCAATGTGATCTTTCACGACCTGCGCTGGCAGCCTCGTTTCGAGCTGGCCGAAATGGACTTTCTGGAAGGCGACCGCCAGTTCATTCAAGGCATCTATACTAATGCCTATGGCCACCACGATTAAGCGCGTCGATCCCACGGAAAATGAATTCCTCGCCAGCCTCGAAAGCAAGTCCAAACAAGCCAATCCGTTCCTGCGTGCCATGGCCAACCGGCCCGAAGCGCTGAAGAGCTTCATCCCCTTTTACGCTTCCATCACCGGCCCGGGGTCGGTGGACCGGCGCATCAAGTCGATGGTGTACCTGGTGGCCTCCTACGCCAATCAATGCGCGTTTTGCATCGCGGCCAATCTGCCCGGCGGCCGTAAATCCGGGCTCACGGAAGAACAGCTGCAGGCCATCGAGCAGGGTACGGCCGCCGACAGCACCGGTCTCGGCTTCAGCCCCGCCGACCTGGCCGCCATTCGCTACGCCCGTGACCTCACCACCACGGCTCGCGCCACCGCCTCGCGCGAGGAGATGTTCCAACACTTCACCCACGAACAGATGGTCGAAATTACGATGACCGTCGCCATGGCCAATTTTACGAACCGGTTCAACAACGGACTCGAAATTTTTCCGGAATAGGACATGGCCATTCTCAGCGGGATCCATCCGGTGGCCGAAGCCCTTCGCGCCGGCAGCCCGGTCGAACGCATTGTCATTGCACAGGGCGCGGGCGGTCCGCGCCTGCAGGAAATCATCGATCTGGCGCGGCGCGCCAGTGTGCCGGTGCGCTTCGAGCCGCGCTCCGCGCTCGATAAGCTGGCCAGCAGTTCCGCTCATCAGGGCGTGGTGGCGCTGGCCGCCGCGCGCAAGTATGCGGACCTGGAAGCGGTGGCGCAAAGCGAACTGCTGGTGGTGCTCGACGGGGTGGAAGATCCCCACAATCTGGGCGCGATCGCACGCACGGCGCATGCCGCGGGCGCCGGCGCCATCATCATCCCGGAGCGGCGCGCGGTGGGCATCACCGACGTGGTGGCCAAGGCGGCGGCCGGTGCGTTAGAGCACCTTCCCGTGGTGCGCGTCACCAACGTCAACCGTACGCTCGAAGAATTGAAGCGCGGCGGCATGTGGGTCTACGGGCTGGACGAACGCGGCACTGAGGATTACGACAAGGTGGAGTATGCGGCGCGCAGCGTGATTGTGCTGGGCGCGGAGGGCGGCGGGTTGCACGAGCAGGTACGCAAAAATTGCGATCTGCTGTTGCGCATTCCCATGGCTGGCCGGATCTCGTCGTTGAACGTATCGGTTGCCGCCGGGGTGGTGCTATTCGAGTGGCGGCGCCGCCGCCAGATACGGTGACTGTCGTAGTGCGTATGACTCAAAAGGGCTGCTACGGTGGTTGGAGATGTCTGTCGATTTGCAATGCGGCACGTGTTTGAAGCTTTGGAAAGAACACGGAGCAATTACCGCTGAACTGAGGGAAGCGCGTACGCGTGCAGAGCGGGAAATTCTCACGGAACGCCTGGGCCACGCCGACCAGGCCATCCGCGGGCACGAGCGGGAATCCCACTCGAACGCGCCGGTTGGTGACGCCCCGCGTTACACGCATTAGGGGAGTGTCTACCCGCGCCTGCGCAAAGAGTCCGCGGGGCGATGGGCGGAACAGGCTTTGGCCGCACGATTTCCGTTCGCGGTGGCCTCAGAAATCCCTTATGAGGTGTAATGTTAACCTTTGCTCACTTGCGCTATCCAAGGTTGTCGAGTGATGCTCCTAGTTGTGATCAGGCAATTGCTAACTACAACGCAATCCCGATCCGCCGGAACGACCGCTTGGCGGATTATGGGATTGGGTCTTTGCCTGGTCTTCGCAAGCTCGGCGCAGCAGGCTGGCAGTCCAGCGGCGCAGCTTGCGGTCACCCCGCGGATCTCCGTGGTTTCTAACATCGCTTCTGCTTGCAGCGCCGGGGTCGCTCCTCCCGCGCTGCAGCAGAGCGCGGAAGAGCAACTGCGCGGGGCGGGCTTCACGGTTTCCAACATCCATAATTCCGAACTGCAAATCGATGTGGACTGCATGGCGGTAGGCGAGCGCCGGCGGACCAGCGGTTTCGCTGTCCATCATTGTGTGGCGTTCTCCGAAATGGTCTCTTCCCACGCGAATCCCGGCGCCGCGCTGCTCGCCGGTACGTGGCGCGATTGCCAGTCCGTTACCTGCGGGAACAACTGTTCCACGATGGTGGCCGAAGGGCAGGAGGCGCTGGTGCGGAAGTTCCTGGGTGACCACCAACAGCGGCAGTCCGAAGAGTCGTTGACCACCCGCCTGCAACGTCAGGCCGGGGCGGCACAGAACCCCGGCGATCCCGGCGGTTCCACCAAGCGGGTCGTCATCTACTCGCTGTACATTCTGGTATGCCTGAGCGTGCTCTTCCACTGGCAACTGCGCAAGTCCTCGGTTCGCATGTTCTGAACGCCAGAAGGACAGCGGGCCGATCGCCACGGATCGGACAAAGGGCGACGCGATCGCGCTCTTGACCATCTTTTCGATGGATGTGGCGCTGCCGATGGCGCGCAACCCGGTTCAGAGCCACATAGTATTATCGAGTGTATGCGGCCTGCCCTTACCCTGCTTCTGGTCAGCTCGTCCCTTTCGCTTTGGGCCGCGCAACCGATACGCGCGCGGCACGGGATGGTGGTGTCGCGTGAGAAGCATGCCACCTCGGTGGGCCTACAGGTGCTGAAAAACGGCGGCAACGCGATCGATGCGGCGGCGGCCGTGGGACTCGCGCTGGCGGTGACGCATCCGAGCGCCGGCAACCTCGGCGGCGGAGGCTTCATGCTGATCCGCCTGGCGGATGGCCGCACCACTTTCCTCGATTTCCGTGAGCGCGCCCCGCAGGCTGGTTCGCACAACATGTACCTGAACGCTGCCGGGAAGCTGACGAAAGACTCGGTTCTCGGCTATCGCGCGGCAGGCGTGCCGGGCACGGTACGCGGCCTGGAATACGCCAGCAGGAAGTACGGCACGAAGCCTTGGGCAGAGCTGGTGCATCCGGCGGTGGAACTCGCGGCCAAGGGCTTTCCGGTAAGCTATGCGCTGGCACAATCGCTGCGCGGCAGCACCGATCTGGCCGCGTTCCCCGAATCGAAACGCATCTTTCTGAAGGATGGTAAGTTCTACGAGGCAGGGGAACTGCTGGTGCAGCCGGAACTGGCGCGCACGCTGGAGCGCATCGAAAAACTGGGTGCGAAAGATTTCTACGAAGGCGAGACGGCACGCCTGCTGGCCAAGGATATGGCGGCCCACGGCGGTCTGATTACCGAAGCCGACCTCAAGGCCTACACCGTGCACGAGCGTGCGCCGCTCACCGGCACGTACCATGGCTACACGATTGTCACCGCGCCGCCGCCCAGCTCCGGCGGGGTCGGCATTCTGCAGATGCTGGGCATGCTGGACACCACGGGTTATGAGAAGGGCGGCGCGGGCAGTGCGAGCACGCTGCACTACATGACCGAAGCGATGCGCCGTTACTTTGCCGACCGGTCCGAGCATCTGGGAGATCCCGATTTCGTCAAGCTGCCGATGAACAGTTTGCTATCGCCGGCGTACATCGCGCGGCAGCGCGCGTCGATCGACGCGGAACGCGCCACGCCCAGCAGCCAGATTCACGCCACTGTGTTCGTGGGCAAGGAATCCAACGAGACCACGCATTTCACGGTGGCCGACGAAGCCGGCAACGTGGTGGCGCTGACTTACACTTTGAACGGCGGGTTCGGCAGCAAGGTTACGGCCACCGGCCTGGGCTTCCTTTTGAATAACGAGATGGATGATTTCGCCGCGAAGCCCGGCGAGCCGAATATGTACGGGCTGATTCAGGGAGAGGTGAACGCCATTCAGCCCGGTAAAACGCCGCTCTCGGCAATGACTCCGACCCTGGTGTTGAAGGACGGCAAACCCGTGCTGGCGGTAGGATCTCCGGGCGGGCCGACCATCATCAATACGGTGCTCGAAGTGATTGTCAACGTGCTCGATTTCGGCATGAACGTGCAGGATGCGGTCAACTGGCCGCGCTTCCACCATCAGTGGCTGCCCGACGAACTGCGCGTCGAGCCGGGGATTTCTCCGGACACCGTGAGGTTACTGGAACAGCGAGGCTACCTTGTGAAGCGCGTCAATGCGCAGGGGGAAGCAGCGGCCATCCGCTGGAATAACGGCTGGCTGGAAGGCGCGCCAGACCCGCGCACCGAGGGCACGGCGGAAGGGCAGTAGAACACCAGGAACCCGATGAATCACGTACTCTCCACACATTTGTTCGTCAATAGCCGGCTGACCTCCGCGCTGCTGGGCAAGATTCAGCAGACCGGAATCCCCGCGGTAGAGATCTTTTGCGCGCGCCAGCACCTGGACTATCGCGACAAGGCGCAGATCAAGGAGCTTGGCCACTGGTTCCGCGATTCGGAACTGAAGCTCCACTCGCTGCACTCCCCGATGTACAGCGATGAGATCTGGGGTCGCTCGGGTCCGCATGCCGTGGTGTCGATCACGGAGACGGTGAAGGGCGCGCGACTGCAGGCAGTGGACGAAATCAAGCGCGCGCTGGAAATTTCGGAGACCATTCCGTTCCAATACCTGATTCAGCATATGGGCGGGCCGAACGAGGAGTTCGATATGCGCAAGGTGGATGCGGCCTTCAGCGCCCTGGAAGAAATCCATTTATTCGCGCGCGGCAGGGGAGTGGAAGTGCTGCTGGAAAACATCCCCAACGAATTGTCCAGCGCGGAGCGGCTATTGCAGTTCAACGAACTGACGCATGTGGGTCTGAACTTCGCGTTCGATACCGGGCACGCGCACATGGCGACCGGGGTGGAAGCCGAATTCGAATTGATGAAAGAGCGTATCCGCTCTACCCACGTGCACGATAACAATGGCGTGGACGACATCCATCTGGTGCCCTTGGCGGAGAATGCCGAAGACCGCGGCACCATCGATTGGAAGCGCACGATGGAACTGTTGCGCAGCCGCCAGGATCAGTATCCGCTGCTGCTGGAATTGAAGGACCGCGGCAATCCGCACCTGCTGGATAGCGCCATCCAGGCGTTCGATCGCCTGGAATCACTAAGCTCATGATTCAACCCGATAGCTACGTACGGAGCCTGCTGAAACGCTCCCCCGGAGAGACAGTGATCGCCCGGGGCTGGGTGAAGACCCGCCGCGACAGCAAGAACGTCCACTTCATCCAACTCAACGACGGCAGTTCGCCGGTGGACCTGCAGGTGGTGCTCGACGCGGGGGTGGTCAGCGAAGAGACGGTCGCCAGCATCACCACCGGCGCTTGCATCAGCGCGGAAGGCGAGTTGGTGGCGTCGATGGGAAAGGGGCAGGCGGTGGAACTGAAGGCGTCGGCCATCACCGTCCACGGCACGGCCGATGCGGAGCATTATCCGCTGCAGAAGAAGAAGCACACGCTCGAAACGCTGCGGGAATTGGGGCATCTGCGAACGCGCTCCAACACGTTCGGCGCGGTGTTCCGGGTGCGCAACGCGCTGGCCGTGGCGATCCACAAGTTTTTCCAGGATCGCGGCTTTCTCTATGTGCACACGCCGATCATTTCGGCCAGCGACGCCGAAGGCGCGGGCAGCATGTTCCAGGTGACTACGCTCGATCTGGAAGGGCTCGGGAAGAGCGGCAAGGCGCCTGATTTCGGGCAGGATTTCTTCGGCAAACGCACTTATCTGACGGTGAGCGGGCAGTTGGAAGGGGAGATTTTCGCGCACGCTTTTGCCAACGTGTACACCTTTGGTCCCACGTTCCGGGCGGAGAATTCGAACACGCCGCGGCACCTCGCCGAGTTCTACATGATCGAGCCGGAGATGGCGTTCTGCGATCTCGATGACAATCAGGATCTGGCCGAGGCGTTTCTGAAGAGCCAGGTGGAGTACGTGGCGAATGCCTGCGGCGCCGACCTGGACTTTCTCGCCAAGTGGTACGACCCCGAATTGCGCAAGACGCTCGACGGCCTGCTGGCTGCGAAGTTCGAGCGCATCTCGTATAGCGAAGCGATCGACCTGCTGAACAAATCGGGCAAGACGTTCGAGTTTCCCACGCATTGGGGAGTCGATATGCAGAGCGAGCACGAACGCTATCTGACCGAGGAAGTGTTCAAGAAGCCGGTGATCGTGACCGGGTATCCCAAGGACATCAAGGCGTTCTATATGCGCGCCAACGACGATGGCAAGACGGTGGCGGCGATGGATGTGCTGGCGCCGCGCATCGGCGAAATCATCGGCGGCAGTCAGCGCGAAGAACGTCACGACGTGCTGCTGGCGCGGATTCGCGAGATGGCGGCGCATGGCCTGAAGGAAGAGGCGTACTGGTGGTATCTCGATCTGCGGCGCTTCGGCGGGGTTCATCACGCGGGTTTCGGTATGGGCTTTGAACGCATGATGATGTATCTCACGGGGATGAAGAATATTCGTGACGTCATCCCGTTCCCGCGCACGCCGGGCAACGCGGAGTTTTAGTTTCCAGCACTCAACCAGGCCGGAGGTCGCCGTGGCGTTCTTTGCGTCCTGGCGACTTGGCGAGAAACAAAAAGGAAGGCTGCAATGACTGAGAACGCCATTGCCAAGGAGATTGTCGACGCGGCTTTCCGCATTCATACAACGCTTGGTCCAGGTCTGCTGGAATCGGTCTATCAAACGGTCTTGGCGTATGAGTTGGACCGCCGCCGTCTCCGCGCGGTGAGCCAACTGGCGATCCCGGTGGTTTATGAGAGTGTCCGGATCGATACCGGATTCCGCGCCGACCTGGTGGTCGAAGACAAGGTCATTGTGGAGATCAAACCGGTGGAGTGCCTGGCGCCGGTTCACAAGAAGCAACTCCTGACCTATCTCCGACTCGCCGACAAACGGCTTGGCTTGCTGATCAATTTTCACGTGCCGCTGATCAAAGATGGCATCACGCGAATCGTCAATGGACTGGTAGACGATGATCACGCCAAGTCGCCAAGCCGCAAAGAAGAGCCGTAATCTGTCGTCAGCCTCTCCCTGGGATTTCAAGGGCGCAGCGGCGGGCGTTTGGGAATCTTGCGGTCGATTGGGCGTTCCTCCATACTTGAGGGACGCCGCGCGGAATGGACGGCGCTTCCAGTTATGTTTGCTTACGACCCGCAACTTCTTTCGATCGCGCAGAGCGCTCCGCAGACGGTGGATGGCGTGATTGCCGTCATGCAGGAGATCGACGCGCTGTGCACCGACGGCGATGGTTTGAAGTGGTTTAATCGCCTGTACCTTCAGGTGACGCAGGCGGTGGGCGTGCGGGTGGCGGCGGGCGGATTTCACGACCTCGCTTGGATGGCGGCGCTCGACGTGAATTTCGCTGGGCTTTATTTCTCTGCACTGGCGGCGTCGCTCTCCGGCGGGGTGGCGCCGCGCTGCTGGCGCGCCTTGTTCGATCGGCGCAATTGGACGGCGCTGGCGCGTGTGCAGTGCGCGCTGGCGGGAGTCAACGCGCACATCAATCACGATCTGGCGCTGGCGATTGTGGCGACCGGAGCCGCTCCGGTACACGGCGGTCCGCAGTATGCCGACTACACTGCGATTAACGGCACGCTGAATGGGCTGGTCGATCAGGCGAAAGCGGAACTGCATGTTCGCCTGCTGGGCGATCTGCTGCCGCCGGTAAATCGGATGGAAGATACGATCGCGGCATTTAGCATGACGGCGGCGCGGGAAGCTGCCTGGAATCACTCCGAAGTGCTGTGGGCGCTGCGCGCGCTGCCGCGGCTGTCCGCGCGCATGGAGAGTACGATGGATGGCACGGCTGCGGTGATCGGCAAAGCGCTGCTGGTGCCAGTGCCGCTATAGGCTGGGGCCGCAGGCGAGTCGTTTGGGTGAACAGGCCATCGTTTTGTGTGGCCTGTTCGCGCTTCGAAGCGGGCGGACGGACGACGAAAAACGATCGTCCGTCTCACCAGCGGCTCACACGGTCCGCCACAAGGCAGAGGCATATGGCCCCGAGGCGGCAAAGCAAGCTTTGCGCCGCCTGAAGGCGGCTGCAGGCAGGAATGCCAGCCCCACAAGAAGTACGCATGGCTGGCGCCTGCCACGTTACGTCAAGGCCAGGAAGACCTCTTCGAGGCCGCCATCGGCAACACCGGCCTGCTGGCGGAGTTCGTCCAGCGTGCCTGCGCCTGCTACGCGGCCGCGGCTTAGGAGCACCAGGCGATCGCACATGCGGGCTGCGTCCACCAGTTGGTGAATCGAGACGAAAAGGGTGCGGCCGCGCGGCGGGACGGTGCGTAGGAGCGTCATGACATCGCGCGTCTGGCGAAAATCGAGGCCGTCGAAGGGCTCGTCAAGCAGCAGCAGAGGCTGCGGCGTGAGCAAGCCGAGGGCGAGCAGGGCGCGCTTGGCCTCTCCTTTGGAGAGCGAACCGAGGGGCGCTTTCAAGAGATGGTCCAACTGAAGTTCGCTGGCGAGCCGAAGTCCCTCGCCGCGCGGCCTGCCGTGCAGCGCTTCGAAGAACGAAAGCACCCAGCCGACCGGCTGATGGGTCCACGGGCGAATTCCGTCGGGCAGATAGAATAGCGCCTGTTTGCGGTGCGTCGACGCCAGGGTCTGGCCGCGGAATTCCACGGTGCCTGAATCGGCAGGCAGTAGTCCCGCGAGGCATTCGAAGAGGGTGGTCTTGCCCGCGCCATTGGGGCCGATCAGGCCGAGGACTTCGCCCTCTCGCACCTGAAACGACACGTCGTCCAGCACCGTGTTTTTGCCGTAGCGTTTGGTGACGTGAGCCGCGGAGAGCAACATAGGCCTAGCGCGCCGGAGGCACGAACCGCGCGATTCGTCCTTGCGGTCCGACGGCCCAGCCCGCGCCCTCCTGCGTGAAACTCATCGCGTTGAACGCGCCGCTGTCGAACGCCTTCCATGTCTTGCCGTCATCGGTGGAAGTGTCCGACCCGGAAGTGCCGGTGGCGAGCCAGAGCTTCTCGGACGCCATATAAACGACGGCCGAGCGGTAGCCGGCGGGGCGTGAAGCGGGCTGGGTCCAGGTGCGGCCGCCATCGGCAGTGAGCGCAAGGTTCTGGCGATCTTCCTTATCTTTGCCGTAGTCGCCGCCGGCGATGATGCCATGGTTGGCATCGCGGAAGGCGATGGAGAAAATGCCTGCGCCGGCGCTGTCGTTACGGATCGGCGTGCCGGCCACCGTCCAGGTGCGGCCGGCGTCGGTGGAATGGAAGACGCGTCCCGCGCCGATGCCTCCGGTGGCGAACCAGACTTCGCTTCGCCCCCAGAGCGCGAGACAGGTATTGCTGGCGGCGAACGCGCCTTCCTCGGGAAGCGCGGCGGGGGGCTCGCGACGGGTCCAGGTGGCGCCGCCATCGTCGGTGGTGCGGATGTCGGCGCGTCCCTCGACGGGGTCGCCCGCGACGATGCCGTGCAGGGCATCCCAGAAGGCGAGCGAATCGAAAAAGCCTTTGGGGTGGGAATTGGTGAGCAGGAGCGTCCAGTGCTCGCCGGCGTCGAGGGTTTTGTAGATACGCGATTTGTCGCCGGGGCCTGCGCTCATCAGGTAAACGGTGCGGGCATCGAGGGCGCGGATGCCGCGGAAATCCAAGGCTTCCGCGCCGGGAATTTGCGAGGCGCGCCAGGTCTTGCCGCCGTCGCGCGTGGCCACCCAAGTGCCGGCGGAGCCGCTGGCAAACGCGGTGTTCGAGTCCACCGCGCTGATACCACGCAGCGACGCGCGGGTGTTGCTGATCTCCGGATCCCAGAACTGCGCGAGGAGGGCGTGCGCCCACAGCGACGTGGCGAAACAGAGTGTCGCGAACCGCTTCATGTTTTCTCATGGTACGGCATCGCGCAGAGTAAGGGATCGAGCGGGCTCGACGCTCTCGCGCGTAGGTTATGCTGTACGGATATGGCTGACAACAACGCACCTGCCCGAGAATTCGGGTTCGCCACCAAATCGTTACACGCCGGACACACTCCGGACGCATCGAGCCACGCGCGCGCGGTGCCGATTTACCAGACGACCTCGTTCACGTTCGACAACTCCGCTCACGCTGCCGCCCTCTTCGGCCTGAAGGAGTTCGGCAACATCTATTCGCGCATCATGAACCCGACCACCGACGTTTTCGAGCAGCGCGTAGCCGCGCTCGAAGGCGGGATGGCGGCGTTGGCCACCTCCAGCGGACAGGCCGCGCAGTTTCTGGCGATCACCAGCCTGGCCGGACAGGGTGACGAAGTGGTTGCGGCGAGCACTCTGTATGGCGGCACCTATACGCAGTTCGACGTGAGTTTCCGCAGGCTGGGGATCAACGTCAAATTTGTGGAGCCGGACGATCCGGAAAATTTCCGTAAGGCGATCACGTCGAAGACGCGCGCGGTGTATGGGGAAACGCTGGCCAATCCGCGCATGAACGTGCTGGATATCGCCGCCGTTTCGAAGATCGCGCATGAAGCGGGCGTGCCGCTGGTGATCGACAACACGATGGCGTCGCCCTATCTTTGCCGGCCGATCGAGCATGGCGCTGACATTGTGGTGCACTCGGCCACCAAGTTCCTGGGCGGACACGGGACGTCGATTGGCGGCATCATCGTGGATAGCGGCAAGTTCCAGTGGACCGACAAATACCCGACGGTGACGCAGCCCAGTCCCGGTTACCACGGACTCAAATTCTCGGAGGCTTTTGGACCACTGGCGTGGATCATCAAGGTGCGCGTGGAAGGGTTGCGCGATTTCGGCCCGTGCATCAGCCCGTTCAATTCGTTTCTGTTCATCCAGGGTATCGAGACTTTGAAGTTCCGCATGGAGGCGCACAGCCGCAACGCGATGGCTGTGGCGCAGTGGCTGGAGCAGCAGGCGGCGGTCAGTTGGGTGAAGTATCCCGGATTGAAATCGAGCCCGTATCACGCGATCGCGCAGAAATACATGCCGGCGGGCCAGGGTTCGATTGTGACGTTCGGCATCAAGGGCGGCGGCGAGGCCGGCCAGAAGCTGATCGACAACGTGAAGATTTTCTCGCACCTGGCGAACCTGGGCGACGCCAAGAGCCTGATCATTCATCCTTCGTCGACGACGCACGAGCAGTTGTCGGACGAGCAGCAGGCGGCGGCAGGTGTGAGTAAAGACCTGGTGCGCATCTCTGTCGGGATCGAGGATGTGGAAGACCTGATTTGGGATCTCGAGCAGGCGATTGCGACATCGCAGGCCTGAGGTGCATCAGTGGATGGAAGGGGAGCGCTGTGCAGGCGACTCCCCGTCACTTCAGGGTTGCCCGCCTGCGCCGCATCGGGTGGGTTAATTTTTCAAAGAACATTGCCTTGCTAAATGTTGCCCGGGGTGAGCCGGGACAGCAAAAGGAATCGATCCCTTTTCCCTCCTCGAAGGAAGGATACAGCTGCCGCTGTTGGCCGCCTATTCGACGCTTAAACTATGGGCTCGGGATTATCGAAGGCCCCCTCGAGGTGTGTGGGCTCCCGCATAGAGTACCGATCGGGTTGCTTCTTGGCGAGCGAGCAACTCTTTTCACTTATAGAATTAGCACCCCGGTATTTGGGCTACGAGCTGCGAAATTTGTAAGTGCTTCGATTCACTGGAAATATAGTTTTCAAAAAAGTGAAATAGCGATGGGCGCCGCCACTGATCGCTGAAAGCTGATCGCTTTCCTCACGCCCTTCTTCTCATCTCCGCCCGCGCTTCCGCTTCCGCCGACTTGGTGCGCTCCGTTTCCCGTTTGTCGTGCAATTTCTTGCCCTTGGCGACTGCCAACTCGCACTTGATGCGCCCATCCTTGAGGTACATCTTGAGGGGAATGAGGGAGAGTCCCTTCTCCCGGGTCAGGCCCTGCAATTTATCGATTTCGCGGCGGTGCAGGAGGAGTTTGCGGTTACGGATCGGGGGATGATTCTCCCGATTTCCGTGGGAATACTGGCTGATATGCGCGTTCAAGAGCCAAACTTCGTCGCGCTCCACGGTGGCGTAGGCTTCCTTCAACTGCACTTTGTGATCTTTCGCCGCCTTCACCTCGGTGCCGGTGAGGACCATGCCGCATTCGTACCGATCCAGGATGAAGTAGTTGTGGAAAGCTGCCCGGTTGTCGCTGAGAAGCCGGTTACCTACCTCTTTTTTGTCTGCCAAATTGACCTCAACGCGGGGAAGCCCAATTACGTCAATGAGTTTAGAATGGTCTCCCGAAGGGAAGCTCCATTGATCTTATCACGAGGCCGTTTTCTCGTCCCAGGATGCGCCTAAACATGTTTGTTTTCAATCGCTTAATTGCGATCGTTCTGACCGCCACGCTGCTTGGAGGGATGCTGCCGCTCGAGGCCCGCACCAAGAAGGGCGATAAGTTCCTGACCCAGGGACGGCTGCACGAACAGAAAAAAGAGTGGGACCAGGCGCTGGCCGAATACGAAAAGTCCCTCACGGAAGATCCGGCCGACATTCTGTATCAGATGGCAGTCACCAAGGTCCGCTTTCAGGCAGGTCAGGCTCACATCGACAAAGGGTTGAAACTGCGTTCCGAAGGTCAACTCGGCGATGCCCTGATGGAGTTCCAGAAGGCCTATGCGATCAACCCCGGGTCGCCCGCGGCAGTGCAGGAAATCCGCCGCACCACCGAGATGATCGAGCGCGAGCGGCGCAAAGTGGAAGAGACCGGCAAAGAAGCGCCGCCGCAAGAGCGAGCGCTGACCCCCACCGACCGGGCGAGGAAGGAAGCCGACGATCGCATCGCCAGCATTCTGCCGGTGCCCGAACTGAAGCCTATCGATCAGAACCCGATCAACCTGCGGCTTTCGGGAACCTCCAAGCTGTTGTTTGAGACGGTCGCCAAAGTGGCGGGCCTGAACGTTCTGTGGGATCCGGAATATCAGCCGCAGGTGCGCGGCAATGTGCCCGTGGAGTTTGAGAACTCCACGCTCGAAGAAGCCCTGGACTACCTCGCGGTGGTCACCAAAAGCTATTGGAAGCCGCTCTCTCCCAACACCATCTTCATCACGATGGACAACCCCAACAAGCGGCGCGATTACGAAGAGCAGGTCGCCAAGGTCTTCTATCTTTCCAACGTGAACACGCCCCAGGAACTGCAGGAAATCGTCAACGCCGTGCGCTCCGTGGCGGACATCCAACGCTTCTTCCCTTATAATGCGCAGAACGCCATCATTGCCAAAGGCAGCGCCGATCAAGTGGCTCTGGCGGAGAAGATTCTGCACGATCTCGATAAGCCGAAGAGCGAAGTGGTGGTCGATATCATCGTGATGGAGGCCAGTTCCGTGTACTCGCGCCAACTGACGGCGGCGATCGCTTCGGCGGGCTTGACTGTGCCCGTCAACTTCACGCCGCGTCCCGGCATACGGACCGTCACCGAGCCTACCAAGACCACCACCGGCGATACCACCGGCGACGGTGCAGCCGCTACCACAACGGTCACCACGACCGATTCCACCTCCATTCCGTTGTCGAACCTGGGCCGCCTCTCCACGGCCGATTTCTCCACCACCATCCCGAGCGCGTTGCTGCAAGCGGTGCTGAGCGATGCCAATACGAAAGTTCTGCAGTCGCCGCAACTTCGCGCGGTGGACAATGTGAAGGCCACGTTGAAGATCGGCGACCGCCAGCCGACGGCTACGGGCAGCTTCCAGCCCGGCGTGGGCGGTGTCGGTATCAATCCGCTGGTGAACACGCAGTTCACTTTTATCGACGTCGGCGTGAACGTGGAAATGACGCCGCGCGTGCACGATAACGGCGACGTCTCGCTGCACATCGACCTGGATATTTCAAGCGTCACGGGACACGTCAACCTGGGTGGCATCGACCAGCCGATCATCGGCCAGCGCAAGATTTCGCATGACATTCGCATGCCGGAAGGCGCGGTGCAGTTGCTGGGCGGCCTCACCAAATATCAGGAAACGAAGAGCAAGACGGGGATCCCGGGTCTCAGCAGCATTCCCGGCCTGAGCCGTCTGTTCACCAGCGAGAGCGTCGACCGGCAGCGCCAGGAACTGATGATCGCCCTGATTCCGCACATCGTACGCCGTCCCGAATACACGGCCGAGAACCTGCGCGGCATCGCGGTGGGCAATCAGCAGAGCGTAAAACTGAATTACGGCCGTGTGCCCGCCGCCACTCCGGTCGCGGTGCCGAAGAAGTTGGACCCCTCGCCGAACATGAGCGTGCAGCCCGCCAGGGGGGCCGGTGAAGCCGGCATGTCCAATCCGCCGCTGGCCAATCCCGCGGCGCCTCCATTGCCCACACCGGTACCTGCCGCCGGCACCGCCCCGCCTATAGCGACAGCGGCCGGCATGCCTCCGATGACAGCGCCTCCGATGACAGCGCCTCCGATGACGGCTCCTTCGGCGAGCGCCGCAGGCGCGCCCCCCGCGACGGCTCCTCCGGCCACGGCTCCGGCCGACACTGCTGCGTCGCCGGACAAGCCGGCTGCCCCGAAGCCGGCCGGAAACGCCGTAGTCCGCTTCCTGCCTCCGCAGATGGAAGCCGCGCCGCAAGGCATGATGACAGTGGCGTTGATTATCGAAAATGCCACTGATGTTACGTCGGCCCCGATGCAGGTCACGTTCGACCCCAAGGTGGTCAAACTGAACGATGCCGGGCGCGGCGATTTCTTCACCAGCGACGGGCAGGTCCCGCTCTTTACCAAGAACATTCAGAACGATTCCGGCGCCGCCGCGATGAATCTCAACCGGCTGCCGAATTCGCCCGGCGTCTCCGGATCCGGCATTCTGACCAGCCTCGTGTTTCAGGCCATCGCCAAGGGCACCACCACCGTCACGGTTCCCAACCTTACGGTGCGCAACGCCCAGGGCCAAGTGGTATTCCAGGGCAGCCCTCAAATGGTGATCAACGTTAAGTGATATGGAAGCCGTGATTCGCACAGGCGACAAATTCGCGCGCCGCCGGCGTGGGCAGCGAGGCCTTACGCTGGTGGAACTGATTGTCGCGTTCACCATCATGCTGGTGCTGACAACCATGTCCGTACCGCTGGCGCGCACTAAGGTTCGCATCATGCGCGAAAGGGAATTGCGCGCCGATCTGCGCGAAATGCGGGCCGCGATCGATAAATACAAAGACTACGCCGATCCCGGGTATCTGGGCCCTCAAAAACTGGGCACCAACAACTGGCCGGAGACGCTGGAGATCCTGGTGGAAGGCGTCAAACTGCCCGGTCCCGACGGGAAGAAAATGCGTTTCCTGCGCCGCATTCCGGTGGACCCCTTCACCGGCAAGCCGGAGTGGGGACTGCGCAGCGACCAGGACGACCCCAAGTCCCTCAGCTGGGGCGGCCAGTGCGTGTTCGATATCTACAGCAAGACGACGGAGAAGGCGGCGGATGGCACGTCTTACTCGGAATGGTAAATGCATGAAGGGGAATAAGCGGCTTCGAGGCTTCACGTTTGTCGAAATGATGGTGGTGATCACGATCATGGTGATCATCATTTCCATGGCGGTCCCGATCTACAACCGCTCCATCATTCGCGCCAAGGAAAGCGTGCTGCAGAACAACCTCTACACGCTGCGCACGGTGATCGACAACTACTCCTACGACAAGGGCAAGGCCCCGCAGAGGCTGGAGGATCTGGTGACTGAGGGCTACCTGCAGAAACTGCCGATCGACCCGTTTACCGGCAACAACCAAAACTGGCGAACCATCATGGAAGACGCCAGCCAGAGCATCTCGCAATCGGAGCCCGGGATCTTCGACGTGAAGAGCGGCTCGGACAAGACCGGGCTGGACGGCATTGCGTACTCGGAGAAGTAACCCGCCGCTCTGCTACGCTAATCTTTTGCCGCCCTTGGTCCCAGGCTGTCGTCCAACCTCGCTGCTCTGTAACCGGAGGCTGTCCGATCTCTCTCTCACGGTCGCGGCCGCGCTGATCGGGTTCAGTTCCTGCGGGTATGTGGGCGATCCCATGCCGCCTCTGGCGAATGTGCCGGCGGCGGTCACGGATCTGGCGGCGATCCAACGCGGCGCCACCATCATCGTGCAATTCACCGTCCCCTCGAAGACCACCGAGGGCCAGCCGATTCCTTCCCCACTGGAACTCGACCTGCGCGGCGGCACCGCCGATCAATTCGACGAGAATCAATGGGCGGCGGCGGCGCGGCAGTATCCCGAGCCCCGCCTGAACGGTCCGGTGGCGCGCTATGAAATTCCCGCGGCGGATTTTGCGGGGAAGGAAGTGATTCTGGGCGTGCGCAGCCACAGCGGACGCAAGCAATCGAACTGGTCTAATTTCCTGGTGCTGCCGGTAGTGCCCGCACCGGAAGCGCCCACTGCGCTCAGTGATGCCGCGGTAGCGCAGGGCGTGCGCCTACACTGGCAGGGGCGGGGACCGGCGTTCCGCGTGTTCCGCAAGACAGGCGATACGCCCTTCGCCGCGGTGGCCGACGTGACTGCGCCCGAGTGGACCGACGCCAACACCGAAGCGGGCAAGTCTTACACCTATCTGGTGCAGACGATCGTGAAGTTCGATAACGGCAAGGAAGCCGAAAGCGAATTCTCCAGCCAACTCGCGGTCACCGCGCGTGATGTGCTGCCGCCTGCGGCGCCGCAAAACCTGCAGGGATCGACTGCCCCGAATTCGGTGGAATTGAATTGGGATCGGAATTTGGAGCCTGACCTTGCCGGCTACCGGGTGTACCGTGCGCTGGCTGACGGCGCCTTCGAAAAGCTGGCCGACGTCCCCGCCATCCCTAGTTATTCGGACCGCCAGGCGGAAACGGGAAAGACGTATCGCTACCAGGTAACGGCGATGGACCAGGCGGGCAACCAGAGCCCCCGCTCGGCGTCAGTTGTCGTAATCCTGCCATAGTTTTGGCCGGATACACCGCTGGTAAGTGGTGGTTTCAACTCATACGTTAACTTGAACTTAACTTGATTTTCATAGAAGTACTGGTGTATACTCGTCGCATTATGATTATTTCCATGCGCCCCCATGCAACACGAGAAGAGATCGACCATGTCCGCGAGCGCATCGCGGATTTCGGGTACAAGGTCCACTCGATCGCAGGGGAAGAGCGGGTCGTGATTGGGGTGGTCGGCGTCGGGGACGTCACGGCCTGTTTGGAATCGTTAGAGGCGACTCCGGGTGTCGAGAAAGCGGTTCGGATTTCCGCACCTTATAAGTTTGTTTCAAAAGAATTCCGCAAAGGCCGTTCGGTCATTAAGATTAACGGCTGCGAGATTGGCGGCGACCAGTTTGTGATGATGGCCGGCCCCTGCTCGGTGGAAAGCGAAAAGCAGATCATGGAGACGGCGGAAGGGGTGGCCGCCTCGGGTGCGCGCCTACTGCGGGGCGGAGCCTTCAAGCCGCGTACCTCGCCTTACGATTTCCAGGGTATGGAACTGGAAGGCCTCAAGCTGCTGCGCAAAGCCAGGGAAGCCACGGGACTCGGAATCATCACGGAGATCATGAGCGATCGCGATGTGGAGATGGTGGCCGAGTACACGGACTGCATGCAGGTGGGCGCGCGCAACATGCAGAATTTCGCCCTGCTGAAATCGCTGGGAAGCTGCGGACGTCCGGTGCTGTTGAAGCGCGGCATGAGTTCCACGATCAAGGAACTGCTGATGTCGGCGGAGTACATTGTGGCGCACGGCAACCCGAACGTGATTCTCTGCGAGCGCGGAATTCGCACGTTCGAGACGGCCACGCGGAATACGTGCGATATCTCGGCGGTGCCGGTGCTCAACGAACTTACCCATCTTCCGGTAGTGCTGGACCCCAGCCATGCGGCCGGCAAGCGGAGTCTGATTCCGGCGCTTTGCCGTGCCGGTGTGGCGGTGGGGGCGGACGGCATCATTGTGGAAGTCCATCCCTGTCCGGAAAAGGCGGTGAGCGACGGCGCGCAATCGCTGACGCTGCAGGGTTTCGCGGACATGATGAAGAATCTAAAGCCCTATCTCACCCTGTGGAATGAGGCGCGCGCAGCCGAACTGGTGGCTGTGTGATACTCGTTTCGTGAACCCAAAGACGAGAGCGGGGCTGCTGATTCTGCTGATCGCGGCACTCTGCGGAGCCACCCTGTGGGGCGTGATCTGGTACCGGTCGCGCGTGATCACGCCGGCAGCGATGCTGAAACGGCTACCTACGGACGATGCGGTCGTACTGTACCTGGATTTCGCCAAACTGCGCAGCGCGGGCATTCTGCAATTGCTCGACGGATCGAAAGTTGGCGAGGACCCCGAGTACCAGAGCTTCGTACGCAAGACCGAATTCGATTACAAGCAGGATTTGGATGCGGCCATGGTCGCCTTTGCGCCCAACGGAAAATACATGCTGCTCAAGGGGCGGTTCGATTGGAAGGCCCTCAAGAACTACGTGCACACCACCGACGGCCGCTGCAATAACAGTTTCTGCAAAATGGCCGGAAGTTCGCCCGAGAAACGAATCTCCTTCTTCCCTGTGCAAACGACCCTCATGGCGATGGCGGTGAGTCCGGACGATGTCGGTGCGCTGCGCATGGATCAGGTGGAAGACCGCCCGGATGCCGAAATTCCGAATGCGCCGATCTGGCTCTCGATTCCGCCCTCGGTGGTGAAAGGGGGGCAGAGCCTACCGCCGGGGACTCAGATGTTCGCGCGCAGCCTGGATCGCGCGCAGTCGGTGCTGCTTTCGGTGATCCCGGAAGGGGATGCGTTCGCAGCCAAACTCGATGTGCGCTGTGCGAACGCGAGCGATGCCTCCACGCTGGCGGCGGACCTGACTAAAACGACCGGCCTGCTGCGGGAGATGATCGAACGCGAGCATCAAACCCCGAATCCGGCCGACTTGAGCGGGTTTCTGACGTCTGGTTCTTTCCGGAGCGAAGGTTCCCGGGCACAGGGTTACTGGCGAATTACCCGGCCTCTGATCGACAACTTACTCGGCGGAAAGTAAGCGGACTCGCATCGCGTAGTAACTTAATGGAACTATGGTGCGGACGCGGATATGATTTTCCGCCGACTCCAGTGTAATTGTAGATTGTTCTTATCGGCGTTGATCGGCGTTCACTTTTTCTTCCGGTTAGAAATATCCGCGCTACTGGTTTTTATTGGCGTCAAGGATCGGGGACGACGAACCCGAATTTGGGCCGCCGATGAACGCCGATTCACGCCGATAAGACAACCCTTTTGCTGCTGGTCCACAGTTCCTGGACCCGGCTTTCGCTGGCTTAGGTTTTTGTAGATTATTCTTATCGGCGTTGATCGGCGTTCACTTTTTCTTCCGGTTAGAAATATCCGCGC
>JBDTMZ010000105.1:0-40744 GCA_039934035.1 Candidatus Solibacter sp. | reverse complement strand
AAATGGCTGCCCGATGGAAAATGAGGCGGGACTACTCCGGAGGCGTGCTACACCCCGCCCGCACCGGCCCGGCCGTCACCACGGCGTTCCCCTGCCGCCACGCTGACCGTTCCCGTGGGGCCCGGCTCGGAGATTGCCAAGTCGAGCGCCACAATCTCGGCACTTTGCGCCAGGATCGGCGAGCGATGCGCAGCGATCACGGGGGCGTCGAGGGGGGGGCGGCGAGGGGGGAGCCGACTGGCGGCGTCACGGCCGCACGGCGCACAGCGCCAGATTGCGTGCGCGGCGTTCCCGGCCGTAGTGCGCGATTATCAGGAGCCGTCCATGATTCTCGCCGGTCCGGCAGCGGCGGCGGGAAGCTGGCGGGCTCTGGCCGCCAAGCGTTGAATTACAACGCTGGGAGCCTCGCACGCGGGGTTTTTCCGGGTACGGGGGTTCGGCCGCGCGGGAGTAACACCGGGTCGGATTTCAAGGGTCGAAATCACGAAGCTTTCGTTGTTAGTCCACCTTGGCGCGGATCGGTGCTCGTGCTTTCTTCTTGGGCTTGTACGTGGGCAACAGATCGGCGAGCGAGACTCGCAAGCATCCCGCACTGCCGTACGCCTTGATCCGTCCCTGGCGTATCCACTTCCAAATTGTGAAAGGGTTCACGCGCGCGCGGAGCGCCGCCTCGGCCACGGAGTAGAGATCTGAAGGGCGCAATCCCTGTCCCAGTGCGCCCGCTGATCGCTGTAAGTCCATATGTTTCTCTCCTTGAATTCCAATTGTGAAAAGGGACCGTGCATTACGAGCCCGGTCCCCGCGCCGCGCTACGCTACTGCATCCTGATCAGCAGGTCGATAAGCTGCTTAAGGAATTCGGTGCGATCTTCGTCCGAGATATTATTCAGCACCGCATCCACACCGGGCATCACTTTCTTCATTGCGCGTTCCATGTTGAACGGCTCACACTGGGACTTCTTAGAATGACCCGGCTTGACCTTGCGAACCTTTGGTGCGGCGAGTCCGGCAGCCGCCTTCTTCGCTTTCACCTTCTTCTCGGCTGCACGCAAGCTGGACTTCCCTTCAGTGACTTCCTTCGCAAGCTCGGGGTCGGCGGATACGTTCTTGGCCTGCTGCATCTTGTAGGGAGACACGCCCGCTTCCGCCGCGAGCTTGTTGCGCGTATCCCGAGAACGATCCCTTTTGGCGGCCGCAGTCTCAACGCCGGGTACGTCCGAACCATCGGCCCCCCCTTGCGGCGAAATCGCCGCAAGGGGTTCGGCGCTGATCCGGCCGCCTTCCTTTCCGCGCTCGGCCTGCTGGCTGCCAGCTTCGATCTGCCGCTGCCGAGCCTCTTCGGCGACCTCCCAGCCGCGCAGGCTCTCGTGGATCATAGCGATCTGATCGACGGACAGATGCCGACGCTCTCCGTTCACGCTCCAGACCCAAGAGCACAAGGACATGGAGCCCGAGTACACGTCGCGCCAATCGACGAATCTCGGCTCGACGCCCGCCATCTTACAGGCAAGCTGCCGGTGGCGGCCGTCAACAACCTGACCCTCGTGCGTAACCACAGGATGCAGGAGCCCGTGGGTCTTAATGTTGTCGGCCAACTTCTCCAACTCGGTGTTGCCCATGATGGGGAAGAGAGCGCAGAGGGGATGCAGGGGCAGAAGCTCCGGCGCTGCGTCCCCTGCGGAAGGTTCATCGCGGGGTGCGACCTCGATCGCCGTTTCGGACGGTGCGGCCACAAGGGGGGGGACCGTCGAGTGTGCTGCGGTTTCGCTCTCGGCCTCGGCGGGAGGCGCGGTGGCGGGGATCTGGATAATACCAGCGTTCGGATCAATCTGTTCGATTTGGGTGTTCATATTCTCCTCTTTCTGTGATCATGTGCGTGGTCTAGTCCGCGCGGCGGTAATAGGTTGGTCCGGGCGTGGCGGGCCTCACCGCGACCCGCGCCCCCAGCCGGGAGCCGAGCCGAGCGCCGATTCCGCCGCGCATGTGGGGCAACACTCACCGCAGAACGCGCGCCCGTTGGCGACGTGCGGACGGAATAACCTGCGGCCACATTGGTCGCAAGCGTCGAGAATTGTGCAACGGTCGGCGGCCGGGACAGCGCTACCGGCAGTCCCCGTGCGTGCGGCACGGCCAAGCGGCAAAGCGCCGAGTATCGGCGGCACGATGGGTCTGTTGTGTGAAAACATCTCCCTCCTATCAAGCAATTCGGTTTCACAACTCCTCTCGTATCCCCGGTAGTCCCGGTATCCCCAGTTCCCTTATCTGTTTGCCTATTTGTCTCCTCGATTCGGAACATATAGGAGTAATGAAACAGGTAGGCAAACTGGGGATACCGGGACTACCGGGGATACGATTCACGTCACCCCTTGTGGAAAGGGAGCATCAGCCTTGAGGCCGATGCCGATGTAGCAGTCGCGCTGCTCGCCCTTGGGCCCCCGTTTCTTCACTTCGATGCCGCTGCGCAGGTGGCGTATGGCTTGACCGAAGGCCGTCTGATTGATGGCGGGACGCGCGCGCCGAGAGCAGTCCTGGTTATATGCAATTAGCAGGACGCTGCACGGCACAGATGCGTTCGGGTGTGTGACAGTCTCAACCTCCAACCAAACGGCCAGCGGGTCGGTCACCTGCCGCATTTCGGCCAGGGCCTGAGTTGTGGATTGTGTCTCCGTAAACCGGCCGCGCTCTCTTAGCCGCTTGAGCGCGGGTAGCGCTCTATTCATCACGCCGCTGAGTTCCCGGGCGTCGGCCAGGATCGCGTCGAGTTCGCCCCGCGAGCGTTCGTGGTTGGTCCCCCGAAAACTGCGAGCGAAGGGGATGACTAGCCACCTATCAAAGAACGCGCTGCTGGCGTCGTTACTGCGAGGCGGATGGTTCGCCGAAAATAGCAGGCGGGCGTAGGGCTTGAAGTCGAACGAATTCTCGTACTTGCGCTCCCCAGTGACAATGTCCCCCCCAGTCAGGGCCTTGAACATGCTCGTGGACTCCAGGTCGCCGGAAGGTAAATCCGCGCAGCAGTTCACCAACTTGCCGTAGAGGCGGGACACGGAAAAGCGATCGCCCTCCAGTTTGTGAAGTGGCACGCTCGAAACATTCCGGTGGCCGACGAAGGCAGTGCAGCCGTTAAGAAAAACGCTCTTGCCATTGCCGCCCTCCCCCACCAGCAAACCGGCTTTCTGGATGGAGCGATCGGGGGTCATCAGGTCGCCGAGGATTTCCCATGCGAGATCAACGCAGTCTGCGGGGAACACTTCGGCAATGAATCTGTCCCACGCGGGGCAGGTCGCTGCCTCGTCGTACTTGACCGGGATCTGGATCGGGCTTAGAAACTCCGGCGAGTGGGGGCGCAACTTGCCAGTGCGGACATCCAAGATGCCATTCTTGAGGTTGATCTCATTGCATGGCGGCCCCTCCCAGATTGACGGCGACTTCAACATGGTGTAGTTGACGACTTCGCAGCCACGGTGGCTGCTCCACTTCCCGGAGAGCCCGGCCTTTTCCAACAGGAGTTGCGTTTGGCGGCGCACCATGAAGTCGGTTGGCAGGTATAGCCCGTTCTCATAGCAGTAGAGTTGTTCGGCCGCATCGCGCGCGAAATGGAACTCGGAAACCAGCCGGTCGGAAACACTTTTCACGATCTGGGACTTGGTGATCGGCATTTTAAGAGCGGGGCTCTTGTGAGCGTGTTCGGTCGGTGAACCCGCTTGCGCGGTCGGCTGGGCGACGGACGACGACGACTCCACGGCGTCCCTTTCTGCGGTGGGCTCAGCGGGGCGTTTCTCTTCCGCACTCTCGTCGAGGCTGTTCTTCTCCGGCGCTGCCTCGACGGCCTCGACCACCGCCACCACCGTGCCCGCTTCGATGTTGTCTGGCTCTGCCTGCACATCCTCTACTGGCTTTGCGGCCGCCTCCCATGCCCGCGCTTTGTCGATGGTGCCCGCCAGATATGTCTGGTAGTGCGCGCCCTTCCTGTCCTGTTTAGGCCGCGTAAACCTGCGGCGGCTGTCGTCGATCAGACCCGCGATGTGGTTGTCGTCCAACTCGCAAATCACACCGAACTTGGCGAGCGCCATGTCGTAACCGCTGCAAGATTGATCTCGCAGGTCAGGCCGGTCATGTTTCCATGTGGCGGCGAATATCGGGTCGCCCTCAACCAGCAGGTTGATAATCTCCGGGTCGGGCGGCACGAGGCGGAGTGTCTCAACGGCCTTCGTGTTGGTTGCCGGGACGGGCGACGTGCCAACCGGCTTGGACGGAAGCGAGAACAACTTCGCAGCCGTCTCCGGCAATATCTCTTCCAGATCCGAGAGATTGTAGCGAGCGGAGTTCTCGCCGACGATTCGCACCGGCATCGGGCTGTTCGGGTCTTTCGCGTTGATGGTCCCCGGCAGGCGGATGACTTTCGCCAGGTCGCAGAAGTCCACGGCGCCCGTCCAACCGTGGCCCGAAGAGATTCCGCACAGAGCTTCGTGATACCGGCGAGCTATTGCGTTGAGGCGCTGGCGGTCGATCTCGGTGTGCAGTTCGAGCGGCTCCCGAAATAGCAGGAGCGGGTAGCCGCCGTGGCCCGAGTTGATCGTCAAGGACACCGGGCAGAACAGGCGCGAGAACTCCTGCGCGACGCCAATCGCATCCGCGACCGTAGGGCACAGCGTCTCGGGCGGCTTGTTTCGGCCGGGCCCGCGCGCGTCAATGTCAGACACGATTCCAATTGCGACTGACGCCGTTTTCTTGCTGCCGCGCCCCTGCTGGTCCCCAAGCGGCAATTTGTGCAAGTGCGTGTGGATGTAGACGTTTTGCGTCCCACCAGACCACTTGATGGCGCGGTCACGAAGCTCCACTACGTCACCGGAGGTGAAACAGTTCTTGGCCGGTATCGTGAACAGCGCCAAGACACCCTCTTTAATCTCCAGTGCGTCGCGGTAAAGGTCCAAGTACCGGTGACAGTCTGTCGGTGAAAGCAGGCTGGCCCCTGTCTTGGTGGTGTCTGGGGTAGTCAATTTTTCGACTCCAAGACGGGCGCGTACGGGTGGCGCCTGACGCTCTGTGCGGTCACCGTGTCGCCAGAAAACACTTTCGGGGGTAACACCCCGCACGCCCAGGCACCGAAAGCGATCTGACTACGAACCGGCACGGCATCTGGCCTCTCACCGAACTCTGTATGGGAGGTAGCGCATTCCCGGTAATCCCTGAACCCTTCCCGGTGGAGCAAGATAGCGCGTTCGGCGGTGTGATCGAGCCCTGTGGCCCAGACGCCCCTCGTGGTCACTTTTGGTGGCATTGGATAACTCCAGCGCGCGACAATCCGCGCTTATGCTATCCATTTGGCTCGATCCCGCGTCGATCGAACTAGGTGGGAAGCGGGAGATAACGCGGGAGGAGATTACTTCTTGCCGGGCGACTTGGATTTTTGGCGGTTCATTTCCACGGTAGACCAAAATCTGTCAGGACTCTGGCACTCTTCGAGCATGCGCTTCACGTTGGCTATCGCTTCTTTTCCCGCCCGCGGAGCCTCTCGCTGGACCCGCTGAAACATGGTCACGTCTGTGTACCGGCAATACGCCGCCATATCAATCTGGCGGACTTCCCTACCTCCGGCTTCGATCCGCCTGCGGAAGTCCTCGATAGCACGGGCCGTTGGAGTATCCGGTGTACGAGTGTTGCGTGGGCGCGTCCCTCTGGGCACGGGCAGTGTCTTCTGCATTTTCCACCACGTCGTCTCCATCAACTCTGCCTTCGGTGAGAGGGCCAGCCGGTCGCCGATGTCGCGGTGCCACAGGAAGGACATCCGGCCACCAAAAGCAAGACGATGGCTGTAGTGGACGCACGCCAGTGCGGTATCGATGTCCGCCTGGACTCCCTGCTGGAAAGACTCAATTTTTGTGTGGCCCTCCTGCAATCGTAGCGGCGTCAACAAGTCAAAGATTTCCATCGCCGCTTGCCAGAGAATTTCCCTGCCATTGAGCTTCTCTCGAAGTTCCACTACCGATCGGAGAATGATGGACCGTACCTGCCCCGCGACAGTCGATGGAAGTTCAGGCGCCGGATCTGGGATGCAGTCTGGATCTGGATAACGCAATTACACCTCCCCGACGCCAAATGACGATACATGAACACCTCCCGCATCATCGTCCGCTTCCCGCCTTCCATCGGGTATACGGGAGAGCAGGTAATTATCTCATGGGCAGAGATCGGGCTGGAGATGATCATCGGTTAAGCATCGCTGCACACCGCGCTCACGACTCCCGGCACGTTTTAGACCCCCTGGTGGAGAGGATGGGGCGCCGGCGCAGTGACTCCGCCCTCTTGTCGCTAGATCCCCTTTTAGAGGGCGCGATTAAGGGCATCGTTGATGCCTGGATCGTCCCTGCGGTCGTCGATAGTTTAGTGGAGCAGCTATTTCGGAAAAGATGACGGTTGCAGAAGCAGTATTATATGCTCATAATAACAGTCAGGAAATCATCTGAATGCGCAACTCGGATAAAGGCGGCAGGCCGCGCAAGCCGGATCGGCTGAAGAGGACTCGCAGGTTGCAGTTGTTACTGACCACAACGGAACAGGAAGCGCTCGCGAAATACGCGGAGCGATTGGAAATGACGGTCAGCGAAATCGTACGAGGCTGTATTCGGTCGCTGCTAAAGGACTCGGGAGAGGGTGACGCACCATGACCCGCAGATGTGCGATCTACGCGCGGTACAGTTCTGACCTCCAACGAGAGGCATCGATTGACGACCAGCTTCGCCAGTGCAGGGACTACGCCGCGCGCCAGGGGTGGCCGATTGTAGAAGAGTTTGTAGCTACGGACCGCGCCGTGTCGGCCGCCACAGTCGCGGGCCGCGATGCTTTGCAGCGTCTGGTGAGAACTGCAAAACTCAAGAATTGTCCCTTCGATTGCCTTCTCGTAGACGATACTTCGCGCATCGCACGCGACCTGTCCGACGCCTTGCGTACGTTCAAGATTCTGGATTTTCACGGTGTATCGGTAGTGTCTGTCAGCCAGGGAATCGACTCGGCTCAGGGCAATGCCCGCCAGTTACTGGCGATGAACGGCATGATGGACGAACAGTACCTCACCGACCTCGCGAAGAAAGTCCACCGAGGCCAAGAAGGGCGGGCGCTGAAGGGCTACACCACCGGAGGCCGCATCTACGGGTATACGAATGTCCCTATTGAAGATCCGACTCGTATGGGGAAGTATGGCCGTCCCGCTGTCTCCGGGGTAAGGCTGGAGATTAATGCCGAGCAGGCCGCAATCGTGGAGCGGATTTTCTCGATGTACGCGGACGGGACCGGATTACGGGGTATCGCTGTCCAGCTTAACGCCGAAAATGTTCCCGGCCCCAACGGCCCTTGGTCGCGCTACACGATCCATGCGATGTTGGGAAACGAGCGGTACCGGGGCGTCGCCGTTTGGGGGCGTACGAGTAAGGCGCGGAACCCCGAGAGCGGCCGCAAGGTGAGCCGCGCAACGCCGGTGTCGCAATGGCGGCGGGTAGACGTACCGGAGAACCGTATCGTCCCCGAGGCGCTGTGGCAGGCCGTTCAGGAACGCCGCAAGGACGGACAAGCAAACTTCCACAAGAACGGCGGCACTAGCGGCACCAAGACGGGCCGTAGCTACCTTTTTAGCGGCGCGCTGGCCTGTGGCGTTTGCGGCGGCAGCATGGTTATCTGCACTGGTGGCGGCAAGCGAGGATACGTAAAGTACGGGTGCCACACTCATAAGCACAACGGCACGTGCGGCAACAAGCTAATGATCCGACAGGATCGCCTGGAGCAACAGCTGTTGGCGTCGATCGAGCAACGGATTCTGAATCCCAGAATGCTCGACTACGCGGTCAAACGGTGTGGGGAGGAGCTAGAGCGGCGGCTTACGGAGATGGCGCGGCAGGGCACCACCATCACTTTAGAGTCTCTGAAAAGTGACCTGGATGATCGAAAGCGGCGGCAGGCAAAACTCATCGAGGCCATCGAAACCTCAGGCAGCATCGGTAGTCTAGCCGAACGGTTGCGAGACCTGGAACGTGAGATCGAAAAAATTAGCGGGGCCATCACTGGATACAGGCCCTTGAGTGTAGCCGGAGCGTTGAGCGATATGAAAGCGTCCGTCACCAAGGCCGCGAAGAGCCTGAGAGAATCTTTGGCCGCAGGAACGGATGGCGATACGGTGAGGGCCAGGAAGGCTCTGTCTGACCACGTTGGAAAGTTGGTCTTGACCCCGATCGTCCGCGACGGCCAGCCTATTTATAAGGTAACAGGCGGGTTAGCCGTCGAAGCAGCGGACACCGAGAAGTGTCGAAAACAGTTGGTGGCCAGGGACGGGATCGAACCGCCGACACACGGATTTTCAGTCCGTTGCTCTACCAGCTGAGCTACCTGGCCGCGAGTTTTCAGTGTAGCAATCCCGTCACGCGTTCTGCAACGTTTCGAGCACCGCGCCCGTCGCCTGCTCCACGTCCGCGTGCAGACTGTTGCCGTGGGCATCCATCGTAACAATCGCCGCGAAGCCCTTCACCCGCAACTGCCACATCGCCTCCGGTATCCCGAACTCCATCAGGCTGACGCCCAGCACCTTCTCCACCGTGCGCGCATAATACTGCGCCGCGCCGCCGATCCCGTTCAGGTACACCGCGCCGAACTCCTGCAGCGCGTCCAGCGTCTTCTTCCCCATGCCGCCCTTGCCGATCACCGCGCGCACGCCGTACCGTTTGATCACGTCCGCCTGGTAAGGCTCCTCCCGAATGCTGGTCGTCGGACCCGCCGCCTTCACCTTCCACTCGCCGCCTTCCTGCAACATCACCGGACCGCAATGATACAGCGCCGCCCCCTGCAGATCCACGGGCGGCGGATTCTTCATCAGGTACGAGTGCACGTTGTCGCGCCCCGTGAACATCTCGCCATTGAGAATCACTACGTCGCCCACCTTCAGCGCGCGCATTTGCGCTTCCGTGAGGGGCGGCGTCAGAATCACCTCGCGACCGGTCAGCGGAAAGCCTTCCCCGCGCGCCATCTTTTCCACCAGGCGCGCCGGATCGCGATACAGCCACTCGGTAATCGCTCCATTGGCCGCATCCAGCCGTACACCCAACCGGCGGAACGCCCAGCAATCGTACGCCACGCTCACGAAGAAGCTCGCGGGTAGCCGGTTCGCCGCCGCGATCTTGCAGCCGATCAGGCTCACCTTGCCGCCGAAGCCCATCGCCCCCACTCCCAGGCGGTTGGCTTCCTCCATAATCTCCGCTTCCAGCTTCGCCAACTCGGGCACAGGATTCACGTCGTCCAGCGTGCGGAACAACTGCCCCTTCGCCAGATCGTATCCGTGCGCGCGATCGCTGCCGATGCACACGCCGAGGGCGCCGGGCGCGCAGCCCTGCCCCTGCGCCTGCCACACCGCATGCAGAAGGCACTTGCGCACGCCTTCCAGATTGCGATCGGCGCGGCCCAGATGATCCAGATTGCAGGGCACCGAGTACTGTATGTTTTTGTTCTCGCAGCCCCCGCCCTTCAGAATCAGCTTCACCTCAATCTCGTCCTGCTCCCACTGCTCGAAGTGGATCACCGGCGTCTCTTCGCCCAGGTTGTTGCCGCTGTTCTTGCCGGTCAGCGAATCCACCGAATTGGGACGCAGCTTGCCGCGGCGCGTCGCCTCGGCCACCGCTTCGCGAATCGCCGCCTTAATCTTCAGTTGATTGACGCCCACCGGCGTGTGCACCACGAACGTGGGCATCCCCGTGTCCTGGCAAATCGGCCCCTCGTCTTCCACCGCCATATCGATGTTCGAGAGAATGATGTCCAACGCCTGCGAGGACTGCGTCCCCGGCGTTTCCTGTCCGCCGGCCAGCGACATCGCCGCGCGCACATCGGGAGGGAGGTTGGTAGAGGTCTGGGTTATCAGTTCCAGTAGACTTGCAGCTAGAAATTCCATAATCGGCTCGGAACGTCTATTGTAAGTCAGCGCGCCTATTCCAGCTTGAACCGTACGTCGGCCTGCATGCCCGGTTTGATTGCCGGCGAGGAGCTGGTGAATTCCACAATCACCTGATCGTTCTTGATTTCACGCACCACGCCCTGCATCGAGGCGCTTTGCACATCCAGCAACAACACCAGCGCGGGCATGCCCGGCACGATCCGCTTCAGCACTTCGGGCTTCGGCTCCAACGCCACCTCCAGCGCGTACAAATCCGTCGCTATCTGGAAGATCTCGTCGTTCATGCCCGCGGTGCCGCCCACTTCGCCGTTGCGGCTCACCACATACCCTTCCACCGGCGAGCGCACTTCCGCGGCGGCCAGATTGTCCTGCGCGTCATCCAGCGCCTCCAGCTTATCGGCCACGATCTTCTTCGCGTTGTCCACCGACTTCAAGCCGCTCTGCACATGCTCCTGCCCCGTGCGCACGGCGTTGTCCATCACTTCGGAATCTTTAAGTGCCGCCTCGTATTCCTTGAGCGTTTTCTCGTAGACCATGCGCGGCGTCGCCCCCTCGCGGAAGAGCGTCTGCTGCCGCGACGTCGCCTTTTCCGCGCGATCGAGCGCGATGCGCGAGCGCTGCGCATCGGCCTCCGCGCGCGACACCTCCAGGCGTGCCGCCGAAACCACGGCCTCGGCCTTGGTCACCTGCTCCTGCGCCTTTTCCAGCGCTTCCTGCGCAACCTCCCGTGCCGATTCCAAACTCTGCGCGCCGATCTTCGCCAGCACTTGCCCCTCGTACACGTCCTGCCCCGGCTCCACCAGGAAGGCTTCGATATATCCGCCCTGCGCCGGCGTGACTCCACGGAGGTGCTGCGGCCGGATTTTGCCCTGCAAGGTTACTTCTTTATTGGCGGCGGTGATGGCCGCGGCCGTTGCCGCCGCGGACGGCGCCTGCACCGGCTTGCGCCGTGCGCGAAGCACCACCACGCCAATCGCGATGGCGAGAATCGTCACGCCGGCAACCACCGGAATCCATTTGCCTCGTACGGGGATCATTGCTTCCAAAATTGATTGAAAAATTGATTCAGAGACTGCATTGCTCGCACGGCGAGAGCCTCGACCCTAGTGTAGCCCACGCGCTCACACGGCTACGGTCGAGCGGCTGGGAGGGAGCTGCCGGTTCTGCTTCGCATACGCCTCGAGTTCGCCGTGGAACCGGTGGTCCGCAATGGCGATCATCGCCTGGCCCGCTGCCGGCTGTAGCCTACGCGATCAGACCGCTACCGTCGAGCGGCTGGCAGGGAGCAGGCGATTCTGCTTCGCGTACTCCTCCAGTTCGCCGTGGAACCGGGGGTCCGCAATAGCGATCATCGCCTCGGTCCGCTGCCGGATCGTCTTCCCGTGCAGGTATGCCATGCCATGCTCCGTAATCACGTAGTGCACGTCGCCGCGCGACGTCACCACGCCCGCTCCAGGACGCAGGGTCGGCACGATTCGCGATACCGCGCCGCCCTTGGCGGTCGAAGGCAGCGTGATGATGGGCAGCCCGCCCTTGGACCGCGCCGCGCCGCGCAAAAAGTCCACCTGCCCGCCGATTCCGCTATACGGCGCGGACCCCATGGAATCCGAACACACCTGCCCGGTGAGATCCACTTCGATCGCCGAATTGATCGCCACCATACGGTCGTGCTGCGCGATCAAAAACGGATCGTTGCAGTAGGCCGTGCGATGGAATTCGAACATTGGATTGTTGTGGATGAAGTCGAAGAGCAGCTTGCTGCCCAGCACAAAACCCGCCACCGCCTTGCGCGGATGCATCGTCTTGCGTTCGCCCGTGATCACGCCCGCCTTGATCAGGTCCACCACGCTGTCCGGCACCATTTCGGAATGAATGCCCAGGTCCTTGCGATCTCGCAAGAGCCCAAGCACGGCTTCGGGTATGCCGCCAATGCCCGTCTGTATCGTCGCACCATCCGGAATCAGCGACGCCACGTGGCGTCCAATCGCCCGCTGCAGATCCGTCACCGGCGACCGTGGGTATTCGCTCAACGGGTGCGACGTCTCCACAAACGCGTCCACGCGGCTCACGTGAATGAAGGTGTCACCGTGCGTGCGCGGACACTGGTCGTTGATCTCCACGATGACGTGCCTGGCGCACTGCGCAGCCGTCAACGACGCATCGATGCTGGGGCCGAGGCTCATATAGCCATAGGCGTCCGGCGGCGTGCACTGCAGCAGGCAGACATCGATTTCGATGGCCTTCGACGTGAACAGTTCCTCGATCTCGCTGAGGAAGATCGGCGTGTAATCGGCGCGCCCTTCCTGCACCGCCTTGCGCACATTGCCGCCGATGAACAGCGCGTTGTGCCGGAAGTGGCCTTCATACTCGGGAAGAATGTAGTCGGCGATGCCCATGGTCGCCATGTGCAGCACTTCCACGTCTTCCAGTTCCGGTCCGCGCCGCGTCAGCGCCTTCACCAGTTCCACGGGTTCCGCGCACCCGTTGTGCACATAGACGCGCTGCCCGCTGCGCAATTCGGCGAGCGCCACATCGGCAGGCATGATGCGCGAGCGGTAATCGCCGGTCATGGCTTCCTCCCGCGCAGCGTGTAGACGCCGCGCGCCAGTTCCGTACAGCGCTCCATCGCGCCATCCACGCCGTGTTTGGCCAGGGTGAGCAGGTAAGGCAGCATCGCCTGCCCGATCGCCACGCTGGCCGCACGCCCGAGGTCCGCCGTGAAATTCGGCACGCAGAAATGCGTGACGTCCTTGTGGACGAAGGTGGGTTCCGCAATCGTGGTCGGCCGGCTGGTCTCTACGCAGCCGCCCTGATCGATCGCCACATCGATGATCGCGGAGCCCTTCTTCATGCGCTCTACCATTGCCCGCGTCACCACGTGCGGCGGCCTCGTGCCGGCCACTAAAATCGCGCCAATCACGACGTCGGCGCCTGCCACGGCTTCGGCAATTGCGTCCTCATCGGCGAGACAGGTTTCCAGCCCCGGCTCGTGATCGATGGCGTGGCGCAGCTTGCGCGGATCGCGATCGAACACCATCACCCGCGCGCCCGACCGCGCCGCCGCGCGCGCCGCCGCGAAGCCCACCGCGCCGGCGCCTAAGATCACGATCCTCGCGGGAGGCACGCCCGGTGTACCCGCCAGCAGAATCCCGCTGCCGCCGGAGCTCGACCGCAGCAGGTGGGAAGCGATCGGCACCGCCATCTGTCCCGCCAGTTCGCTGACCGCCGCCAGCACGGGCAGCCGCCCATCCTCCTGCTGAATCACTTCGCAGCCAATCGCCGTCAGCCGCCGTTCCGCCAGCGCGTCCACCAGCCCGCGGTCCGCCACTGCCATGTGATAGAACGCCAGCACCGTCATATCCGGCGCGCACCACTGGAGTTCCGCTGCGGCCGGCCGCCCGATCTTCGCCAGCAGTTCCGCGCGCCCAATCGCTTCTTCCGGCGAGTAGGCGATTTGCGCTCCCGCGCGCAAATAGTCGGAATCCGTATAAATCGCGCCTTCCCCGGCGCCCGTCTCCACCCACACCGTATGGCCCGCCCCGCACAGCCGGCGGACCACCGGTGGCGTCAACGCGACGCGGCGATCGTACGGCGCGCGTTCGCGAATGACGGCGAGATTCACTTACCGTTCCCGGCCGGACAGTAGACATCCACCAGTTGCGTGCGGATAGAGTGCAGCCGCTCCGACATCACGCTCAGAATCCTCCGCATGAAATAGAAGCCGAAGGCGTAGTCTTCCTCGCAGGCATGGCGCAGCCGCGCGCCATCGAACGCGATCGCGTGCACATCTTCCAACGCCCGCGCCTGGAACTGCTTGCTGTCCCCCTCGCCCGTCACGGACGACCAGCCGAGCACCTCGCCCGGATACAGAGTACTCACGCGGACGGGGCGTCCCGGTGAAATTACTTCCAGGGCCACGTTGCCGGTGACCAACAGGTAGAAGAACGAAGAATGATCGCCTTCGCGGAAAATCAGCTCGCCCGGACGAAAATTCATTTCGCAGGCCATACTCCGCAGGCGGGCAATGTGATCGGGCCAGAACCCCGCGGTGAAAGCGTGCGCGGACAGGGCATCGGTAATGTGACTCATGAGCACCTCATACAAGTGGTGTCGTGGAATTGCTCCACACTACTATATTCGGATCTTTTGCTCTCGAATGCAAGTGCGCTGTGCCGTGCGGAGCCTCAGCCCATCGCGGCGCGCAGCGCTTTCAGCTTTGGCTCACGGCTCTTCGGGCTGTCGAGCGAAAACGAGCGCGCGTCCCCAAGTTGTTCGCGCACATAGGCTTCGGTGCGAGACACCGCCTCTTTCAGGGCGCCATTCGACTTGACAAAGGCGCTCCAGACGATGCGCGCCGCCTCGGGATCGTACTCCCAGATGCCCACCAGCCTGCCGCGGTCCAGGATGGCGTGGCTTTCCAGGTCGGCGAGCCCGCCCAGGGCACGCTCGCCTTTTTCCACAGGGACCCGCCGCTCCAGATCCGCCGCATCGAGCAGGCTTTTCAAATCGCGGCGCAGCAGGCTGATTCCGTCCAGGCTGCTCACCAGCACGTACTGCACCTCTTTGAGCGGCTTGAAACTCTTCAGCGCATCGAGGTCGGCGGGGTGCATTAGCCGCGGGCTGCCTTCGTCCAGCGGCACCAGGCGCAGCGGTTCCATGGCGGCTTTGCAGACCTTCTGACTCAGCGCCGAAAACCACTGGAATTCGGCCAGCGTGGCCGGACCGGCCCAGCGGAAATAGCGCGCGGCCAGTTCCGTCACGCACTGCTCGTACGTCAGCTTGAATCTCCGCAGCGGATTCGGCGACCAGCGCACATAAAGATAGCGTTGCTGATCCAGCCGGCCATTCACCGGCACACGGCGAATCTCCCCTTCCGCTTGCAAACGCCCCAGCGCCAGCGGCAGGGTGGTGGTCACGCCCTTCTTTTTCCCCGCTTCACCGAGACTACGCGCCGCCGGCCCCACCAGATGTTTGAGCACGGCCGGATCGAGCGCATCCTTTTGCAGCACTCCCAGAATCGCGTCGCAGAGCCGGTCGATCTCCTGATCGGTGACACCCAGTTTGCGCGCGGTGTTCATCTCCGGCCCGCCGAACGGCTGTCCCAGTTTGAGCCCGAGCGCGAAATCCTCCGCCGGCAGCACGTATGTGCAGCCACGAGTGGAAGGCAGTTCGCAAATCGATACCCCCGCCACCGCCGAATCGGCAGCTTCCCGCGAGATACCCGCACGGGAGAACAGGGTCAGATAGGGTCCGATCCCGCCGACCGAACGGGCCCAGCCCGACGCGGCCAGCACCTCGGCAGCCTCTTTCCCCGTCAGGGATCCATCAAGCCCTTGCCGGTGACTCCACCAGGCGCGCAGCAGCGAATCAGTCAACATGGCAATTTCCAGTACAAATGTATCTCAAACCTGGCTCTCCCGAGCGATGCGTCCCCGTTAATCCCGGATCACCCCGCCGGCGGGCTCGACATGCACCAGCACGTCCGCCACGAAATCGAGCTTCGCCACGATCGTCTCCTGCACCTCGTGCGCCAGTTGATGCGAGCGCCGCACCGTCATTTCGGGATCGACTTCCAGATGCAGGTCGACGTGGTACTTGAAGCCGGTCTTGCGCGCGTAACATTTCTCTACGCCGCGCACCCCTGAAACCGCGAAGGCCGCCGCGCGAATCTGCTCGATCACTTTCGGACCGGGCATCGTATCCATCAGTTGCAGACTCGTGTCGCGCACCACCCGCAAACCGGCGCTGATCACGATCAGGCCGACCGTGAAACCGCCGTAGCGGTCGGCCTCTCCGAAGCGCGCCGGATCCCACAGCGCGAGCCCGACGGCGATAAGCGCCACCACCGCGGAAACCGTGTCCGTGAAATCGTTCCAGCCGTCCGCCGTGAGCGCATCGCTCTTCAGCTTCCTGCCGTAGTGGAACTTCATGGTGGCCAAGCCGGTCTTGGCCGCCAGCGAGAGCAGTAGAGGCCATATCACGTAGGCCGCAATCTTCTGGTGAGGCTGCCCGATCGTGCCTAGGGCGTGCCAGGAAATCAGCCCGCCGCCCAGCGTCAATACCAGGCCGATCAGCAAGCCGGTGAGCGTCTCGACCCGGCCGTGGCCGTAGGGATGCTCCTCATCGGCCGGCTTGGCGGCCATCGTGAGCCCAAACAGCACGAACCCGGACGCGATGACGTCCGCCGCCGATTCCAAACCGTCGGACACCACCGCGGTGGAATTCCCGGCGAGGCCAGCCGCAATTTTGATGACGGCCAGCGTCCCGGAGACTAGCATCCCCGCGACGGCGACCCTTTGTCCCGTCTGCATTCAGAGCGCGATCGAAGCAGGCAGCCGGTCAGGCTTTGGCGGCGTCGATCTTCTCGGTATCCACGCCGAGTTCCTTGAACGCAGCGACGGCTTTGCTGGCATCGAACTTGCCATCGCGGCTCAAGCGCGAAAGCGCGGCGGCGACGATGGATTCAGCGTTGATCTCGAAATGGCGGCGCAGATGTTCGCGATTGTCGCTGCGGCCGAACCCGTCGGTTCCCAGCGTTTCCATGCGGCCCGCCAGCCACGGCGAAACCTGGTCTGCCACCACCTTCATGTAATCGCTGGCGGCAATCACCGGACCGTCGGCGCCCTTCATCGCCTGCAGCAGGTACGGGGTGCGCTCCGGCTGGTCGGGATGCAGCCGGTTCCAGCGTTCCACCGCCAGCGCGTCGCGCCGCAGTTCGTTATAGCTGGTCACGCTCCATACGTCCGACGCCAGGTTGTACTTCTCCGCCAGAATTTGCTGCGCACGCAGCGCCTCGTTCAAAATCGGGCCGCTGCCGAACAAATGGACCTTCGCCTTGCCCTTCTCCGGCGCTTTGAAGCGGTAAATCCCGCGCAGCACGCCTTCGCGGTCCAGCCCTTCCGGCATCGCCGGCATGGCATAGTTTTCGTTGTACAGGGTCAGGTAGAAGAAGACCGATTCCTGCTCCTGGTACATGCGGCGGATGCCGTCCTGCACGATGATCGCGAGCTCAAAAGCATACGCGGGATCATAGGTGACGCAGTTGGGAACGGTGCTGGCGTGCAGAATGCTGTGGCCGTCCTGGTGCTGCAGGCCTTCGCCGGCCAGCGTGGTCCGCCCCGCGGTGCCGCCGCAAAGGAAGCCCTTGCCGCGCGCGTCGCCGAACGCCCAGATGGAATCGCCCACCCGCTGGAAACCGAACATCGAGTAGTAGATGAAGAACGGTATCATCTCCACGCCGTAGTTCGCGTAGGCCGTTCCCGCCGCCGTGAACGACGACATTGAACCCGCCTCTGTGATGCCCTCTTCCAGAATCTGGCCGTCCTTGGATTCCTTGTAGTGCAGGAACATTTCGGCGTCGTGCGGCTTGTACAACTGCCCCTGGCTGGCATAAATGCCAAACTGCCGGAACAACGATTCCATGCCGAACGTGCGCGCCTCATCCGGAATGATGGGCACGACGCGCTTGCCGAGTTCCGGGTGCTTGAGCAGCATGGTGAGAATGCGGACCAGTGCCATGGTGCTGGAAACTTCGCGCCCGCCAGACCCTTCGAACTGCTCCTTCAGGTATTCCAGCGACGGCGCGGTCAGCGTCGAAGCCGGCACTTTGCGGTCCGGCAGATAGCCGCCCAGCAGGCGGCGGCGCTCGTGCAGGTAGCTCATCTCCGGGCTGTCCGCGGGCGGGCGGTAGAACGATGCGTTGCGCGCCGCCTCATCGGGAATCGGAATTTCGAAGCGCGAGCGGAAGGTGGCGATTTCAGCTTCGTTGAGCTTCTTCTGCTGGTGCGAAATGTTGCGGCCTTCGCCGGCTTCACCCAAGCCGTAGCCCTTCACGGTGTGCGCCAGAATCAGCGTGGGCTTGCCCTTGGTTTCGAGCGCCTGCTTGTACGCGTTGTAGACTTTCTTGGGATCGTGACCGCCGCGGCGCAGCTTGAAAATTTCTTCGTCGCTCAGGTGCGACACCAGTTCGAGCAATTCGGGATATTTTCCGAAGAAGTGCTGGCGGATATAAGCGCCGTCCTTGGTGACGTAGGTCTGGAATTCGCCGTCCACCACTTCGCCCATGCGCTTCTGCAGCAGGCCGGTGGTATCGCCCGCCAGGAGCGCATCCCAATCGCCGCCCCAAATCACTTTGATCACGTTCCAGCCCGCGCCGCGGAAGGCGGCTTCGAACTCCTGAATCACTTTGCCGTTGCCGCGTACCGGTCCGTCGAGCCGCTGCAGGTTGCAGTTGATCACGAACGTCAGGTTGTCCAGCTTTTCGCGCGCCGCCAGCGTGATGGAGCCCATCGATTCGGGTTCGTCCATTTCGCCATCGCCGAGGTACGCCCAGATGTGGCGCGGCGTCTGCGGAATGATGCCGCGATTCTCCAGGTAGCGCATGAAACGCGCCTGGTAAATCGCGTTGATCGGGCCGAGGCCCATCGACACCGTGGGAAAGCTCCAGAAATCGGGCATCAGCCACGGGTGCGGGTAGGACGACAACCCGGGAGTCTCGCGCAGTTCGTGACGGAAATTCTTGAGGTGCTCTTCGCTCAGGCGGCCTTCCAGGAAGGCGCGGCCATACACACCGGGCGAAGCGTGCCCCTGAAAATAAATCAGGTCGCCGGGCTGGTCGCCGTAACTGCCGTGGAAGAAGTGGTTGAAACCCACTTCCAGCAGCGTGGCCAGCGAGGCGTAAGTGGAAATGTGGCCGCCGATTCCCGCGTCGTACTTGTTCTGCCGGACCACCATGGCCATCGCGTTCCAGCGAATCAGGCTCTTGATGCGGCGCTCCATCGCGCGGTCCCCAGGGTAGTTTTCCTCATCCTCGACGCGAATGGTGTTCACGTAGGGAGTGTTGAACTGCTCGGGCACGTCGACGCCGTTAGTGCGCGCGCGGTCGTTCAAATGCTCCAGCAGAAACGTTGCTCGGTCCGGCCCGGCCTGGTCGATCACCTGGTCCAGTGATTCGATCCATTCGGCAGTTTCCTGTGGGTTTAGATCCACAACCCTCTCATTCAGTTTTTGGTGCATCGGTACTCCCATTATAAGGGGGCCGGGCACTCTGCCGCAGGCGGGCGGTGCGGGTACAATGTGGTCATGATCCGAATGCAGCAGGTTCTGGATTCCTGGAGCGCTATCCGGCAGGATACGGCAGGCGCGGTGGAAGATTTTCCGGCGGAAGAAATGGCCTACCGGCCCACGCCGGAACTGGCTACGTTCGGCGAAATCGCGCGCCACATTCTGGATGCCAGCGACGGCTTGACCGGCATGTTGCTGGCCGGGGAAGAGAACTTCGCTTCACCGGATTTCCGGGAACGCCTCAAGCCCCACATGCGCGGGCTGGCTCCCGACGCCCCGGTAGCGGAGTTGGTGGAGGCGTTGAAGAGCTCCGTCGCGCAGCGTACGGCACAGTTGGCCGCCCAGCCGGCGGAGTGGTTCGCCCACGTCATCACGCGCTTCGACGGGGCGCAGGTCACCCGCCTGGAAATGGTGCAAACAGTGAAGGAACACGAGTTGACACACCGTTCGCAGCTCTTCATGTATCTTCGACTGAAGGGGCTGGTGCCGGCCACCACGCGCCGCCGACTGGCCAAACAGGCCGCCCGGTAAGTACGGAAGGGAAACTCCGGTAGTTGCATTCGCGGTTGTCTATCGTATAACAGTAAGTAATCGGGAGGAATTTTGAGATGGTGACTTGTCCGGCATGCGAAGGTAATATTGACGTTGATGAAGAAGACGTAGATGAAGGCGACACCATCAGTTGCGATGAGTGTGGCGCCGCGCTCAAGGTAGTTGGGACGGCCCCCTTGGAATTGGAGTCCGCGGACGAAGAGGACGAAGACGAAGAGGATGAAGATGGCTTCGTCGAAGAGGAAGAAGAGGAAGCCGACGAGGACTGGAAATAGTCGCTGGGAACCCTTTCTGCCGGGCGCGCATCGAATCAACAGGAGGAGTACATGACAAAAAAGTTTTCAGGACGGCAGGCGGTGACGGTGGCCGCGGTGTTCCTCCTTCTGGTCTGCGTACCCATGGCGTTCGCGCAGAAAGACAGCCCGACCCGCAGTGTGGAGGGCGCGGTAACCAACCCGGACGAGGGCTCTGTCACCGGAGCGGTCGTCCAGTTGAAGAATCTGAAGACGCTGCAAATCCGTTCTTTCATTACCAAGGAAGACGGAACGTATCGCTTCTTCGAGTTGAGCCCGGACGTGGATTACGAGCTCAAAGCGGATTTCCAGGGCGCTTCCAGCGGCTCCAAAACGCTGAGTTCTTTCGACTCGCGCAAGAAGGCTGTGATCAATCTGAAGCTTGCGAAGAAGTAAATGTGCCTCCCGGTTCGGACGCCCAGCCGCTTGCGGCTGGGCGTTTTTGTTTTATGCAAGCCTTAATTCGGACGCGGGCTTCATCGGGCGCCTCTGTTTTGTATGCTGAATCCAGATGTACCAGGTTGTGATTGACACCAACGTGATTGTGGCGGCGCTCTTGTCAAACCGGGGTGCCTCCCACCGCGTCTTGCGGCTGGTCGGCGATTCCCGTTGGAAAATCAACCTGTCTGCACCATTGGTTTTCGAGTACGAACAAACGCTGAAGCGACTCTTCGTGGGGAAACACTTGAGCAACGACGACATCGACGAGGTGTTGAACTTCCTTTGTGCACAGGCGAGTCTGCGACGGATCTTCTTCTTGTGGCGACCTCTATTGCCGGATCCAAAAGATGATTTGGTCCTCGAATTGGCCCTTGAGAGCCGGGCGGATTTTGTGCTGACTTTCAACTTCAAGGACTTTCCAGACATGGAGCGCTTCGGAATCCAAGCCATCTCGCCCAAACAATTTCTTGCGATAATTGGAGAAGCAGTATGACCCTCAACGTAACAGTTCCGGATTCTGTTTACGAGCAGATCGCCCAGTTGGCGGCGCAACAACAAGTGTCCGTGGAACGCATTGTTGCCGCAGCATTGACCGAACAACTGCACGGCTGGGTACACCTTCAGGACATGGCGGCGCGCGGCGATCGCGAGCGATTTCTTGCGGTTTTGGACAAGGCGCCCTCGGTTGAGCCCGCTCTTGAAGACCGGCTCTAATCGCCGGCCTACTCCGGCGCCTCTGCCCGTAATTTGCGAATCTCTTCCAGCCTCTCTTTAATCCGCTTCTCGACTCCGCGCTCCGTCGGGAAGTAGTATTGCCGGTCCGCCAGCGATTCCGGCAGGCACTGCATGCCCGAAATCGCGTTCTGGTACTGGTGCGCGTGCTGGTACCCCTCGCCGTACCCCCAACTCTTCATCGCCTTGGTCGGCGCATTCCGCAGGTGCAGCGGCACCGGCTCCGCGAACGTCGTCTGCACGTCCTCGCGCACCGCCCCGAGCGCCCGGTAGGAGGCATCGCTCTTGGGCGCGACACACAGGTAGATCGCCGCCTGCGCCAGCGCCAGATCGCCTTCGGGAATGCCCAACAGATGGACCGCTTCCTTCGCCGCGATGCACTGTTCGAGCGCGCGGGGGTCAGCCAGCCCGATGTCTTCAATCGCCATGCGCACGATGCGCCGCGCAATGTACATGCGGTCTTCGCCCGCCTCCAGCATACGGCCGAGCCAGTAGAGCGCGGCGTCCGGATCGCTCGATCGCACGGATTTATGGAGCGCGGAGACCAGGTTGAAATGCTCTTCGCCGCTCTTGTCGTACAGCAGCACCTTGCGCTGCATGGCGTCCTGCAGGGCAGCTTCGGTGAGTTCCCCGCCGTTCGATGCGGCGGCGGCGGCATCCAGCGTGTTGTACGCCTGGCGGCCGTCGCCATTCGCATAGATGCCGATCTGTTCCAGCAGTTCGTCGCTGGCCGTCAGGTTCAGTACCGGCAGCGCGCGCTTCAGCAGCGCCACAAGCTCCGGTACGGTCAGCGAGCGAAGCGCATACACGCGCGAGCGCGAGAGCAGCGCCGCGATCACTTCGAACGACGGATTCTCGGTGGTCGCCCCGATCAGCACGATGTCGCCGCGCTCCACATAGGGCAGAAAGGCGTCCTGCTGCGCCTTATTGAAGCGGTGGATTTCGTCCACGAACAGGATGGTGCGGCGGCCCAGGCGCCGGTAGCGCTCGGCGTCGGCCATCACCGCTTTGATTTCCTTGATGCCGGCGAGCACGGCGCTGAACGGCATGAATTCGCACTTGGTGGTGTGCGCGATCAGGCGGGCGAGCGTCGTTTTGCCCACGCCCGGCGGACCCCACAGTATGATCGACGTCAGTTCGTCGCGCTCGATCTGGCGGCGCAGCGGCTTGCCCGGCCCTAGAATATGATCCTGTCCGATGTACTCGTCAAGCGTGCGCGGGCGCATGCGTTCGGCCAAAGGTCTTTGGCCGCCGGCGCCGCCTTCCTCCGGTTCGCCCGGGGGCGTGGTATCGAATAGGCTCATGGCTCGATCATCCTCTGGCGGCGTGCCTCGTACAACAGGATGACGGCCGCCATGGCGGCATTCAGCGATTCGACGCCCACCGTGGGAATGGTCACGCCGGCCGCCGCATCGCGCCACTCCTCCGACACCCCATGGGCCTCGTTGCCCACTACCAGCGCGCAGCGCGCGGTGAAATCGGTGGCCGCCAGCGCCTGTTCCGGCGTGCCGGCGCCCGACGGCATCGCGGCGAACACCCGCACGCCGTTTTGACGCAGCGTCGCCAGCGCGGTCGCGGCTGCCACCCCGTGTTGAAACGGCACGCGGAACAGCGAGCCCGCCGACGCGCGCAGCGTTTTCGGATTGTGCGGGCTGACCGCACCCTTCAGGAACAGGACGCCAGAGGCTCCAAACGCCTCCGCGGCGCGCACGATGGTGCCGGCGTTGCCCGGGTCCTGTATGCCGTCGAGAATCATCAGCAAGGGTTTGCCGCGGAACAGATCCTGCAGCTTCCATTCCGCCGGCTCCACCAGCGCCATGGCGCCCTGGCTGTTTTCCGTGGAGGCGATGGCATCGAACAGCGCGTCGGGCAGCAGCAGGAATTTCCCGGCGTCCAGGCGCGCGGCCAGAGGCTCCGCGGCGGCGCGTTTGCTCTCCGCGGCCAGCACGGCGCGCACCCTCCGACGGCTGCGCAGCGCTTCCTCCAGCAGGTGGAAGGATTCGGCGATACACCACCCATCGGCGCTGAGTCCGCCGCGCGCCGCGGTACGGCGTACTTCTTTCAAAAGCGGATTGGCGGCGCTGGTAATCGTTTCCGGGGTCAACATCTGTTTACAATAATGAGTCGCGGACACGAACAGAATAGCGCAGATGAAAAAGGTCCTAAGGAACGCGAGCGTGGTGGCGCTCACTGGATTGGTGGCCGTCATTGCCGTGCTGGCGACTCGCATCCACCGGCAGAGTACTCGCGACGAAGCGCGGCCGGCGGACGTCATCCTGGTATTGGGCGCGGCCGAATACCGCGGACGCCCGTCGCCCGTCTTGCGCGCGCGCTTGGATCACGCTCTTGAACTCTACAACCGGAAATTCGCCTCGCGCATCATGACCACCGGCGGACCCGGCGGCGACCCGGTCTTCACCGAAGGCGGCGTGGGCCGCACCTACCTCACCAGTATGGGCGTGCCCAGCGACGCCATCATCGTGGAGAACGAGGGCGGCACCACCGTGGAATCCACCGCCATGGCGGTAGAAATCATGCGGCGCATGGGCTTGCGCTCGGTCATCGTGGTGAGTGACGGCTATCACATTTTCCGCGTGAAGCGCATGCTGCAGGCGCGGGGTCTGACGGTCTACGGCTCGCCCCGTGAGGAGCGCGGCGGCGGCGCGGTGCACGACAGTTGGAACTACGTGCGGCAGGCAATGGGGTACCTGCTATGGCGCATGGGCGTGCCGGTATAGTTCGAACGCGAACTATTTCGCGGGCGTCTTGTCCAACTGCTGTTTCGCCCACACCCGGTTCGGGTTCAGTTCCAGGGATTTGGTGAATGCCTGCCGTGCCTCGGAATCGCGATTCTCTTTGCGCAGGCTCAGCCCCAGCCAGAGATACGCCTCTGCATTCTTCGGGTCGAGTTCGATGGCTTTCTGGAAATCCACAATCGCGAGCTTGGGCCCGCCGCCCAGTTGCGCGGGCACGTAGTAGTTGCCCACGCCGCGCGCCACGTACATCATGGACGATTTCGGCGCCTTCTCCACCGCCTTATTAATCGCGTCCTTGGCTTTGGCGCCGTAGCTGAGGCCGCTCATGAGATCGGTCACCGCCTGACCGTAGAGCGTGCCCAGAATGCGATAGTATTCCGCATTGGCGGGCTTCAGCGCCACCGCCTTTTCGGCGAACTTCATGCCCTGCTCCGCCGCTTGGCGGCCCGCCTTGCGGTCGCGCAGTTCGATGGCGACTTCGGCCAGGTACGAGCTGGCAACGGCGGCGCGGTGCTGTGCTTCGGCATCGTTCGGCGCCTTGCCTGCGGCGGCGACTGCCTGCGCGGCGAATTCGGTGAGAGCGGGCCGGTCCTGCTTATCGCGCGCGGCCTCGAGCGGCGACGGCGGCGCGGCGGCCAGAAATGCAGCAAGAAAGATAGCAACCATAGTTCCGACTCTTCTATTACATCAAAGAGCGGCGACTCGTCGCTGCACGGTCAGGAAATAAACTGCCACGGCCATGAGAATCAGTCCATTTACGGCCAGTACGAGGGGGGCGGTAAACAACGGCACCAGCCAGCCGGTCAGCAGATTCCCCATCGGCATGCCGCCCCGGAAGGCGAAATTGTACACGCTCATCACCCGGCCGCGCATTTCGTTGGTGGTGATCAACTGCACCAGCGAGTTGACCAGCGCGAACACCGAAATCAGCGACGCGCCCGTGATGAACAGCGTCACGCAGCTCAGCCAGAGATTGGTGGAGATGGCAAATCCGCTGATCCCCGCGCCCAGGCAGATCAGCATGATCAGCGCAATCCGGCCCTTGTGCTTCACATTGCCCAGCGCCGCCACCGTCAGTGCGCCCACAATCGACCCCGCACCAGAGGCGGACAGGAACAGCGTAAAAATGGTGGGACCCTGATGGAAAACGTCCTTGGCGAACACCGGGAGAAACGTCATCATCGGAATGCCCAGCGCCGTCATACAGAATGCCAGCACCATCAGGCTCACCATCGCGCTCTGGCAGCGTATGAAGGAGAGGCCCTGCTTCATGCCGTGGAGAATCGACTCCGTGGTTTTCGCCGGGTAGAAGCGCGCCTTCAGGGTAAGCAGTGAGAGGATCGGTGCCAGGAACGAAACGCCGTTTAAAGCGAAGCACCAGACATTTCCCAGCTGCGCCATCGTGATGCCGCCCACCACCGGACCGATCACGCGCGCCACGTTGAACTGGATGGATTGCAGCGCGATCGCATTCGGCATGTCCTCTTTATCCACCAGCGAGGGAATCAGCGCTTGATACGCGGGGCCCCCGAATGCCTGCGCCAACCCGGCGACAAACGAACACACCAGAATGTGCCAAACCTGAACCAGGTGCGTGGCAATCAGCAGGGTCAACAGAAACGCGCAACTCATCTGGACGAGCTGCGAAATCAGCAGCACCTTACGGCGCTCAATACGGTCTGCCACCACGCCGCCCACCAGGGAGAAAAGGAAGATCGGAAGACCGGACAGAAAGGCGTTGAACCCGAGCAGAAACGGCGAATTGGAAAGCTGCAATACCAGCCAGCTTTGCGCCATTTCCTGCATCCACGTGCCGATGCTGGATGCGCACGCGCCCATCCACATCAGGCGGAAATCACGATATTGAAATGCTTTGAAAACCCGGCGGATCACAGTAGACGATTAGTCCGAAGCAGCGAGCTTGCCCCGAGGCATCTTCTGGATTGTATCAGTTCGACCCCGGACGGAGTTGTGAAATGCGATATAGTAACTACGCTATTTAGGACCCGCATATCTCAAGACGAATGACCGGCCACGGCCGGTCTACCCGGAGTCGCCATGTTGCCGCAATACCTCGCCAAAGCAGTGCCGAACCCGATGAACAAAAGGGGACCGTGGTATACCAATACCGCGCCCACATATGCCGGAATCTTCCTGTGGATCGCCTTCTATCAGCAGATGGCCGGCGGCACGTTGCAGCACGCCGGACTCGGCATCTGCCTGTCCGCACTGCTGGTCGCCGGACTGCTGTGTTACGCGTTGTACTATCGCGTGCCCGCCATGCTCGGCATGACCACGGGCTTTCCGCTCTACGTCGTGGGCAGTTCCACCTTCGGCGCCGCCGGCGGTTACGTCATGCCGGGGCTGCTCATGGGACTGCTGCAAATCGGCTGGTTTGCGGTGGCGACCTATTTCTCCGCCGACTACATTCTGCGCGGCATTGGCATGCCATCCCAACCCGGCACCGTACCCTTTGCGATCGTCTGCATTTTGTGGGGCGGCGCAATGGCTTTCGCGGGCGCCAAGGGCGTGCAATACGTTTCCAAAATCGCGCTCTATCTGAATGCCATCCCGCTGCTCATGCTGTTGATTGTGTTTTTCCAGACAGCGGGCGGCGTCGGCAGCTACACCGTGGCGCCGGCGGCGTCGAATCCTTACGGCGCGTTCACCGGCCTGATCGCGATCGTGATCGGCTTCTTCGCCACCGCGGGCGCCGCGGGAGCCGATTTCGGCATCAACGCGCGCCACGAAGGCGACGTGCGCATGGGCGGCCTGGTGGGCATTACGCTGGCCGTGCTGGTGGCCGGCGGACTTCCCCTGCTCGCGGTCGCGGGCGCCCATGGCAGCGGGCTTACGCAAAGTTGGGATTTCGGCGAGGTGGTGCAGGCCATCGGCGGACCCATTGCGTCGGCGATGCTCCTGCTGTTCGCGGTAGCCTCTATTCCGGCATCGTGCTTCTGCGCGTTCATCGCTGGCAACAGCTTCAACACCATGATCCCCAGCGTGCCGCGCGTTGCCAGCAGTATGGCCGCGGGCGCTGTCGGAATCGTGCTCGCCATCACCGGCGTGGCCGCCAACCTGATCGGTTTCTTCACCATCGTGGGCGCGAGTTTCGGACCGATTATCGGCGCCATGGTGGCGGACTACCTGCTGGCCGGCAAGAAATGGAGCGGGCCGCGCGAGGGCGTCAATCTCCCCGGCTATATCGCGTGGGCCATCGGCTTCCTGGTCGGCATTCTGCCGCTCGACGTGCTGCCCTTGTCCCTGTCGCCGGAAGCGAAAGCGTACGTGCAGCCGGCCGTGGTCTACAGCTTCCTGGTAGGGTTTGCGGTGTACTTCATACTGGCCAAGGCGGGAATGCAATCGAAGCCCCTGCCGATGCCGCAGGCACAGTTGAAAGAACATCTCGTCTGATGGGGTGGTTCCAGGCGGCAAAATACAGTAGTAGACTGAAGTGGACCGGAGAGGCCGATGACAACCGACGAAAAGCTGGATCGGCTGTTAGCCGAAATGGGTGCCACGCGCGCCGACATAGGCGCGATGAACGCCCGGATGGATAGCCTGAACGCCCGGATCGATAGCCTGGACGGCCGGATGGATAGCCTGGACGCGCAACTTGGCGGCATGCGCGCCGACATTGGCGGCATGCGCGACTTCCTCCTGGATTTCCGCTCCGAAGTGATTCAGCGGTTCGAACAGTTGGAAGCCCGTCTCAACATGGTCACGGTAACCGTCCAGTCTCTCGACGCTCGCGTGCCCGGCCTGACCAAAGCGGTGTTAGATCTCCAGGTTCGCCTCGATCGGGTCCAGCGCCCCGCCGCGTAATCCGGCAAATGCTCGCGGCCCGCGGCCCGGCCGCTTACGCCACGCCTCCGGCCAGCTCCAACGTATCGCTACTCACGCCATCGTTGGGCAGCCGGATCACAAAGCGCGTGCCCTTGCCCAAGGTGCTCTCCACATCGATCTTGCCCTGGTGCGCCTTCACAATCCACGCCACGAAGCTTAACCCCAGCCCCAGGCCCTGCTCCGGACTGGGCGCGGTCCCCTTCCCCGGCACGCGATAGAAGCGATCGAAGATATGCGGCAGATGCGCCGCCGAAATGCCGCGCCCGTTATCTTCCACCACGATCTCGACATGGTTCGCCGTTACCCGCAACGCCATCTTCACCGCGCCGCCCTCCGGCGTGAACTTAAGCGCATTGGAGAGCAGATTCGTGATCATGCGCTCGATCTGCACGCGGTCGACTTCCGCCGTGCACTCGGCGGGCAACTCGGCGGTGAGCGTCACGCCCGCGGCCTCGGCCGGAATCTGGAACTGCTCCACCAGGTCGTCCACCACCTCGCACAGATTGAGGCGCGTCTTCTGCAGCACGATCTGGCCGCTCTCCGCCTGCGATAGCAGCAGCAGCGCGCGCACAATCTGGCTCAGGCGGTCGATATCGGTCAGCGCGTTGAAGATCGCTTCGCGGTATTGATCGGTGGTCTCGGCGGTGAACAGCGCAACTTCCAACTGCCCGCGAATGGCGGTGATCGGCGTACGCAGTTCGTGCGACACGTCGGCCGAAAACTGGCGCATCTGGTCGAAGGTGGTTTCCAGGCGCTCGATCATGCGGTTGAAAGTGAGAATCAGGTAGTCCAGTTCGTCGCCCGCTTCGCGCGTGGGAATGCGCAGGCTCAGATTCGACCCCGAGATGCGCTGCGCGGTCTGCGCCACCGCCAGCACCGGCGTCAGCGCGCGCCCCGCCATGAAATAGCCGAGCAGCGAACCTAGTAGCAGCGCCGCCGGAATCACCGCCGCGAACACCCACGTATAGGAACGCAAGGTCTTCTGACTGTCGGCATAAGACGCCCCGATGGCGACGAAATACGGCGCGCCGTGGCCCTCGGAGTACACCAGGCCGGAGCGGATTTTGACCGGCTCGCCCGACGACGTCTTGCGGTCTTCCCAGTAGGTGGTGGGCTTGGCCGACGCCATCGCCTGCACCACCTTCTTGCGAATTTCCGCCGGCGTGTCCACCCCGATATCGTCGTAGGCGGTGGAGACGGCGGGATCGTGGGTGGTGGAATCGGGAATGGGATTGCCGAACTGGTCGGCCACCATGTAGATCTTGCGCGTGTCGAGCACGATGGTGGTCTCGTCCGGATCGTCCTCGTCGTAATACCAGGCCGCGCACATGCGGTTGCCGAAGTCGCTCACCGGTTCGATGCGCAGATAGCCCTTCATGGCGGCCCAGTCGCTGTTCAGCTCTTCCTGTATCTGGTTTTCCAGCGCGCTCGCCAGGCGCGCGCGGAAGGCCAGGGCAACGCCGGTGAGCAGAATGGTAAAGAGCAGCGCGTAACTGATGGTGAGACGGAAGCGGAGCCCGCGAACTACCCGGCGGAGATCGCGCGTGCGTCCCACGGTTACACCAACTGCGCGGGCGGACCGCCGGGAGTGGCGGCGGGCTTTTCGACCGGCTTTTCGGGCGCCTCGATCATATACCCGATCCCGCGCACGGTCTGAATCAACTTCTGCGGGTAGCGGTCGTCGATCTTGCTGCGCAGGTGGCGGATGTAGACGTCCACGATGTTGGTGAGCCCGTCGTAATCCATATCCCAGACGTGCTCTACGATCATGGTGCGGCTCAACGGACGCCCCTTGTTGCGCATCATATATTCCAGGATGCCGAACTCCTTGGGCGCCAGATCCAGACCTTCGGTGCCGCGCGTCACTTTGCGGCGAATGCAATCCAGCGTCAGGTCGGCCACCTGCAGGCGCTCTGGAGTGGGCTGTCCCCGGCGCAACAGGGCGCGCACACGGGCCAGCAGTTCCACAAAAGCGAAGGGCTTCACCAGGTAATCGTCCGCACCCTGTTCGAGCCCTTTGACGCGGTCGTCGAGCGTGCCGCGGGCGCTCAGAATCAGCACCGGCGGGCCCACTTTGCGATTGCGAATCTTCTCCAGCACCTGCAAGCCGTCCATGTCGGGCAGCATGCGGTCCAGAATGACAAGGTCGTAATCGGTGGCGTGAACGCACTCCAGCGCCGCGCCGCCGGTCAGCGCCGCATCTACCGCGTAACCCGCGCCCTCCAGGCCCCGGCAGAGGAAATCGGCAATGCGCTTCTCGTCCTCAACTACAAGCAGTCTCATCTGCTTTCAGCTTAGCGTAATGGGGGCACAGCAACGCAGGGCAAGGCCATTCATCCCGCCTAAGGATGTGGATGAATCTGCGGGGGGGCATTCGTGCCAGGCATTCCTGCCAGGCATTCGTGCCCGGCATTCGTGTTCGCCGCCGCCTTCAGGCAGCGCGAACTCACCCGCCTGCTTCGCTCGCTCCGCATCGGAATCCCCGCGTCAATCTTCGAGGGCGTTCTCCGCGCTCTCTCCGCGCCTTTTGCGTGTCCGCGAGCGGGTTCGAAAATCCCTAGCTGGCGCGCTTCAGCGTCATCGACCCACCGAAATCCCCGCCTTCCATCTTCGTGGTCAGCGTGATCTCTTCGCCTTTGATCACACCTTCGCTGACGAATTTCGCCATCTGGCCGCCCATGTCTACGTCCACATAGAACGACACCTTATCGCCCGTGATCTTGCCTTCTTTGATCTGCATGGCGTCGCCTTGCGGGCCGGTCACGGTGCCGGTGAGTTTGTCGCCTGCCACCTTGAAGGAATAACTGAGCGGGAAAGCCTGGTCGGCCATCTGCATGTTGCCGGTCCAGTTGCCGGATATATCCGCGGCCATGGCCGCGAAGCTGAAAATGGCGCACATTACGGCGGTAACAAAAAGTGTCCGTCTGGTCATGCAGGCAATTCTAGCGCCTTGAATTCGGTTACGCTAGTCTGGAGTTACGGCATGACAAAAGATGACGCAGTGAGTTGGCGCGGGCTGGGCCGGGTCGAGAAGGTGTTTCTCGTCCTGCTGGCGGTGTGGGCACTGCTGTTTTTCAGCGGGTTCGGCCAGCGATACCAAACCCTCGCGGGAGTCGCCGCCATCGTCATGGGCGTCGTGACCATCATCAAAATCGGCCGGATGGCCCTTCGCAACCTGATCTGGCGCCTGCGGAACCGACTGATCGTCGCCTATCTCTTTATCGCTGTCGTACCGATCGTGCTGCTGCTGGCACTTATGCTGGTGACCTCGTACGCCCTGGTTGGGCAGATGGCCGTCTACCTGGTCAATAGTGAACTGGCAAACCGCGCGCGCATCCTCAGCATCCGCGCCCAAATACTGGCGCGGCCGCTCCGCCCCAACCCGCAACCTGGAACGCCCCGACCGCCCGGCCGCGACGCTCAATTCGGCGTGGCGCGCTCACTCACCGGCCTGCAGGGCCAGTTTCCCAATGTTCAGATTTTGGCCACCGGAGAGCAGGAATACAGGTACCCGCCAGACGCCAACATCACGCCGCCGCCCGAGCAGTGGAAGAACGCCAGCGGACTGGTTACACGGCGCGATGCCCTCTACATCTGGGCCCACGCCGAACAGGGCGGCAACGAAGTCACCATGCTCGCACCGGTCACGGCCGAGCTTCTGGCCAGCCTCGTTCCAGGCATCGGGGACATCACGTTTCCCGGATATACCGAGCTCGCCGTGAAATCGCATGTACCCGCCGCGGCCAACTCGCTCGATTTCGGCATCAGCTTTCCCTACCCTGTCTTCGTACCGTCCTGGGAAAATCCGCAAGGGGCGCTGCAGAGACTCTACTTCGTGGTGGACACCCGCTACTCGGCGGTGCTCGGCATCGTCTTCGGCCAGAAGGCCGATTGGAGCGACCTTGCCATGACGTTTCTGCTCACTCTGATCGGCGTTTTCTTCGTGGTGGAACTCGTCTCGCTCTGGGCGGGCGTGAAACTCACGCGCGCCATCACCGGCGCGGTGCACGAACTCTATGAGGGCACCACCCACGTCACGGAAGGAGATTTCTCGTACCGCATCCCGGTAAAAGGCAAAGACCAGATTGCCGAGTTGGCCACCTCGTTCAACACCATGACGGAGAATCTTAGCCGCCTGATCGTCGTGGCCAAAGAAAAGGAGCGCCTGGAATCCGAACTCGCCATCGCGCGCGACGTACAGAATCAGCTTTTCCCCAAGGATGTGCCGTTCACCAAATCGCTGGAGCTCAAGGGCGTGTGCAGCCCGGCGCGCATGGTCTCCGGCGACTACTACGATTTCATGGCGCTGCCCCACGACAGCCTCGCGCTGGCGATTGGCGACGTGGCCGGCAAGGGAATCTCCGCCGCGCTGCTCATGGCGACCATTCAATCCACCATGCGCACCCAGCTTTCCAGCGCGAACGGGACACCGGCCTCCCAGTTGCACGCCTCGAAAATGGTAGCCCTGTTGAACCGCCAGCTCTACGCCACCACCTCTCCGGAAAAATACGCGACCTTCTATTTCGCCATTTACGACGAGGAGCGCCATGCGCTCACCTACACCAACGCCGGACACCTCGCCCCCATCCTGTTGCACGGAAACGATCTGCAAATGCTGGACTCCACCGGCACGGTGGTAGGCGCCTTCCCCGTCGCCATCTACGAAGAAAAGACCGTCATGCTGGAGAAGGGCGATGTTCTCGTGGCCTACACCGATGGCATTGTGGAGCCCGAAAACGTTTATGGCGAGATGTTCGGGGAAGACCGGCTGAAGGACCTCATCGTCAAATATGCGCGCAGCGATTCCGCCGAACTGATCGCGCGCACCATGGAGGCCGTAACGCACTGGACCGGCGCCGGCGAATTGCAGGACGATATGACTATGGTGGTGGCGCGTCACTTATGACAGTCCTGACGGCGGCCCAGATGCGCGAGGTGGACCGGCGCACCATCGAGGCCGGAATTCCAGGCATAGTCCTGATGGAGAATGCCGGACATCGCGTGGTGGAGTTTCTGGCGGAACGCTTCTCCCCGCTGAGCGAACAGCGCATCGTCATTCTCTGCGGCAAAGGCAATAACGGCGGGGATGGATTGGTGATCGCGCGCCAGTTGTTCACCCGTTTCTCGCCCGCTGCCCTACACACCGTCTTGCTGGGCGATCCGGCGGAGCTCAAGGGCGATGCGGCGGCCAATTATGCCATGGCGATCGCCGCCGGCGTCGGGGTGCACTCCGAAATTCCCCGCGAGGCGCGCCTGGCAACCCTGGTGATCGACGCGCTGCTCGGCACCGGCGTCAACGGACCGGCCACGGGGCGTATGCTCGAAGGCATTCGCGAAATCAATCTGGGCTTTCCCCTGGCCAGGGTAGTCGCGGTCGATCTGCCTTCGGGCATGCCGACGGATACCGGCGAGGCAGCCGCGGAATTCGCTCGCGCCGATTACACGGTCACCTTCACCACGCCGAAAATTGCGCAGGTGATGCCGCCCAACTGCGACCATCTCGGCGAATTGGTGGTCTGCCCGATCGGCAGCCCGGCCTCGCTCTACGCGGACCTGCCGCTCGCCGTCATCGAACCCGCGATGTTTGCGGACCTGCTGGCGCCGCGCGCGCCGGGCGGGCACAAGGGCACTTACGGGCACGTCCTGATCGTGGCCGGATCGCGCGGAAAAACGGGCGCAGCCGCCATGGCGGGAATCGCCGCCCTGCGCAGCGGTGCGGGTCTCGCCACGGTGGCGTCGGCGGAGAGCGCGCTGGCCGCCATCGCCGCGCATGCGCCGGAGCTGATGACGGAGCCGTTGCGCGAAACCGAATCCGGCATGATCGCGCTGAATGCCAGTCTCCAACCGCTACTGGAAGGTAAAAGCGTGCTCGCCGTGGGTCCGGGACTGGGACGCGCACCGCACATCGCCGCGCTGGTCCACGGTCTTACGGAACACTTCGAAGGGCCCGTGGTGCTGGATGCCGACGCGCTGGTCACCACGCCTCGCGGGCCGCGTCTGCGCGTGCTGACGCCGCACCCGGGCGAGATGGCGCGCCTCACCGGCAAATCCACCGCAGAGGTGCAGGCGGACCGAATCGGCTGCGCGCGCGAAGTCGCTACCCAGAATCAGGTCACGCTGGTGTTGAAGGGGCAGCGCACGCTGCTGGCGTTCCCGGATGGCCGCGTTTGGATCAATCCCACCGGCACGCCGGCGATGGGCAAGGGCGGCACAGGCGACGTGCTGACCGGAATGATCGCGGGCATGCTTTCCCAATTCCCCGCCCTGCCCGAGCAGGCCATTGCGGCAGCGATCTATTTGCACGGGCTCGCCGGAGAGCTGGGCGCGCAGGACATGGGCGACAAGAGCCTGCTGGCGACGGAGTTGCTGCACTATCTGCCGGCTGCGATGGAGGCGTGTGGCGACCTACCGCACCGCATCTGAAGAAGAGACCATCGCCTTGGGCGAACGGCTGGCGCGCGAATGGCCGCGCCGCGCCGTGGTGCTGCTGATCGGCAATCTGGGCGCGGGCAAAACGACGCTCGCCAAGGGAATCGTACGCGGCCGGGGAGCGGCGGAACACGACGAGGTGTCGAGCCCCACCTTCACGCTGATTCACGAATACGGTCCCGATTCCAGCGTGTATCATATCGATCTCTACCGTTTGGAAGAGGCGCGGCAGGTGGCCACGCTCGGGCTGGACGATCTGTTCGATCGCGACGCGCTGGTGCTGATCGAATGGGGCGAGCGTTTTCGCGAACTGATGCCGCCAGAGCGCATCGAGATTGATCTGCGGCCGCTCGGCCATGACGAAAGGGAAATCGAGGTCCGCCAACTGCCATGAGCAAACAACCCTGGGCACTGATTTTAGGCGCGTCGAGCGGCTTCGGCGAAGCCACCGCCGTGGAACTGGCGCGCGCCGGCATGAACATCTGGGGCGTCCACATGGACCGCCGCGACCGCTTGCCCCACGCGGGCGAAGTGCAGGAGCGCATACGGGCGCTGGGCCGCGAATGCGAGTTCTCCAATTTCAACGCTGCCGACGAGGATAAGCGCAAAGAGTGCATCGAACAGATCCGGCTGCGCCTGGAAATGAGCGGCGGCTGGCTGCGCGTGCTGCTGCACTCGCTCGCCTGGGGCGCGCTCAAACCGCTGGCGGGCGCGGAGATTGTGGCCAACAGGAAGCAGATCGAATCTACCGCGGACATCATGGGGCACTCGCTGGTCTATTGGGTGCAGGATTGCCTGCAGGCCGGCATGTTCGACCGGGGCACGCGGATCTTCGCCATGACAAGTTCGGGCGGCACACGCGCGATTCCGGAGTACGGCCCGGTGAGCGCGGCCAAGGCCATTCTGGAAGCGCACATCCGCCAGCTCGCGCTGGAACTGGCGCCGGCTGGAATCACGGCCAACGCCATCCTCGCCGGGGTCACCGATACGCCCGCCCTGCGCCTGATTCCCGGCCATGAAAAGCTGATGGAAATCGCGCGCCTGCGCAACCCCAATAAACGCCTCACCACCCCCGAAGACGTCGGACGCTGTATCGCCGCGCTCTGTCATCCGGCCACCTATTGGATGACCGGCAACACCATTCACGTCGATGGCGGCGAGAACATTGTAGGATGAACCCATGGACAACGGATTGCCTTGCCTCGACCTGCTGGAAGCCACGCCGGACGTGCTGCGCGGGCTGATGACGGAACTCACCGAAGAGGACGTGCGCTGGAAGCCCGCGCCCGACCGCTTCAGCGTGGGCGAAGTGCTGGCTCACCTGAGTCACTCCGAAGGCCATTGCTACCGCCAGCGGCTGGACCGGTTCACGGCGGAAGTGAATCCCGAATTCGAAAGCGACGACGCGACGGACCACCTGGAACTCTATGGCACGATGGACCCGGAGGACGCCTTCGACCACTTCGAGGAGCAACGAGAGACCAATGTCGAAACCTTGCGCGATCTGCCGCCCGGTTCCGGCGAACGAGGCGCCATGCATCGGAAGGTCGGGCCGATTACCCTGGCGCAAATGCTGAATGAGTGGGCCATGCACGATCTCGGCCACATCCGGCAGATCGCCGAACTGGTGCGCGCCCGCAAGCACCTGGCCGCAGCCGGTCCGCTCGGTTCGTTCTATCAATTAAAGCCATGATTATCAAGCTACGCCCGCTGCTGCTGGCCGCTGCCCTCTGCGGCAGCCTCGCTGCCCAGACCTTCATCCAGATGTCCGACCCTCAGTTCGGCATGTACACGAAGGACAAGGACTTCGTGCAGGAAACAGCCAACTTCGAATTCGCCATCGCCGCAGCCAACCGCCTGAAGCCCGCCTTCGTCGTGATCACCGGCGACCTCATCAACAAGGACGGCGATGCGGCGATGACCGCGGAGTATAAGCGCATCAGCTCCCGGCTCGATCCGAAAATCAAGCTCTACGCCATGCCGGGGAATCATGACGTGGGCAACGAACCGACCGCGGAAACGCTGGCGTTCTATCGCGAGAACTACGGGCCGGATTACTACAGCTTCCATCACGGCGATATCGCGGGCATCGTGCTCAATTCGAACCTGGAAAAGGGGACGGACAAGGTGCCGGAAGAAGCCGCGAAGATGGAGGCGTGGTTCCGCCAGGAACTGGAGCGCCTCAAACTTACCGGCGTCAAACACATCATCGTGTTCCAGCACATCCCGTTCTTTTTGAAAGACGCCGACGAGAAGGATTCCTACGACAATATTCCCAAGCCGGTGCGGGAGCGCTACCTGCACCTGCTGCACGAATACGGCGTGCAGCAGGTGTTTGCCGGGCACTATCACGCCAATGAACTGGGGCGCGATGGCGAACTGGAAATGGTCACCAGCGGACCGGTGGGCATGCCCTTGCGCGGCGCCAAGTCGGGCCTGCGCGTGGTCACGGCGAAAGAGGGCGCGGTGACGCACAAGTATCACGATTTCGGCGAACTTCCGTAGTCAGGGGAAGTTCGCGCACGCTTGGCCGCATCGTGCCCCAGGCATTGCGTGGCGATGCTTCGCTGGACAATTCTCGCTGCGCGGCCTGCTTGGCGCGCGGTGAATCCGTCCCGAAGCATCGCGCAACTCCGCGCGCCTCAGACACGCAGATCGTACCCTTTGCCGCGCATCCCTTCGATGATCGCAGCGCGTACCGCCGCGATCTCGTCCGACGACAGCGTGCGTTCCGCCGAGCCCACCGTCAACCGGAACGAGACACTCTTCATGCCCTCCGCCAGCGGCGCGCCCGCATATTGCCGGACGAACTGCACACTCTCCAGCAGCGGACCCGCGAACCCGCCAATCGCCGTCTCCAAATTAACGGCATGCTCGCGCAACGGAGCGATCACCGACAAGTCGAACGCGCTCGAAGGATAGCGCCGGATGGGGGTGTACTTCACCTTCGCGCTGTTCAGCGCTTCCACCAGCTTCAAATCCAGGTCGAGCACCGCCGCCCTGCCTACCTCCACCAGCCGCGGATGCAGTTCGAACAGGCGGCCCACCACAGCGCCGTGCCATTCGATCTCCGCCGCGCGCGCCGGATGCTCGTAAGAGCGCGCCGCGACGGGCACCGCCTTCGCGCCTGGCATCAGGCACTCCGCCATGCGCTTGAGTTCGAAGATGCCGCCCTCGCCTTCCCGGTGGTAGACCGCTACTGCCAGATGCGGCACTTCCTCGGGCAGACCCTCGGCTCTGCGGTGAATCTCCAGCCCGATTTCGAAGAGGCGGAAACTCTCGCGGTGCTTGGCGTTCTCCGTGACGTTTTTCCAGATGCCCGGCAGCAGGCTGGCGCGCATCAGTTCCTGATTGCTGGCAATCGGATTCAGCACGCGAATGTGTCCCGCCAGGTCGAACCCGAAGGCGCGCACAGCTTCCTCGCTCAGGAAACTGTAGTTGTAAACTTCGGTATATCCGTTGCCGGTGAAAAGATCGCGCACCTCGTGCTGATAGCGGCGCGAGGGGCTGCCCGGCGGCACCACGGCCGCCACCAGCGGCGCCTTCGGCTCGATGGAATCGTAGCCCACCATGCGGCCTACTTCCTCCACCAAATCGTCTTTCATCGACACGTCCTTGGTGGCGCGCCAACTGGGTACGGTCACCGAGTACTCGCCGGACGACGGCTCCGACACGCCGAATGCCAGGCTCTCCAGTATGCGGCGCACGCGCTCCGGCTCGATCGTGCGGCCCAGTTTGCGCTCCAGCCAGGCATGCGAAAACTCGATGGCCGGAGGCGCCACCGGCTCTCGCCGGACGTCCGCCACGCCGCCAACCAGGCGGACCCCCGGCGACACCTCGCGCAGCAACTCCACCGCGCGCGCCAAGGCACGCACTGTATTCACCGGATCCTGCGCCTTTTCGAAGCGCATGCTCGCGTCGGTACGAAGCTTGAGGGCGGCGCTCGTCTTGCGAACGGAAGAGGCCTGAAAGTTCGCGCTCTCCAACACCACCCGCTTGGTCGTGCCGCCAATCGAGCTGTCGGCGCCGCCGATCACGCCGGCCAGCGCAATCGCCCCGCCCGCGTCGGCAATCACGAGGTTCGCAGGCTCCAGCGTATAAGTCTCGCCGTTCAGAGCACGGAAACTCTCCCCCGCCTTCGCGGAGCGCACGAAGATCGTGCCGCCCTGCAACAGGCCGGCATCGAAGGCGTGCATGGGCTGCGCCAGTTCCGCCATCACGAAATTCGTCATGTCGACGATATTGTTGATGGGGTTCAGACCGATCGCGGTCAGCCGGTTCTGCAGCCACAGCGGCGAAGGCTGCACCGTGACGTTCTCAAATACCAGCGCGCTGTATCGCGGACACAATTCCAGGTCGTCGATGCTCACCTGTATCGCCGCCGGACCCTCCGGCAGTAATTCCAGCTTCGCCGGATCGGTCAGCGGGAAATTGAGAATGGCCGCGACTTCCCGCGCCATGCCATGATGGCCCCACAGGTCCGGGCGGTGCGTGATGCTCTTGTTGTCGATCTCGATGACGAAGTCGGGCGCGCAGCCCTTCAAGTCATCGGCCGAACCGAGTTCCACGATTCCTTCGTGGTCATTGTTAATGCCCAGTTCGGCGCCGCTGGCGAGCATGCCGTCGCTCTCCACGCCGCTCACCACTTTGACGCCGACCGGAACGTAAACCGTCAACAGCCCCGCGCGGCAATTTTTCGCGCCGCACACCACCGTCCGTCTGCCCAGCGCGCTGGCATCCACCACCGCCTTGACGTTATGGCTGCCTTCGATCGGTTCTACCTGCTCCACGCGCGCGACCACGGCTTCGGCCAGAAGCTGGCCGGTGGCTTCCACCCCTTCGCATTCGGCGGTGCGCATGGTGATCAGGCGCTCCACCAGCGCGGCCGGTTCCTCGAGCCCGGGGATCGATTCACGAATCCAGTTATATGAGAATTTCACGGTTAGAACTGCTCCAGGAAGCGCAGGTCGCCGCCCTGCAAGTGTCGAATGTCGTCGATGCCGTAGCGCATCATCACCAGGCGCGTCAGCCCCAGTCCGAACGCGAAGCCGCCCCACTCATCGGGGTCGATCCCGCTGGTGCGCAGCACGTTGGGGTTCACCAGCCCGCACGGCAGCAGTTCCACCCAACCGCTGTGCTTGCACACCGGGCATCCGGGGCCTCCGCAGATCAGGCACTGTATGTCCAGTTCGAAGCCGGGCTCCACGAAGGGGAAGTAGCCGGGACGCAGACGCACGGTCACGGGCTTTTTGAAGATCTCCGTGAGCAGCGTCTTCATGAAATACAGCAGGTGCGCCACCGAGACATCGCGATCGATCATCATGCCTTCGAGTTGATAAAAGGTGTGCTCGTGGCTGGCGTCCACACTCTCGTTGCGGAAGACGCGGCCCGGCGCAATCATGCGCAGCGGCGGACCCAGCCGCTCCATCCCGCGCACCTGTACGGGCGACGTGTGTGTGCGCAGCAGGTTGCCGCCATCCAGCCAGAACGTGTCCTGCATATCGCGCGCCGGATGATCGGGCGGGATATTCAGGGCGTCGAAATTGTAATATTCGGTCTCCACTTCCGGCCCATCGAGCACAGTGAAGCCCAGCGAAATGAAGAGCTCTTCGAGTTCGCGCTGAATGCGCGTAATGGGGTGCAAATGGCCGCGGCCCACGCCAGGCGCGGGCAGCGTGAGGTCAACCCATTCGGCATCGAGGCGCGCGCGCAGCGCGGCTTCGTCGAATTCCTGCTTGCGCGCATCCAGCGCCCCTTCGAGCTGCTGTTTGGCGGCGTTCAATACCTGTCCGATGCGCTTGCGTTCTTCGGGCGAAAGCTTGCCCATGCCCTTGCTGATTTCCGCCAGTGCGCCTTTGCGGCCCACGGCATCTACGCGGACCGCTTCCAGGGCCTCCGCCGTGTCCGCGGCAGCGATGCGCGCAAGGGAACGCGCCGCCAGTTCCTGTATCGATTCTTCAATCATGTGAATGGGATCTCCCATTGTACCAACCAGGCGTTCCCGATCGCATAATGGGACCATGGCACACGAGTTCACCACCTCTTATCTGGAGGATTCTCTGGCCGTCTTTCGCACCTACAAAAAACTCGCGGAAGACGCCATGGCACAGGTCACCGACCAGGAGCTGCTCGTCACCCTGGACGGCGAGATGAATTCCATCGCGCTGATCGTGAAACACATGGCCGGCAACATGCGCTCACGCTGGACGGACTTCCTGACCACCGACGGCGAGAAACCCGACCGCGCGCGCGACACCGAGTTCGTGGATCCGCACGCCTCGCGCGCCGAACTGTTGCAGGTCTGGGAAGACGGCTGGGATTGCGTCTGGCGCGCTCTCGGACCGCTGACCGATGGCGACATGGATCGCCGGGTCGCGATTCGCAGCCAAACGCATTCCGTCATGCAGGCCGTGAATCGCCAACTGACGCACTACGCCTATCACGTGGGCCAAATCGTCATGCTGGCCAAGCACTTCCGCTCCGCTGAATGGAAATCGCTGACCATCCCGAAAAAGAAAGCGGAGTAGCCCACCGCGGAGTTTGAACAGTCCTGTGGGGTCGGCATTCCTGCCGGCCGCCGCCTTCAGGCGGCGCGCAGCTTGAGTGCTGCCTGAAAGTGGCACATGGCTCTGCCTTGTGCGGCGAGCAGCGCTCCGGTGGGAGTCGCGGTAGGGACAGCGGTTACCCGCTGCCCCCCGCACAGACCCG
>JBDTMZ010000104.1:0-117760 GCA_039934035.1 Candidatus Solibacter sp. | reverse complement strand
ATGTGGGAACCCTATCTGAAGCTCATCCGCGAAAACTGCTCCGAGGCCTTGCATACCGAACCGCTCGTTAACGACATCAATCAACTGCGAGAGGGCCATCGATTGTTGCCGTTCTATGCCACTTCCGACTTCGGTCGGCCCATCGAGCCTCTGCGCAGCACCGTCCCGTAGCGAGATAGAGCCCTCGCTGATCTTCTGTAGGCGGTAATATTCAAGCCGTACCTCATCATCGAACTGGTAGGCGGTGCCAGTTTTGCGACGTGGCAGCTTGGCGCCTAGGTGTCTGAGAAAGACGTAGAGACGCTCCAGCTCGGAGTCTTGGTAGGGGATCACCTGACTGAGAAAGCCGTACAAATTGCGGAACGCCTGAAGTTTCCCTCGCCACTCCTCCGCAGCGCTCTCGTCATCGCGTTGCCGGACGGTGAAGCGCGAAACAGCAGGATCAAGGGCTGCGTTCATGGTCTGGTGATCTAGCACGCTCTGCTTCTGCTTTGGCTTGAAGTAGACATCACAAAAACGCGCGACCTCTTCAGAAAGATAGATGCCGGTTGCGTCCAGTTCCCCTTTGATCTGGTACAAACGCGACGGGTCCACCTCCTCACCCATCTCAGCGCCCTCGAAATAGGTCTTGAAGGCGTTGCGGATCTCGTCCCTGTCGTTGACAAAATCCAGGACAAATGTGTCTTCCTTCAATGGATGAATACGGTTCAGGCGCGACAGCGTCTGCACCGCCTGAATACCGGCGAGCCGTTTATCAACGTACATCGTGTGCAGCAAAGGTTGGTCGAAGCCCGTCTGGTATTTTTCAGCAACTAGGAGTACCTGGTATTCCTGAGAGGAGAACTTCTCGGGCAGCTCCTTCTGGCGAATGCCATAGTTCATGCCTTCCTCTGTGTACGTCACGTCTGCAATTTTGTCGTCTTGCACAGTCCCGGAAAAGGCGACGAGTGACTTGATCGAATACCCCTTCTCCTCGATATAGCGGTCAAAACTCTGCTTATAACGAACTGCCTCCAGACGAGAGCCCGTAACAACCATGGCCTTCGCCCGACCACCGATCTTATGGCGCGTCATCGTGTTGAAATGCTCCACCATCACTTCGGTTTTTTGGGCGATGTTGTGGGGATGCAACTTCATGAAGCGTGCTAGTGCCTTCGCCGCTTTCTTCCGTTCGACATTCGGGTCGTCGTCGCAGGACTTGAGAAGCTTGAAATACGTCGCGTAGGTCGTGTAGTGCTTCAGCACATCGAGAATAAACCCCTCCTCGATCGCCTGCCGCATTGTATACCGATCGGCCGGCTCACCCTTGCGTCCGAATACGGCGAGAGTCTTGTGCTTTGGCGTGGCCGTGAACGCGAAAAAGCTCAGGTTCGCCTGCCGTCCGCGTTTGGCCATACTCCGAAAGAGCTCCTCCATATCGGTCAGACCTTCTTCGGCAGCCCTACTCGACGCCTCCTGCCGCAGACCTTCGCCACCCAGCACCTCTTTCAAATCAGTTGAGCTCTCTCCGCCTTGAGAACTATGCGCCTCATCGATCACAACGGCACAGCGCCGCGTAGTGAGCGTGCCCAAGCCCTGTTCGCCACGCTCCTCCGCCATCTTTACGAGCTGTCGCGAGACGAATGGAAACTTCTGCAGCGTCGTGATTATTACAGGAACCGCATTTTCGAGTGCCTCGGCGAGCTGTCTGGAGCTTTCATCAATTCTCTGCACCACACCGCGCTTGTGTTCGAACTGGTAGATGGTGTCCTGCAGTTGCTGGTCGAGTACCACCCTGTCAGTGACCACAATCACACTATCGAACACGCGCCGGTTGTCACTGTCGTGCAATGACGCTAATCGGTGAGTGAGCCAGCCAATCGTATTGCTTTTACCGCTGCCGGCAGAGTGCTCAACAAGGTAGTTGCTGCCGACGCCTTCAGTGCGTGCGGCATTAACGAGTTTGCGTACCGCCCGCAGCTGGTGGTAACGCGGAAAGATCATCGTCTCTTTCTTGACCTTGCGGCCCTGATCATCGTGCTTGTCTTCGATCTGCAGGTGGATAAATCGGGCGAGAAGATCAAGAAGGCTATCTCTCTGCAGCACCTGTTCCCACAGATAGGCTGTACGATAGTTACGGCCAGCGGGATCAGGAGGATTTCCGGCGCCCTCATCCAAACCTTTATTAAAGGGCAAGAACTGCGTAGCTCCCCCCGCCAGGCGCGTTGTCATTAATACCGCTTCAGTGTCCACGGCAAAGTGCACGAGGGTACGTAGTTTGAACTCAAAGATTGGCTCGCGCGGGTCGCGGTCGCGTTGGTATTGACGGCGCGCATCCTCGATAGTCTGCCCCGTCAGTGGATTTTTCAACTCTACAGTAGCGATAGGAATTCCGTTGAGGCTTAACGTGACGTCGAGAGATTTCTCGGACCGGGTCGAGAAATGCAGCTGACGCGTCAACCCCAATTGATTTGCTGCGTAGCGAGCCTCCAATTCCGGATTTAGTTCGTGCGCGGCTTTGAAGTAGGCGACATGGAGGGTGCGGCCATAGCACTTGAACCCATGCCGTAGGGTGGCGAGCGAGCCGTTGGTGTCCATCCACTTGCAGAGGTCACCGAGGATTTGCTCTCCTGTCTTATCGCCATGCAGCGCCTCCAGCTTTGCCCATTCCTTCGGCTGAGTGTCGCGAATGAAGTCGAGCACGACTTCGGGAAAGATGGCGCGTTCCCGGTCGAATTTATCATCGGCTACACGCACGTAGCCATTGGACAGCAGGTGAGCCTCAATAACAGTCTCGAAGGCGAACTCAGAGTGTCTGGCTTGGTTCATCAAGGCATCCTCGCGAGTTTCTGGCCCAACCACCAGACGGCAACCTGGCAATAGGGCAAGAGGTTACCAGCACCGTTGGTACGCAGATCTATTTCCCGCTCAATCCGCTCCTTGGGCAGCGGACCATGGAGCCTATTCCTCTCGGCCTGCCACCAATCGAGCAGCGCCGTCAGTACACTCTTCCGGTTATTCTTAATCTGCGGCAGATTGAGATTCAACACGTCATTGAGCTGGCTCGTAAATGCGACGTCATCCGTCCGGATGGTGCCGTCGGGGGCATAGGTGATCCGTGTCTCGATGTGGTGTGCGGGTTCGGCGGGATTCCACCGGAGATCTTGGTCACCTTTTTTCGAATCGCAGTGCTGGAAACGGCCCGGTTGCCCATGTCCCCCGAGACAGGATGCCAAGAGGTTCCGGTAAGTGAGTTGCGCCGCGGGGAAATCCAAGAACACGCTCCTTTGCTTGCGACAAGGCATCTAGCCGAGCCGTTTCCCGGTCAAGGTAATCGGCAATGGCGTTTTGCTCCCCGGTCTCGGGTAAGGGTACTCGGACATTCCCTATAAAGTCCCAATCAGCACGCGGCATTTTTGATCCAAACGTGGACGCATCGACTGCGTCGATGAAATCCCGAGACAGGCAGATATATCGAAGGAAACGAGCCTGGATGGTTCGAGGTTCCATAACGAGTAGTTCGGTTGTACAACGCCCACGGAATTCAGCTACCCAGACCTTCGCGAGATATGGGCGCAGCTTACCGAACAAGACATCACCGACTTCAAATGTATTACTGAGCGACTCGCCTTGACCGCCGACAACGGGTTCTAGTGAATCGATGGCCATATCGTCGCGGTTGCGAATGAGCCTGCCTTTGCCCGCCTCGATCTGTTCGAGACCGATATATGGTCTTTCATCCTCCGTACCGATGCCGCGTGATTTTCGTAACGAAACTACGTACTTCAGGCGCTGCTCAGGCTGCACCGGTGGCATCGGGCTAGTCACTCGGTCACCTCTCGCAAGAGCTGCAAGATCTGTTCCTCAGCACTCTTCAGATCCGAGTCGATTGCATCCAACGATCGAGGTGGCGTGTGCCTGTAAAAGTGGGCATTGAAATTGATTTCGTAGCCTGCCCTATCCTTGGTACGATCCATCCAGGCGTCCGACACGTGGGGTCGAACCTCCCGTTTGAAGTAGGCGTCGATATCGTCCTTGAGTGGTACGTTCTCAAAATCACGCAGGTCAGGATCGGCTTCGTAGTTTTGGCTATGGCCACTTTTCGCGACTGGCTTACCCTCAGGGTCTGTCCGCGTAAAAACCCCACGAAAGAGCTTCTGCTCGGTCGCCTTCCAGTTTGACTTGCGTTTATTCAGCACGTCTTCGATCTGTTTCCACGCGGCGTTCCAGTCCAGCTGCGGTTTGCGCCCGAGGGCCTTATCAATAGCCTGGACATCGTCGAGAAGCCGCGGACAAGCATCCAGAAAACGCGCCTTGTCTTCTGTGCTCATCTGGTAGCGGAGACGCAGCGGGCGCTCAACCGTAATGCGGGTGTAGCCGAAGTCGGCATTGTCGAAAAGTTTCGTGATCACGCTATCGGCGTTAAGCTTGCCGTCTTTGCGTTTATCATATTCAGTCAACACCTTGGCCTTGGTGGGTGCCAGCACACAATCGAAACGGCGCAGTACCGTCATCGGCAGCATCACGCGCTCGTATTGTGGCGGCCGATAGGGACCGCGGAGCAGATCAGCGATCTGCCAGATGAGGTTAGAGAAGTAGTTGTGATCGGGCATGGGGCAGTTCAGTCTCTACAGGTGTCGGTCTACTCGAAAAAACTCTTCATAAACCTATTGATGCGCAGTGTGCTTCGATCCGGTAAACCTCCGGTAATTCACCACGTTACACCATATCGGAGAGTCTGCAAGTGGCCCGTCCAGCTGCTCGTTTTCTCGCGTCAGGGACTTTTACCGGCTTGCCGAGACAACGGCCCGGGGCGCGGAGCGTGAAAGGCCCGACCGGCAGCCGGGAACGCCCCGATAGAACCGTAAGGCTAAACACTGGAGGCCTATTCAGGCTTCTTGCCAGCGTCGTCCTTATGGTGACTGCGCTTATTGGCGTGCTCGCCGTCGTAACCGAGCTTCGCCAGCTTTTCATCGAAGACCTTGATCGCGGCTTCCTTCTGGCGGAGAAGATCCTTGATCAGGTCGTGCCGGTGGGCTTCCAGCTGCTTCTGCTCGGCAAGAAACTTTTCAACGTCGTCTTGTGCCGGTTCCACCGGCCGCTTGGCTCCCGTCGGCTCCTGGGGCATGGCGTCTATTGTAATGCAAATCTCCACCAGCGGATGCCGGCTGTGCGGACTAATGGGCCTTTCCGCGCAGCCGTTCTAAGAGAACAAACTGAGAGGTTCCGGGGAGCTTGCATTTCCAGAAACGCCACCCGTTGACACTGCTGCCAGTGACGTGAACAGCCGCCGCGGAAGGCGTCGTGAATTTACCGCCATCGCTCAGCTCCAGCTTCCCGTCCTTGGAGATGCCGGAATAGTTCTTGCCTTTATGATCGGCCATGAACTCGGAACCGGCCGGAAAAGCCGTATCGGACACAACCCAAGGCTTGCTTCCGTTTGCAGCGGGTTTTCCCGATTTTGCCGGCTTCGGAAGCTTTAGCAGCTCACGAATCACGTCGTTATACGTGACGGTCTCGGCGGGCCGACGATTCGTTAATTCCTTGAACACTTCGAAATCAATCTCAACTTGGGGCATGGTGAAGTTCCTCTCTGTCACTCTCTAGAGAACTATAGCACTCTGGAGAACTATTGTCTATAGGCAGAGTGACAAGTCGAAATCAGAGAGACCAATCACGGTTTCCGGCTGGTGCCGGTGCAAGCTACAGCCGTGCCTGGCGCGGTTTTAGTTCCGCGCGTGAATCGCAGTCAAAACCATGACAGGAAAGGACGGTTTCACTTTGGCGGTGCTGCGGGCGGTTTTCGTTGCACGTTGTAGACGCGGTCGGTCGCCGGGCAGCGTTGCCCATTAGGCAGAGCGTCAACGAGGAGTTTTGGAAGCGCGGTCCGCGCAGGTGTAGCCTGCCGGCCGCTCTCGAAGGTGCCGTATGCGCTGTCCCTGATCCTGTATTGCTCCCCGGCTTTGCCGTTATCAATGACATAGGCCCCGATGAGGTTCCTGAAGGCGTCCATTTCGGGGCCGGCGGAGGGGTTCTCCCAAGACGGCGCGAAGTCGGCCGACACGCAGATTTTCATCACCGTCACCGTCGGAGGGGTGATGAAGCCCCCCTGCCCGATCGGATCATCATCCGCCGGTGCCGCCGGGCGCGGGGCAGGACTCGGCACCAGGGCCGGAACTGGCACAGCACGACGCGGCTTCACGCTCGGATCGGCAGCTCTCTGGAAATCAGCCGGTATGGGTATTTTGAACTTTTCGGCGGTGTTGAGAACAACGACTTGCTCGAACTCCATCTTCGACAGATCAACGCTCTTGTCCGTCTCCGCCTGGCGGACGAGCCTGCCGATCCGCGCGAACAGATCATTCATACCGGGGGGATATTCTGCGCCGGGCGCCTTCTCGGAATAGTAACTCGTGATCTTCTTCGCAAGGGGCTGGTCGGTCTTGCCAACATCAACAACCAGCCGGGCGAGGCTGTTGCTCAGATATCGGACCTGGTCGGCTTTTGATTTCGCGAGCCAGTCCTTGAGGCTCAAGGCGTGCGCGGGAACGCAGCCAAACGCGAACGCCAGAACGGCGGCGATCCGGGTGGTCGTGAACACATGCCCTCCCTGCGTAGCCGTAGTTTATCAATTCTGTTTGATAAAAGGCCGGGCATCGCGCGCTGTGAAATTCTTACTTCTGCGCCGGCGGCGGGAATTTGTCCTTCACCACTTTGACAATCACACCCTCGACCTGGATCTTCGTCAGATCAACCTTACCGTCGTGGGCCAGGATCTCAAGTGCGCCAAGTTCCGTATACAGCTGCTCAAGTCCTTCCGAATACGGCTTGCCGTCCTGCTTGCGGGAGAACCAGTCGCGGATGTCCTGTTTCAGTTGCGGATTCTTCGCGCCGAGGTCGGCGGTCATCTTCTCGATGAAATCGACGACGTAAACCGACTGCTCATGCGTGGGTTTGGAGTTGAAGTCTTTCAGGCTCATCGCCTGCGCCGTCATCAGGACGAAAAAAGCGAGGAAAAGCTTCATGCCTAAGTATAACCCGAATCGAATGAATCGGTTGCGGTCATCTTCAAAGTTTCTGTCAGCCACGATCATAAGCATCTTGCCGCCCAACGAGGCGGCCCTGTCCTTCCTTATATAGCGTTTTCAAAACATCCATTTTCCTCTTATGAGGACAAGGGGGTTCTTCAGATCGGGCCACCGCCAGTCAAGGGCGCAGGGTTTGCGCTCGTGAAACCCTTGACGGCAAGGACCGATCTGACAGCTTTGCGTTGGAGGAAAATGGAGCGGGTTGCAAAACGGTTTAGATCTTGGGCGCGATCTGGCCGACAGGCCGGGGTGCATTCTGCGTCTGGGGATTATCGGCATCGGTATCCTTGCGATCAGCTTGCGTTGTCTGTCCGTCAGCCGCTTTTGTGAAGGCCGGGACGGTCGAGATGGTGTATTCATCGCCGTAGGCCGCCATGTAATCGGTGCTGTACGATGACGCCAGCTCGGCGGGTGCCTTGGCGGCGATGTCTGTCGTTTTCTCTTCTAGAATGTTCTGGGTTTCTTTCTCGTAACCTGACAGCCGCGCATCGGCGGCGGTCACATCCCCTCCCCTCTCCGCCTCCTGCCGGTCGTTCAGGACCTTTTGCTTGAGGCGTGCGAGTTCATCGGCTTCGTCGATGGTCTTCTGCCGATCCTGCCACGTCGAGGCATCGGGTTTCTGACTGTGAAGCGCCGCGGCTTCGTCCCGATCTCTACCCTCCAGCACCCGGCCCTGCTCGTCGCGGTACTGGTTGCCGTCAACGTAGACGCGGCGACCGTCACGCAGCTTGAGCGCGTTCTCCTCGATCTCCTTCCGGTGCTTCTCGACAACAATCTGCTGCTGCTCGATCCGCGCCAGCAGGCGGTCGGAGCGGTCGCGGTAGTCCCGCAGTTCCTGTTCGGCCAGCAACCGGAGTCGATCTTCCTCGTCCTTGCGCCGGCGCTTCTCCTTCGGGTCCGTATCGCGGAAGATCATCAGACGGAGGCTGGAATCACCGGAGAGTTCGAGCGCCAGCTCGTTACTGTCCTGCTGGTGGATCAGGGCGGCCCGGCGACCAAAGAATTCGGTCAGCCAGCCGGGAGGAATCGACCCTTCCGGCAGAGTCAGCAACTCGTCTTCCGGTAGCGCGTCGAGATCGTCTTCCGTTGGCGTGGTCATGACACTACCCCATCCTCGAATTCAGAGTACACGCTTAGGTTTAATAATCTGTAAATACACAACCGGGGTTTGAAAACAGCTATCCCTTCGGCTCCGGTTCTTACCCCAGCAGGCCTTGCCTGAAAGTCGATGTGGCTACATCCGCGCTGCGGTTTAGGAGCAGTCTTTGCTTTCCAGAATTCGGTTCGATTTTGGGCCGAAAAATTGACTCAGGAGAGACCTGAACCTGCGGGGCCGTAATTCGCGCGCCTGAAGATCAGAACGCACAGACGAACGCCTGTGCGCAAAGGGGCCGCCAACAAACACTGCTTCCTCGCGGCAATCGGGAGACGCGAAACGGTTACATCGCAAACTCCTTGGGATCTAGCGATGCCGTGAACTCCCAAAAGCCAGATTGCTCGCGCAACTTCGTTTGCCAGAAGCCGTCTTCTAAGGTGAATCGCTCATAGATAACTTTGAACTCCATAGTTCCAGAATCGCTATTTTCGAAGTCGGGCCGACACTTCTTGGACAGGATTTCAGCCGTACTGTTCGTCGGCACGATCGCCCACGCCGTCTTCAGCGATGTCATCAGGCCGTGGGGCAAAATGTAACGAATGCCGCTATCTGAGACCTCCAAGAAATATGAAATTGGCCCATTGTAAGAACCCGATCCGATGGAATAGTCCCTCGTCAGTACGAATGTCGGCTTGCTGCGATCCTGATACAGGAAGACTCGATCTAGCCGGGCAGACTCCCGTCCGAGCCGCTCGGAGTACAAGATCCGAAGTCGCTGATCAACGATAAGCATTAGCGCCTCGTTTACGTCCTGTTGCGGTAAGAACCAAGCGCTAGGATCAGGTTCAACGTCGAGGGTCTCGATGCCCGAATACGGATCTCTCTTGATCGCACCTCGCAGGCCTTCCAGACGCTCGTCAACCAAGATCAATGCCGATCCATCGATTCCATTCGAATAGGAGTTCAGGTCTAGGGCTTGAAAAATCTTGTAGCCGTCAAGGTTCAAGCCCCCCACTTCGGAAAGATCCTTGATGCTAAACGGTGCCGCGCGCTCTTCACTGTGCGCGGGTTTTTCGCAGGGTGAAGACGTTCTGCCGATTTGCTCGAAAGCAACGGCTTCAGCGCGGGCTTTCCATTCCCGAAGCAATTCCGCTGGGAAACGCCGTGCATCGTTGTCAACCAATTTCGCGCAGTTCTGGCATAACCAGACCCCGTTCGAAGCGGAAGCGCGATTCTCGGGCGAAATCGCCGCGTCGAATCGAGGACCACCAGGCGATGCTGCCGTGATGTGGGCCGCTACTCCAACATTGATGGACCCTTCAGGTTCTAGCTGAGGACCACTGGTCGTGGCTCTGCATTCAGGATGCGAGCATCGGTGATTTACCCGATTTGCTAACTGCTGCTTAACGCTCGTAGAGAAGTCATCTCGTGCCATGGAGTTTTCCGGCTTCCGAACTAATCTCAGTCAGTATCGTCTTCGTCGACCGAGACACCGATCGCGATCAGCAGGCGGGTGATTTCGGCCGCTGCAAGCGTGAACTCCGTTTTCGTGATCGCCCGCGCGTGCATGGTGCAGACGCGAACGGGTCCGAGGCGCGCGAAAGCTTCACGGACATTCTCCTCGCGCTGGAATATATCCTTGAAAACCTCCCGCCAATTGTCGGCCTTCGTGATCAGGTCCGCGTATTCCCGGAAATCGATGTAGTGGATGAGCTTCTGCGGCGGGAGGCCGTTGCTCACCTCCGCATCGCGTTTTGCGACCCAACTCTGATAGATTTTCCCGTTCCCATGGCAACGGGGACGCTCCCAGCCCGTTCCACACTTCGCCGACATCCGCGCGTCAATGAATTCCCGGAGCTTCCGCTCAAAACGGAGGAAGAGCGCATAGGCCCGGTTCATCCGCTGTTCAAGGACCGCTTCTTCATCCGCTGGCTGTTCCTCGACGGGCTCGGACGCGGGTGGCCGAACGAGTCCGACACGCACCAACGCCTGGGAGAAAGCGGGCTCGGGAAGCTGGGTCAGGTTCCTGTCGAATCCATGGTCGAGGTAGAACCGCTCGCGCAAGTTGGCGTCCGGAAGGAAACGCCATGGCATTTTAAGTTCGCGCCAGTCACCGAGGGCTTCGCGGATCGTGGCCACGGCGGGAACGGCGAACGGCGTCGGCGCGTGGGCCGCTGCGGTGAGCGCCGCGATATGCGTAACGCCGGCTGCCGACAGCTCGGGATAAAGCTTGTTCACCCAAGGGCCTTTCAACGCAGCGGCAACGGACTGAATTTCAACGAGGGCAGGCGCGAAGCTTTTATAGGCGGAGGTATCGAGCGCACTGATGGCGTCCTTGATCCGCAGCGAATCGAACGTCGACTGATACGCCCTGAGATGATCCCGGATCTGCCGGGACATATTTTCGATCTCGGCCGCGTGGGCCATCGCAGATGAGTGAATGCCGGGGAATCCGGCAACGCGTTCGATACCGGCGAACCGCGATTTTGCGAGTGCCTGCATTTCGCGATACTGCTCTCCAATGATGTCAAACGCACGACGTTCTTCCCGTAGACGATCCGTGAACGCCGCAAGAGGCCGGGCAGCGAGCTCGGCCTCGTAAAGAGCCCGAGCGGAATGCATGCCAGGGAAATCCAGAAGCGAGTTCGACCTTGCCATCTCCCGCGCCAAGCTTGCGGCGGAATGGATGCCAGAGAAATCCAGAAGCGAGTTCGACCTTGTGATCTCCCGCGCCAAGCTTGCGGCGGAATTGATTTCGGGAATCCTGGAGATCGCGTAACTGACGTCACGCGGAACGGCCTTGAGCCGCTCGGACTGTTCGGAAATACGTTGGCGGATGGCTCCCTGAAACGCTTCCAGAGAGTCAGCCGGGAGTGGAGCTGAATTCAGCCGGTCAACCTCGTCCCACCACGTTCGTGCGACCGCCGTCAGCTCGGCATCCTCCCAATCCTTGATCTCCTCCGCCGTGCGCTTCGGCTCTATCGATTGCAGGGCGAGCAGGCGTTCGGCGAACTCTCGCGGTACGAGCGCCTCATTGCTCAGTTTGCGGATGGCGGCGCTGTCTCCCGCCATCCATTTCCGGAACCGCAGCACGCCGTGCCCGCTCGACTGGATGTCGGTCGTCGTGGTCACGTTCAGGACCGGCTTTTTGACGGCGCTCTCGCTCATACATTCACACTAACCCGACGCCCGGATATCATCAAGGAAAGCACGAGTCGGGGCGAGGCCTGAAGAACCCGGTCCGGCGCAGCCGGATTTGCCCAAAACTCAACCTGCGGCGTCTCGGCTATGATCACGCATTGATCACACGCGGCGAATCCGTGGGGGTCATGACGCGGACTAGACCCTCATACATTCATATAAAATCAGCTAGTTAGGGCTGGATCGGACTAGCTCGGACATGGCGAAACGGGTTCGATTCCCGTTAGCGCTACCACTTAGTTCCTTTCCAGTCAACAAATTCAACGGCTCTACGCCAACAGCGCCGACAAACTCTACCTCGTGATCGAATCGGTCCGGCTCGACACCAACCACTCACGGCATTCCAATGCTCATGCTCCTGTTGACGGCGCGGGAGGGTCGCCCAGCGGCTAACCAACTCGGCCGTCGGTCATCGCGCAGTTCCCAGGACGCGTTCAAGTTCGTCAACGTCCCGCGCCGCCGCATTCGTGTGTCTCGCGCTCCCATCCAGCCGCGATCCCAACGACAAAACCGGCAGTGCTGCGGGTGTTTTATATCGGCACTAACGTTCAAAACGAGTTGATTTTCGATCGTTGTGCGTTGACCGAGGAAATGGCGGCGCAGCGGCGCGGAGTGTCGAGAAGTATTCGAACGTGTTCCGCAATCCCTCGTCCAGCGGCACGCGCGGCTCCCATCCGAGCATTGCGCGAGCCTTGGCGATATCGGGGCGCCGCTGCTTGGGATCGTCTTCTGGAAGCGGCTGGAAGACGATTTCCGATTGGGAGCCGGCCATGCGGCGAATCTGTTCGGCGAATTCCAGCATCGTCATTTCGCATGGATTTCCCAGGTTCACCGGGTAGCGTTCCTCGGAGACCATCAGCCGGAACAATCCGTCCACCAAGTCGCTGACGTAACAGAAGCTGCGGGTTTGGGCGCCGCTGCCGAATACCGTGATCGGTTCGCCGCGCAGAGCCTGATCCAGAAATGCCGGCACCACGCGGCCGTCGTTCAGCTTCATGCGCGGGCCGTAGGTATTGAAGATGCGGGCGATGTTGGTTCGTAGGCCGTGCTTGCGATGATAAGCCATCGTCATGGCCTCCGCGAAACGCTTGCTCTCGTCGTAACAGGAACGCGGTCCGACCGGGTTCACATTTCCCCAATACGTTTCCGGTTGGGGATGAACGAGCGCGTCGCCGTAGGACTCGGAGGTTGACGTGAGCAGGAAACGCGACGATTTGCCAAGCGCAAGTTCCAGCATACGCCGGGTCCCGAGGGAACCTACGTCCAGAGTCTCTATGGGGTACTCAAGGTAGTCCTTTGGACTCGCGGGGGAAGCCATGTGGACCACACAATCGACGGCGCCGTCGATTGAAAGCGGCTGGGTAACATCCTGTTCGACAAAACGGAAACGCGGATCGCGATCCAGGTGAGCGAGATTTCGAGGGCTTCCGGTCAGGAAGTTATCGAGGCCCAGGACACTGTGGCCTTCGGCCAGTAGCCGGTCGCACATGTGCGAGCCCAAGAAGCCGGCGGCGCCTGAAATAACGATTTGCAAAGTGTTCTCCAATTAATGCGTTTTTCAAGACTGGATCAGCTTGCCAGGCCAACGTATCGAAAGCCGGCGCAGACGATTCGGGATCGATCGAGGCAGTGCCTGCCATCGAGCACGAGCGCATTCCGCATCTCCTTCGCCAAGCGAAGTCGAATATTTATCCTTGTAAGGGCTGCCGCACATGAACCCGCTCCGCTACTAAACCTACCTCTATCGTCAAAGTTCTTAACCTGTGCGACAGCGTTTACAAAGCCCTTAAAGAGCGGGTTAAATTGCGATGCATCAATCCTTGCCATTTCATTCTCGCCGGTGGGTCGATCAAGGCATCTTCAAGCCTCAGTTGGGAGAACGTGCCAGGCACCGGTCGAATCACTGCGGTGCGGTAGCCCGACAAATCTCGCACCCCTCGCTCCGTCACATCGGCTGGAATTTCCATTTGGTTCTCCAGCGCGTCTAGCATACACCAGCCACGATTTTCTTGATCCCTCGAGTTCCAACCTTTTCGCTGGAAGGGCCTGTCCGCGATCCATTGTCTGATCTGCGCGGCGGGCGGCGTCATTGATTGTCGCTGGGGCGTTCTCCTGCTCCGAATTATATCGTCGACGCCGGTGTTTTCGAGATCAGGGTGCTCGTCGCCACGGTAAGGCTTCCACTATTCATGGCGGACGTGACCGGGAATTGTATGAAACCTGCCCAATGGGTGAATTCTTACCTCTAGCTCTGGGGGCGCTAGCACCCCAAACAAACTAACTTCGTGAGCTTTGAAACTGAAGAGCTATTCTTCGTGCAGGAACTGTGCTGGCCCGGGTGCGCCGCTCCAGGCATTCAGCCGACTGCACTCCTTGAGTTCGCATCAGGAAATTACGTTAATATTTGGCAGACGCGCGGACACGCAGCCTGCAGCCGTGTACAATGACTGGTCAATCCGTGAGACGACTCTATTCCATCGTTCGAGATCTGCATCTGTACTCTGGTCTGTTTATCAGCCCGCTAGTACTCGTGTTCGCGGTGAGCGTCTTCTTTCTTGTACACGCGTGGATTCCAGGAAGTTCCGCGGCGCCGGCGAAACGCACCGCCGGCGATCTCCCGATTCCCGCCGGCGTCGAACTCCTCACGGGTCGCGCCCAGGTGGCCGCATTGCGCGGAGTGCTGGACCGGCTTGGCGTAAAAGGCGAAGTCGGCGTGCTCCGGCGAATCGCAAAGGAGCACCGCCTCGTGATCGCCGTGATCATTCCTGGCCGGGAAGTGTCGGTGGACCTAAACTTGGAAACGCGTTCGGCTGAAGTCACGGAACGGGCGACCGGCATAGGGAGTGCCATCACTTACCTGCACAAAATGCCCGGGCAGCACCTGGCGAACCTTCGAGGAAACTGGGGGTACATGCGGTTCTGGCGGTGGCTCGCCGACGGCACCGTATACGTCGTTATGTTCCTGACTCTCAGCGGCGTGTACCTATGGGCCGTTCTGCGCGCGGAGCGTCGTGTCGGACTCGCGCTGATTGCAGCCGGCGCCTTTTCTTTCTTCGGATCCCTCTATGCACTCGTCCACTGATCCAATGATCTCCCGGGCGCCTGAATCCCGCCGGTGGGCAGCCCTGTTCTCAACCTGGAACCGGAAGGCGCACTATTATCTGGGACTGTACTTCCTCTTCTTTTTGTGGCTGTTTTCACTCTCCGGGCTTCTGCTGAACCATTCGTCCTGGGCGTTCGCCCAGTTCTTCCCCAATCGCAAGATCTCGAAAATTGAGGGACCGATCCAATTTCCCCTGTCAGGTTCCGACCTCGATAAGGCCAGGGCGGTGATGCGCCAGTTTGGAATCGAAGGCGAGATCGGATGGGGCGCGACTCGAGACGCCGCCGCGCGACTGGAGTTCAACGTGACCCGGCCCGGTCGCGTATACCAGGTGCAGACCGATCTGAAAGAAAACCGGGCTACCGTCACGCTCAACGAGTACAACGCCTGGGGAGTCTTGCGCGGCATGCACACATTTGTCGGGGTTAGTCCGGATGATCCGCGCAATCGGCGCGATTGGATACTGACCACGATTTGGGCGATGTCGATGGATGCGGTGGCAGCCGGTGTCCTGGTGCTGGTGTTGAGCGGTGTCTATCTATGGTGGAATCGGCGGGAGAAGCGCGCCGCAGGTCTAATTGCGCTGGCGTTGGGGACGGTGGTCTGCGGATTGTTTATTGTCGGCCTCCGCTGGGTTTACGGGTAGATCCGAACGATCGAAGGGGTGATGCGCCACGCAGATCACTACCGACAAGAGTAATGCCGGCACTCTCCATGGCGACATCCGTTCCTGTGCCCATAGCAATTCCGAGCGGCCTGATAGCCGGCCGCCAGCGGAGCTTTCAGCAACTCTCCGCCCACATAGCCGGTTGGGGCCTGTCAATAGAATGAGCGGTGGCTTCAGGATGGTCTACCGGCATCCACCAGCAGGTAGGGAATCTGGAATCCCAGCCGGGACGGCATGAGGTCGCCCTTCGCCCCAAGGCTCGCCAAACAAAGTCCCGGGTGCATGGTTTTTGGTCAGCAGAAGCTGGAAATCGCCGATGTGGCGCTCGAGAAAGGCCCCCTCGCAGTAGGACAGATAGTAGCCCCACATGCGGATGAATCGCTCGTCGAAGCCGAGCGCGCGAACTTCTCGCAGCCGGTCCTGGAACCGCTGCCGCCACGCTGCCAGCGTTCGCGCATAGTGCGTGCCGATATCCTCGGCGTGATAAAGCGAGAGCGCCGTCACGCGCGCCAGCGAACGCAGGATCTCGCTTACCGACGCCAATTCCGCGCCCGGGAAGATGTACTTCTGAATCCAGTCGGTGCGCCGCCGATAGGACGGAAACGCGCGCTCGTTGATGGTGATGGTCTGCATCAGCATGCTGCCATCGTTCCGCAACAGGCGATTGCAGGTCCGGAAGAAATCGTCGTAATAGCGCAGCCCGACCGCTTCAAACATTTCGATGCTGACGATCTTGTCGTACCGGCCCCGGAGATTGCGGTAGTCCTCCTGGAGCAGTTCGATGCGATCGCCCGCGGTCATCGAGGCAAAACGATCGCGGGCATATTCGTACTGTTGCCGGCTAATCGTGGTAGTGGTGATGCGGCAGCCATAGTGCTTCACCGCGTGCTCGGCAAACCCGCCCCAGCCGGTGCCGATCTCGAGGACATGGTCTTCAGGTCCCAGGCGCAGTTTCCGGCAGATGCGATCGAGTTTCTGGAATTGCGCCGCTTCGAGCGAGTCCGCCTGCGTGTCGTAGCAGGCGCAGGAGTACATCAGGCTGGGGTCCAGGAACAGCTGAAAGAAGTCGTTGCTCAAATCGTAATGCGCCCCGATGTTGCGGCGGCTGCCTGCCAGCGAGTTGCCGCGCAAACGGTGGCGCAGGATGTCGAACATCCGGCTGAAGGCGCTCAGGACGCGGTTCTCCCGCTCCATGCGCGCCAGATTGCGCACGGCCAGGCGGATGACCGAAGTGAGATCGGGCGAGGACCACTCGCCGGCCATCCAGGACTCGCCCAGGCCGATATCGCCGCCGAAGATGGCGCGGTGGAAGAGGCGGTCGTTATGCACCACGACTGTCGCTTCCAGCAGGGCACCGGGCTCTCCGAACTGGAGGGTCTGGCCGTCGCAGATCAGCTTGAGAGACCCGCCGCGCAGCGATTGCAGGCTCTTGAGGAAGAGGTTCCGAGCGAAGGATGTGAGAAGTGTCGTCATTATTGTTCTTCCCTCCGGCGGGCCGGATGAGTGTAGACAGGAACGCGTTTGCAGTAGAGCCGCAGCGCTTCCCAGTGGATGGCCCCAATTACCTTGGCGGTCATCCACGGGAACCGAAGCAGGGCGCGATGAAGCGAAGCGGCGCTCCAAGGTTCGCGCCGCAACTGTAGCGTGGCGTCAAAGCCTCCGCGCTCACCCGCCAGCGTATCCATGTGCGCCACGAGTTGCTCGCCGGGCGGGGTCAGGACGAAACGGTACTCGAGTTCCATGGGCATGAACGGCGAGACGTGCATCGCCTTGGGGCAGCGATACACGTGCGATTGGGATGACCGGTCGCGGTTCGCGGCGGACAGCCAGTAGTTGTGGGTTTCGCCGAAGGTGCTGTTCACTTCCGCCAGCACGGTCTCCAGTTTTCCCTCGCGGCTGTAGCAGTAGAACAGCGAAATGGGGTTGAAGGCGTACCCCAGGTAGCGCAGATGGGTCAGCAGAAAGATGGGACCATCGGGAAGCGAAATGCCGTTGCGCGCCGCGTCCGCGCGAAGCCGCTGGCGCAACGGAGCCGCCGGATCGCCGAAATGGTCGCGCTGGTGGAAGCTGGCCCAGTTGAAACGGTTATAGCTGGAAAACGGTGAGCCGGCCATCAATTCAGGGATACGGTCGATGTCCAGCATCGCCATGAAAAGCGGATAGGTGAACTCGTGGCGCGCGGGTTCGAACCTGCGGTGCCGCACCGTACCGATGTAGAGAGAGGAGTCCATGGTTTCAGACCTCCACTCCCAACGCCCGCGCCACGCGCAGCGCGGAATTCAAGCCGTCTTCGTGAAAGCCATAAAACCAGTAAGCGCCGCAGAAGTGACTTCCATTGGCGCCGCTGATCTCCCCCCAGCGGGTTTGCGCTTCGACGGCTTGCCGGTTGTAGACCGGATGGTAGTAAACCAGGCGCCGCAGTACCTTCGACGGATCGACGCCGCCGTTGGGGTTCATCGTGACGCAGTAGTCTTCCGGCACATTCAGGGACTGCAGGCGGTTCATGTGATAGGTGAGCATGGCGCCGCTCGATGCGAGACCCAGGTGATAATTCCAGGATGCCCGGGCCCGCGGACGCCGCGGCAGCAGGGAGGAATCCGTGTGCAGGCAGACTTCATTGCGGCTGGTGGCGAAACTGCCCAGAATCTGCCGCTCGGCGTCGCTGGGGGATTCCAGCAGGGGAAGAATCTGATTCCCGTGACAGGCGAAGACTACCTGGTCGAACGCCCTGTCAGGTCGATCCCGAAATCGCAGCGTGACCCCCGCGGAGTCCCGGGCCACCGAGTGTATGGCAACTCCCGTGTAGATCCGGTCCCGGTACGGAGCGGTAATCGGCTCCAGGTAGCGGCTGCTGCCGCCCTGGACCGCTTTCCATTTAGGGTGGGTGTCGATGCCCAGCATGCCGTGGTTGTCGAAGAAGCGAATCAGGGTGAAGGCGGGGAACGAGCGGATCGCGTCAGTGGACATGGACCACACGGCACATGCCATGGGGTAAAGATAGCGCTCGGCAAATTCCGCGCTGTAGCCCCCCTGATCCATCACGTCGCCCAGGGTCAGGGAGCCGGCCGCCGGATCGTCGAGCAACCTCGGCGCTTCCCGATTGAAGCGCAGGATCTCGCGTAGCAGGCGATAGTGCGCCGGACGCCCGGCGTTGGCGCGCTGAGCGAAAAATCCATTCAGTCCCCGGCTGGAATACTCGAAACCGGTGCTCCGGCTGGACACGCCGAACGACATGTCGCTCGGTTGGGTCTCCACGCCGAGTTCGATCAGAAGCCTGACCAGGTTGGGATAGGTGCGGTGGTTGTGGACAATAAAGCCGGTGTCCACCGGCAGCGGGCCGCGGCTGCTATCCACGGTGACGGTGTGGGTGTGCCCGCCAAGGCGCTCTTCTTTTTCAAAGAGGAACACCTCGTGCTTCCGGCTCAGATAGTAGGCCGCGGCCAGCCCCGAGATGCCGCTGCCGATGACAGCGATGCGCACTATCTTGCCTCGCGCGCGGCCGTGGCTCGAAGCCGGAAGGGACGCAGATCCCGGGCAATGCCCAGTGCCGACAGGAATTTCAGCACGCCGTAAGTTATGTCGATCTCCCACCAGCGGTAGCCCTGCCGGCAGCTCCCCATGGAGAAGTGATGATTGTTGTGCCAGCCTTCCCCGAACGTGATGAGGGCCAGCAACCAGTTGTTACGGCTGTGGTCCGCCGTGTCGAAGCGGCGGGTTCCGAAGACATGCGCCAGCGAGTTGATGGAGAAGGTGCAGTGAAACAGGACCACTGTGGCCACCACGTAGCCCCACACAAAAGCGCCGGCACCCCCAACCATGAAGATCGCCGCGGCGTAGACAACGGTGGGAACCCAGTGGTAGCGGTCGAGCCAGCGCAGCTCCGGGAATCGCGCGAAATCTGCAATCGACTTAACGTCATAGGTGTCGTACACGTTGGTAAGAATCCAGCCCATATGCGACCACCAGAAGCCGCGCTGCGCGGGCGAGTGTATGTCCTGATCGTGGTCGGAATGGCGATGATGGTGCCGGTGGTGCGCGGCCCACCAGAGGACGCCCTTCTGACTCGAGGTTTGAGCCAGGAAGGCCATCGCGAACTGCGCCCAACGTCCCAGTTTGTAGCTCCGGTGGCTGAAGTAGCGGTGGTACCCGGCGGTCACCGCGAACATCCGCAACGCGTACGACCCTGCCAGCCAAAGCAGCCCACGTCGCGCCGGAGGGAAATAGAGCACTGCTACTACCCCCAAGTGCAACAAAACGAATGGGACAACAGCGCCGAGTTGGTAGCCGCGAAAGAATCGACGGAGAAAACTCACTCTCCGACAGTACAGGTTTGTCAATTGTTTGTCAATGATTATACTGGACAAATACTTGACAAAGCCTAGCCACCTCCGCTACATTGGACAGAGATGAAGATGCCGGCCCAATATCCAATTCGCGCGGCGTCGCAGCTCACCGGCCTTCCGGTTGACACTCTGCGGGCTTGGGAGCGCCGTTACCAGGCAGTGAACCCCAGCCGGGCGGGGCGAGGCCGCTTGTACAGCGAAGCCGACATCCGCCGTCTACTGCTGTTGCGCCGCGCGGTGGACGGCGGACATGCCATAGGTCAGGTGGCGTCCCTGAGCGATGGTGCGCTGGAAGAACTGCACCTTGCCGGGACCACTGCTCAAAAGGAGCGTCCGGGCGCAGATCGCGGAGTTTCCCTGGACCTGGAGCCCATACTCACGGCCATTCAAGCGTTTGACTACTCGGCAACCAATGAGGAGTTGGGACGGCTGGCGTTGCTGCTCACTCCGCGCGAGTTGGTACACCAGGCGGTGCTGCCCCTGATGCGCCTGGCCGGGGAGAACTGGGAAAAGGGACTCTTTCAAATCGCGCATGAACATCTGCTCTCCGCGTGCGTGCGCAACCTTTTTGGCGGCGTGGTGCGGCGCCAGGCAACGCGCAATGGTCGCCGCGGGATCCTGATCACCACGCCCTCGGGCGAACAGCACGAGTTCGGCATTCTGGCGGCGGCGATGATTGCCGTGGCGCATCAATTTCAGGTTGCCTACCTTGGCCCCAACCTCCCTGTGAACCAGATTCTCTTCGCCGCGCAGAACCTCGCCCCGCGCGCGGTCGTGCTGGGAATTATGGCGATGAATGCCACGCCTGCGGTCCGTGCCGACGTCGAACTGCTAGGTCGGGAACTCCCCACCGGCGTCGAGCTTTGGATCGGGGGCAGCGGCGGACGAAAGGTAGTTGATCTCACGGCGAGCGACAAGACCATCGTTCTGGAAGATCTAGCCGGCTTCGAGCAGAATCTGGAACGCTTGAAGGCCTCAGGAGTCAGGGAGGATGCCCGGTGAAGCTCGTTCTGAAGATATTGTTCGGTGGAATCCTGCTGTGGATGACGGTGCTCACCATTCGTACCAGCCTGACCGTCAGCCTCTGGGATGCGTGGTCCAGCTTCGCGGCCAACCCCTGGGCGGTCGCGACGCTCTACGACGCCTACTTCGGTTTCCTGACCTTCTACATATGGGTCGTCTACAAGGAGTCGAGCTTGTGGTCGCGCGCCATCTGGTTCCTGCTGATCATGGGCCTCGGGAACATCGCGATGTCGCTCTATGTGTTGATTCAACTGACGCGCCTGGGCCCCGGCGAGCCGGTCGAAGCGATTCTACAGAGGGGCGCGCGGTGACACGCAACGTGTTTCGGCGGAAGATCGTCACGCCTCTCCTGGAGCTGCTGCGCCAGGGCATAACTCCGGAGAAACTGGCGTTCAGCATCGCGCTCGGGATCACCCTCGGCGTGACTCCGGTCCTGGGTTCCACTACCATCCTGTGCCTGCTGGCAGCGGCACTGCTCCGGCTCAACCTGCCGGCCATCCAACTGGTGAATTTCATCGTTTATCCGCTGCAATTGGTCCTGCTCGTTCCCTTCATCCGGATGGGGGAATGGCTCTTCTCCGCGCCTGCGGTTCTGACCTCTGTGGAACAAGCCAGCGAATTGATCGGGTCCGGCGTCTTGACGGCCATCACAACGCTATGGGATGCCACGCTTCATGGACTCGTGGCCTGGCTCATGATCGGGACGCTCGCTTGCCTGCTGCTCTATGGCGTGTTGCTGCCGGTCATTCGCCGGCTGGGCAACTCCCTTCCGCGGGAGACTGCATGATGCAGGTCGCTTTGCACGCCCTCTGGCTCGGGACCGCATCTGTTTGCGGTCTGATGCTGATGCTGTGGTTGATCCACCTGCCCCTGCGGAATGCGTCCGTCGTGGACCCGGGTTGGGCGGGCGGCCTGGCGCTGCTGGGCGTCCTCTATGCGGTCCTCGGCGAGGGATACCCCGTGCGCTCGGTGTTAATGGCGTCCATGGCCGCCATCTGGGGCCTTCGTTTGTCTCTCTATCTCCTCCTCACGCGCGTCATCGGGCATCCCGAAGAAGGGCGTTACGCGCAACTCCGCCGCGATTGGGGAGACAACTTGCTGCTGAAGTTTCTTGTCTTCTTTCAATTCCAGGCGCTGCTGTGCGTGGTTCTCTCGATACCGTTCTTAGTGGCTGCCGTGAATAGCCATCCTCGCTTGTCCGTGCTGGAATACGCGGGCGTGGTCTTGTGGGTGATGGCCGTGATCGGGGAAATCGCCGCCGATTCCCAACTCCACGCATTCAAATCCAACCCGGCAAATCGAGGCAGGACCTGCCGTGCCGGACTGTGGCGATATTCGCGCCATCCTAACTATTTCTTCGAGTGGCTGATCTGGGTAGCCTTCGCGATGTTCGCGATGGGCTCTCCGTATGGATACCTGGCCCTCGTGTCTCCGCTGCTCATGTTGTTCTTCCTCTTTCGGATTACCGGCATCCCGGCTACCGAAGCGCAGGCGCTGCGAACCAAGGGAGAGGATTACCGGCAGTATCAACAAACCACCAGCGCCTTCGTGCCCTGGTTCCCGAGGAATTAAGCTCATGCAAGCACAGACTCTCAGCGCTTCACCCGTTGTGGAAGCCGGCTACACCAGGTGGCTCGAGCGGGATCTCTTGCCCGACTGGCTCATCCGCCTGGGTATCCGGCGTCTATTGGCGGCGCGGCTACGGAAAGAGAGTCAGGGCGGGCCCGAAGCCCAGGCGGAGCTCCTGATGCGCTTTATCAGCCAGCTCCACCATAGTCCGATCGCGATCCGCACCGACGCAGCCAATGCCCAGCACTACGAGGTGCCGGCGGAGTTCTATCGTCAGGTACTCGGCCCGCACCTGAAGTACAGTTCCGCGCTGTGGCCGGACAGTGCCGCCACCCTGGCGGAAGCGGAGGCAGCCATGCTCGAACTGACCTGCCGGCGCGCTCGTCTGGAAGCTGGGCAGGACGTGTTGGAACTGGGCTGCGGTTGGGGCTCCCTTTCTCTTTACATGGCCGATCGCTACCCCGGCAGCCGCATTCTGGCCGTTTCCAACTCGCGATCGCAGAAGCAGTTCATAGACGCCGAAGCTGCGCGCCGCGGCTTGCCGAATCTCGAAGTAGTCACTGCGGACATGAATGAGTTCTCGACCGCGCGCCGCTTCGATCGCGTCGTCTCCGTAGAGATGTTCGAACACATGCGCAACTACGCCGAACTGCTGCGCCGTGTCTCGTCCTGGTCGCGTCCGGGTGCGCTGCTCTTCGTACACGTCTTCGCGCACAGCCGGTTCGCGTATCCCTTCGAGGTGAGCGACGCTTCAGACTGGATGGCGGAGCACTTCTTCACCGGCGGCCTGATGCCCAGCGACGACCTGTTGCTCCATTTCCAGGACCACTTCCGCATCCGCGAGCGCTGGCGCGTGAGCGGCGTCCACTACCAGAGAACTTCCGAAGCCTGGCTGGCCAAACTCGACCAGCATCGCGAGGCTGTACTCGCGCTCTTCCGCGAGGTCTACGGGAAGGCCAGCGCAACCCGCTGGCTGGTGAGATGGCGCGTCTTTTTTATGGCCTGCGCCGAACTCTTCGGCTACGCCCACGGCCAGGAATGGATGGTGTCCCACTATCTGTTCGAGAACCTGGTTGGGCCGCGGCACGTTCTCCAGGAGGCCGTCACGTCTGCGGATGGGAGTTTCTCGGGAAGGAGATAAGAAGTTGTGGTGAGGTCTGCGCCTGCCGTCGAGATCGGTCTCTGGAAGCAGGCGAGGGAAGAACTTTGTTCCTGCAGAGGCGCCGGCGCATCCAACGCTAAGTGACCAAGAGTTGAACGGAAATCAGCAATCCAAAAACGTTGTCCGATCGAATCAGGCAACCAAACTCTAGTGCCGATCAGTCGTCACATGACCAATTGGTTCGTCAAAGCCCCTCTAGCTCCGCCAGCGTTCGACTATTGATCGGCCGAGAACCGTGGAAAGTCTGAAGCGCATGAACAGCGTTCTTGCCTGGGGTATTGACGAGGATTAATTGCATGAGTCCGCTGCTGAGCTAAATCCATATATTCTCAAGTTGGGTATAGTGCCCGTGGAGCTGCGTCGCTTCGTCGGCGCGGTTGCTGCGCGAATTGACCGTGTTTCGAGCACCTGGGCTGTGAATATGGGCATGCACGGCGCCTCTATTCTCGTGAGCGATCTCAAGGGCGCATTGCGACTCAGTGAGAGGGCCATTGCAGAAAGGGCAATCAGCTTGATGCGTATGGCCTCGGCTTCATCGACGAGATTCATACAGACTTGGGCAGGATGCCGGCTGTGCGAATTCACCACCTTAATAGTTCTGTCGAATCGGCAGGGTGCTTTCGTGATGGATCCCGGTGTGAAGGGCTTAGACGAGCTCAATCCGAAGATCACGACCGATTGCTCGTGCCGCTCTGCTCAATGTTTGCAGGGTAACGGAGGCATTTCCCGGGGCCAGGAATCGATCCAACGCCGCGCGGCTCGTCTTCATCCGGCGCGCCATCTCCACTTTGCTAATCTTCCCGGTTTCCATTGCCCTTTGTACCTGGAAGGCAACGGCCTCTTTGATGGCAACTGCACGGGCCTCTTCAAGAAGGCCCTCCTCTTGGAGGAAATCGTCGAGCGATGATCCGACATGTCGATTTGCCTTGCCCATTTCATGACCTCCTTCATTCTCCGGACCGCCAAGGCCAGGTCAGCGGGAGCCGTCTTTTGGGACTTCTTTATAAATCCGTGGAGCACCACGAGTGTCTCCTGGTGAAAGCAGAGTCACAGCCGCGCGGTCCGTTGGCTCGCAAGGTTGGATCGGACTTCCAAAGACCATCCTTAAGGCTCCGTACTAGTGGCATACCGATCGGCCATCCGAACTGAACCCGCATCAGATCTATCCCAATGATTCGACGATCTTCCTTGTCCAGAGTTCTCAACCAGTCCAGCACCGGTTCGCGTCCGCTGACTGTCCGGAAGAACCGGACCGGGATTTCTGGCAGCTGCTGTTTGGGCATGGGTACCCACCTCCTGAGTATGTACCGAATTCGGTACAATGTCCACTTCCAAGGGCCTGACTGCGGTGCAGGGGCCTCATCGCAGTCAGGCTGGGGACTGAAGCTGTTCGCGAATCGGGGTTGCGTTTCTGATCTCGATGTTTTGGCCGTTCAAGATAATTCGAGCAGGACACTGGGGCCAGAGTGCGCGTATTGTGTCAGCCACTGTTCGAGCATGGCTCGGAACCGCTGCGGTCGGCTGTATTTGACGCAGCCCAGCTGATTGGCCAGGCCGAAGTCACCGAAAATCGGGATAGACTCCGTCCCTTTCGCTTTGAAACTGCGGTAGCTGAGCCACATGTAGAGGTCCAAAATCGCCGGTGATGCCGCCAGGACCTTCACCGCCTCCAGGTCGTTCGGGACGGGATGCGCCAGGATCTCCTCCCGCCAGGACGACTGCCGGGCAGTTCTTCGTTTTTGACACCTCACGTCGGTGGTCAGTTGTTACGGAAAAAACGAATTTTGCGCCGGAAAGTAGCTAGGTGGGAAGTTCCCAGCCCTTTCGATATTCCCGCTGGAAGAAGCGATTCGCCTCCGCCTCCTTGAACTTGCCGCCCTTGGCGTCATAGTGCAGCATCGTGCCCTTGTTCCGGATGGCGATATCGCCCAGCAGCGCGAGCTCGGAGATCGCTCCCCCGTAGGCAAAATCCGCTGATGTTGGCTTGCCCGCCTTGGCGCATTCCACCCATTCCATCCAGTGGCTGGTGGCGATTCGAGGAATCGTCGGAGCAGGACGTTTGTAGTCCCGGTTGAGTTCCTCGGGATAGAGCTTGACCTGCTGAATCGCGCCCGGCTTACTGGCGTAAATTGGGCCAAACACGATGGCGCCGTTGGTGCCCACGATCATTCCACCACCCGACGGCGGCTGATCTTCAGGCTTCAGCCACTTCGGCAGGGGTGGCTTCTGATCGGTATGATGCCACGTCATGGTTACCGGAGGCTTCTTGCCACGCGCCGGGAATCCATAGCGCACCACGGCGAACTGCGGGTACTTCTGCGTCTTGTCAGTGACGGTGTCCCATGCGGGGTCCGCTTCCGCCTCGATGGTCTCCGGCATCCCGAGGTCGAGCGCCCAATACACCGGGTCGATGTAGTGCGGCCCGTGATCGCCCAGCTTGCCCGTTCCGAAATCGTACCAGTAACGGAATTTGTTCGGATGGTACATGGGATTGAAAGGGCGGCTCGGAGCGGGTCCGATGAACAGATCCCACTTGAGTTCTGGGGGCACTGGAACATCGTCGTTAACATGCTTGAGGTCGTCGTAGTAGCTCGGGGCGCCCGGCCGGACCGTCTCGTATTCGTAGACGTGGGCCTCGCGCACCTCCCCGATGGCACCGTCTCTAACCCATTCCACCAGCGAGCGGCAATCCTCCGATGCGTGCCCCTGAATACAGGTCGACGTGGTGAGTTTCTTGTACTTCTTCTCCGCCGCCATAAGGGCGCGCGTCTCGTGCATCGAGTGGCCCAGCGGCTTCTCGCAGAAGATGTGCTTGCCCATTTTCATCGCCATGATCACAGCATGGGCATGCGTGTGATCCGGCGTGTTCACCACCAGCCCGTCAATGGACTTGTCCATCTCCTGGAGCATCACGCGCCAGTCGTCGAAGCGCTTGGCCTCGGGGTGCTGTTTGGCGACGGCCGACGCCGCGCCCATCATGCCCCGGCCACTGCCCTCCCGCCAGTCCACATCGCAAAGGGCGACGATGTTCTGGCTCGACATGGCGTTCACCTGGGTCCGCCCGGCCAGCCCGAGACCCATGAATGCCAGATTCATCTTGTCGCTTGGAGGAGGCGCGTCTTCACGGCCCAGCACCCGCGCGGGAATGAAGGTGAAGCCCGCGGTTGCCGCGCCAAGTGCCAGGGCCTTGCGTCGTGTGATTCCGTCCTTGCTGTTCATGTATGTAGTCCACCTTTGTGCATTTTCGGAACTCCTGACACGCAACGCCGGCAGGCGGCAGCACTGCGCTGTCGCCTGCCGGTTGAAACCTCAGCTGCCTAGCCCGGCAACTCCCAGCCCGGACGATAGCTTCTCTTGACCACCATCTTGTTGGCCTCTTCGCTGTTCTTGAAACGGCCCGCTTTGCCGTCGTATTCCAGAACCTTGCCCGGATCCGCGCCAGCCGCGTTGCCGAGCAGCGCGACTTCCGACATGACGCCGCCATATGCGAGATTGGAACTGGCCTGCTTGCCGGCTTTCGCGCATTCCACCCAGTCGGCAAAGTGATTGAACACGCGCTTCAGGGTCGGCGCGGGACGCTTATATTCTTTATTCAACTCCGGCGGCCACAGGCGCACCACTTCCGGCGTCCCCCAACTCACGGCCTGCGACAGGTCGGTAGATGCCACCAGCGGCTTGCTGGCGTACAGCGCGCCGAATGAAATCGCTCCCTTGCTGCCGAACATGAATCCGCCCCCGGCTGCAAGAATCTTGTCCTGGCCTTCCTTCCAGCCCGGAGGCTTAGGAATGGTTCCTTCCTTATTCGGGCCGTAGTGGAAGAAGACATCGACGGGGGGCATCTTTCCGCGAGCCGGGAACGTCCACTTAATTACGCCCGACCACGGATAGACTTCCTTATTCGTCTTCCAATCGTAGCCTTGCTCGGGGTTGGCTTCAACGCTCGCCGGATAGCCCAGCTCCAGCGCCCATGCGATCGGATCGTACAGGTGGTTGACGTAGTCGCCCGGGTTCCCGGTCCCGAAGTCCACCCACGCGCGCCACCGGTTCGGGTGATAGGCGGGGTTGTAGCCACGAGCCTTGGCGGGCCCCAGGAACAAATCCCAGTGCAAACCCTCGGGGATGGGATGCTCCTGGCCCAGCAGCTTAGGAATATTCTCGTACGTGACATCCAGATTGGTCTGCGGCAGTGCCCGCGGGGAACTGGCCGTGTCCTTATGGAAGAGGTGGACCGTCTTCACGTCGCCGATGGCGCCATCCTTAAACCACTCGACGATCAGCCGGATATCTTCCGAGGAATGACCCTGGTTTCCAGTCTGCCCGATGATCTTGTACTTCTTCTCGAAGGCGATCATGCGCCGCGCTTCTTCCACGGTGCGGCACATGTTCTTCTCGACGTAAACATGCTTCTTCATCTTCATCGCTTCGAGCGCGATGACGGCATGGGTATGGTCGGGAGTCGCCACCACGACACCGTCGATGTTCTTGTCCTGTTCCTGGAGCATCTTACGGTAGTCGTCATACTTCCTGGCGTTCGGGTATTTCGCCGCGGTGGCGACGGTTCCGCGCCCGGCCCCTCCGCGCCCCATAGTAGAACTGGCGCTCCAGTCCACATCGCACACTGCCACAATGTTCTGGTTCAGCTCGGCAAACGATTGAAGATCGGCCGCTCCCCGCATCCCGAGACCAACGACTGCGAGATTCATTCGATCGCTGGGAGGAGTGACGCCTCCCTGACCGAGTACATGTGCCGGCAGGAACGTGAACCCGGCAAGACCGGCGCCCGCAGTGATCAAGTTCCGACGCGATATTTGCTTCATGATTGGCTTCCTTGTGCGATATTTTAGCCCCAATCGCGGATCGCGTCAGGGACTTGCGCACGGTGTGAAGTCGCGTCCCCTCAGACGCCCCCGATTCGTTGCCCGGAAGATTCCTCCGCCAATTTCGCCGGTGAATTCTGATCCGAAACTCAGTCCGCAGTGCCCCGGAAACTGGTCCCGTTGCCTGTTCAACTGGGGATGATTCCTGACTGGCCTGTCGTAGGTCAAGTTTAGAGGTTGGTTGGCTGGGGGTTCCAGTCCCCGACGGTCCGCGACCGTCTCGGACTGGGCGAAACCTGTACCTCTCCAGCTCCCGGCACCCCGGCGCCAGAGCCACAATTCACGTTGAAAGAATTGGGTTTATCATCTTCCCGCCTTACGGGTAAGGACCGTGGCGCCTCCAGTCGGATTGGACTCCGGGAACCGGCTTGAAGATCGCTCACGCCGTGCCCAGGTTGGGGGTGCAGGAGCTGGTGCGTGCCTGCCGCCTCCGCTTGCCAGGTGCCGGGCCTGAAACGTCCATTCCCCGGAATCGGACAACCGCCTCGCCTTAGGGTGAAATTTGCTAGACTCTACTCAGTTGAAAACGGTGGGTCTCATGCAAAGCGGAATGGTTTCCCGATCGGCGGTTGAGAGTGAAATTTGGAAGCCGGAAACTGAGGAGGATCGCGAGGCGATCCGTGAACAACTCGGGCGCCTGCTGGCCAGTTCCGTTTTCAGCAAGAGCACGGGATGCTCGAATCTTTTGTCGTACATTGTGAACCAGGCGCTCAAGGGAGCTGCCGAGCACCTCAAGGAGCGTACCCTCGGGGTCGAGGTATTCGGACGCGCGGCTGACTACGATACCGCAACCGACCATGTCGTTCGCAGTATGGCGGGTGAGATTCGGAAGCGGCTCGCGCAGTATTACATGGAGCATGGGCGCTCCGGCGAAATCCGCATTGACGTCCCTCCCGGCAGTTACCTTCCCCGCTTTGTCCGCCCGGTTGTGTTGCCGGTTGCCCCGCCCCAGGGGCCTGTGGAAATCAACATCGTTCAGGCGGCCGCTCCAGAGCAGCGGAGCTCGGCCGTGCGAGCGGGAATCCAACGCTTGCGTTCCCGGCCCTTTACGACTGCGGTGGCTGTGGCTGCGATCGCTATCCTGTTAGTGCTGGCGCTCGCCGCGAACACCAGGCTTTCTTCCGGGCGCGCCCTAAACGGATTCTGGCAGCCGGTCTTACAGTCGCCAAACCCGGTCCTGGTGTGCATCGGCGCCGGCAATCAACTCGCCAGGGCCCGGCCGGCTGATTCGCCGGCACCAGTCGAAGACCAAACCATGCAGACGTCGCCCGTCGCTACCATCCGCACCAGCGATAGGGTGTATCTGGACGATGCCATCGCGCTGACGAGATTTGCCGGATGGCTCCAGCAAAAAAGCAAGTCATACCGAATCCTCCTTCCTTCCAGAGTGACCTTTGCGGAACTCCAGGGCAGTCCGGCGGTTCTGATCGGGTTCAACAACGACTGGACCACCAGCCTGGCCGGCCGGCTCCGTTTCACGATGGAACGAGGAACGGACCCGGATACCCGGATCCTGCGAGACAGGAAGAATCCAGGGCGTAACAACTGGTCCGTCGATCTGTCCACGCCATCCGACCAGCCCATCACGGATTACGCATTGGTAGTGCGGGCAATGGATCCGGAGACAGGCCAAATCGTAATAACGGCTGCCGGCCTCACCCACTTCGGCACGCTGGCGGCCAGCGAATTTCTGACGAATCCGGATCAGATTGCGAAACTGGACACCCGCGCCCACCCCGGTTGGGAGCGCAGGAACCTGGCGATCGTCCTTTCCACCGAGGTGATCAAGGGCAGTCCGGGTTCGGCCAAAATCATCGCTACCGATTTCTGGTAAAGAGAGGCCGCCCCGAGCTCCGGCAATCTGACCGGGCGCCATCGAAAGGCCCTTCCGGCGCGATAGCCGAAAACCACACAGTCAATCGCCCGCCCTTTCGTCCCCCTTCGTTTGGGATGCCGGAGGGCGCTCGTGCGTGAGGCCATCTGTACCCATCCGGCGGCACACGGGCCGGGAATGCATGCGCGTAGATGACCCGCCACGTACCTTCATCCCTCGCAGGAGGGGTGTTAGAATGCTGTGCGATCGTGACGGGCAACCTTGGCATTGATGTTCCGTCCCAAGCCGGAAAGGTGATCTTGCGTTTTCCGCGGACCAAAATGGGATCATCGTCGTGGTCTGACGGTGAACCCAAAGTCATGGTGATAATTTCCGGATGAGCAGGTTGGGCGATCCGAGCGACTGGAATGAGCCGGACCGCGCCGATGCGCCCCGGCACGGCGTCGGAACGAGCGGAGGAATATGAGTACACCGAGTAAAGGGAACGTCGGCAGACGCGGTTGGATGAAAGGGGCTGCGGCTCTGGCGGGCGGCACCGCCGCCGCTGTTATGGCCCCCTCCTGCCAAACCAGGTCCGCCACAACAACCCAGGGCTTGGCCGAAACGCGCGTGACGGCGGCGGCGGAGAGCGCAGTCGTGCAGACGGCCGCCGGCAAAGTGCGCGGCTACACGCGGAACGGGATTGGTACCTTCAAGGGCATTCCTTATGCCGATGATGCCGGCGGCGCCTGGCGCTTCCTGCCACCGCGCAAGCCTGTGCCCTGGTCCGGCGTGCGCAGTTCGATGGTGTACGGCCCCATCTGCCCGCAGGATAAGGGCGACGGCTGGAGGAATGACGAGGCCGCATTTCTTGCCGAGTGGGACGATTGGCACCAGGGCGAGGACTGCCTCCGCGTAAATCTCTGGACTCCGGGCGTTAACGACAACAAGAAGCGTCCCGTCATGGTCTGGTTGCATGGCGGCGGCTTCACGGTCGGCTCGGGCCAGGAGAGGCGGAGCTATGACGGAGAGAACCTGAGCCGGCGCGGGGATGTGGTCGTCGTGACGCTGAATCACAGGCTGGGTCCCCTGGGGCATCTGGATCTCTCGGCGTACGGCGAAAAGTACGCCGGTTCGGCCAATGCCGGCATGCTTGATATTGTCGCCGCCCTCGAATGGGTAAGGGACAATATCGCCGGATTTGGAGGCGACCCGGGCAAAGTCCTGATCTTCGGACAATCCGGAGGCGGTGGCAAAGTCAGCTCGCTCATGGCGATGCCTTCCGCCAAAGGACTGTTCCATCGGGCTGTGGTGGAGAGCGGTTCCAGCCTGCGGCAGGGAACTCAGGAGAACTCCCGCAAACTGGCAGCGGCGATGCTGGTGGAACTGAATCTGAACCCGTCACAGGTTGGCGAACTCGAAAAGATTCCCGCGGCCCGGCTGTTCGAAGCCAGCGCGGCGGCACTGAAGAAACTCGCGCCTCCGACTCAGCGCGGCGCAGCACCGGGCGCAGGCCGGATCGGCTGGGGACCGGTGGTGGATGGCCATACGCTTCCCCGTCATCCGTTTGACCCGGATGCCCCTGAGATAACGGCGCAAGTACCCATGATCATAGGCACCGTCATGAACGAACGTTCGCCGAGCATGACGGACGCCGCGTTGGAATCGCTCGGCGAGAACGACTTGAAGACCCAGATGGCAGAGCGCTACGGCGAGAAGGGCGGCCGCATCATCGAGGCCTACCGCCGCGCTCACCCCAAGGCCAAGCCGGTGGAGATCCTGTCCCTGGCCTCCAGCCCGCGCACCAACGCGGTGAAACAGGCTGAGAGAAAGGCGGCGCAGAACGCCGCTCCCGCCTACATGTACTGGTTCGGATGGAAGACGCCGGTGCTCGACGGACGGCCGCGCGCTTTCCATTGCGCAGAACTCGCGTTCGTGTTCGACAACACCGACCTTTGCGCTCAATCCACCGGCGGCGGACCGGAGGCGCGGGAACTCGCCGCCAAGGTCAGCGACGCCTGGATTCATTTTGCGCGCAACGGAGATCCCAACCATTCGGGACTCCCCAAGTGGCCGGTCTTCACCGCTGCCAAGGGGGAGACCATGATCTTCGACACCCGCTGCGAAGTGAAAGACGACCCCGATCGCCAGGAACGCCAGGTGCTCGAGTCCTGATGACATCGAGGCCTAATGGAACGTGATCCATTGCCCGGATCTGCTAAAGTGTCCCCGGACAGCAGGAAGCATCGTCCATGAGCAGGCAGACTCTTTTTTCCCGCCGGTGGGTATGTGCTTCTGGCTTTAGGATAGACCCCAACGATATCTCCAGAGCCGGAATTTCACGATCACCACTCGGCAGGAAAACGTGAGTTCCGCTCGCAGTAGAACCGATGCCAGACCAGGACGATCATGGGGCGAATGCACCATCAGCAACTTCAGGGCATTGCGTGTGTCTCTGAAATCCGCTCTCAGCGAGTTCAGGAGCTGGCCGAAGATTGTGGTGCGCCGAGCCCGAATGCGGAACTCCCGACGAACGCCGCCGTGGAATCGTAGATGGCGCAGCCTCTTGTCGGACAACAACCAGAGCATTGGCTGGTAACGCTCGATTGACAGTTCGACAAGCCTCTCAGGCGAGACCAGGATAGTCTTCTCGGGACGCATTGACGGGCCTGATGCCACAACAATCAGCAGCAGCAACCCGAAACCTATGAGGATACCTGAAAGGGCAAGTGCCAAATCAGAGCATGCCCCACGCGGAAGTGCTGCCGGTAGGGCCAGCAGTACTGGCTAACATTAACTAATTCGTGTCGCGCCCAGCCGCCCCACGCGTCGTCGCCACGAAGTCATCCGTTTCCCGGAGCCGCTTCCCGGCAGTCGCAGGAACGCCTCACGCTGAAGGGGATAATCCTGATCTTGAATTCCATCCCTAGCGGGCCCGCAGCCACAGAGTCCCGAAATCCCGCAAGTGCGTGCGCGTATTGCGCGACCCCGCGAACGAGTTCTCGTGGTGAAACCCGTAAGCATTGTCCGCGCCTTTTTCCGGCTCGTCCAGATCGCCGATCAGTATATTCAAACCTACGGCGCGATCGCCCATGGCGGGAGAATAAAACGTCCCCGGTTCCACCTCGAGACAGGGATCGAAATTCACCGCCCATTCAATGATGTATCCCTTGCCGCCGGCCTTGGGTTTGGCCACGCATTCCTGCGCGCCAGAGAGAATCCAGCTCTGATACGTCGCCCAGGCGCTTTCGAGGCGGCGCGGCTCGCCTTCCAGCAGACCGCCCACGCCGATGCCTCCCTTTCGCGACTTAGTCAAATTGCAGACCATCTGCCAGGAGGCGCCGTTCCCGGCCGAGTCCTCATTCGCTGTCCAGTGGTTCGCAGCATGGATCAGCAATTCCATTTCGTCGCCGAACCAGGGGAAGCCCTGCCGCGTCAACTCATGCGCATGAGGATTGTTGGACGGCGGCCAGCGCGGCGTGTCGATGCCGTAGAGGACATCGTCGGTGACGTCAAATGCGAAGTACAGGCGTTTGCCGTCGTGTTTGACGTAACCTTTGAGCGAAAGGTCCTTCGGATCTTCCACGTCCGTGAATTGAGGCCGCCAGCCATCGATACCTGGGAAGACGCTGGCATCGTCCCACTCGCCGGGTGAGATCTTCCCGTCCAACACCGGTGTTCTTCCGGGATGGGCTTCCAGTGAGCGGGGGTCTTCTCCCCCGAAAAGGCGCACCGCCATCACCAGCGCCGAGATACCGCCTATGAGTCGCATGTGTCTCGAATATAGCGCCGGGAATCTCCCGGTTCAATCTATTTAGGTATTAATATCTTCGAACTGAATTTATGATATGAATGGAATCGGTCTCCATTCAAAACGCGGCTGGCAGGAGGTGGTTTGTGAACTCAGATCCCGAGGCGCATCGCATCACACGCCGGAGAATGCTGCATGCAGGGATGGCCGCCGCCGTGGCAGCGTGCCCCGGTTCCGCCTTCTCGCCAGGAGAGACGGATGATGGACCTTTCAAGACACCCGCCGAGCCGCCGAACACGCCCATGGGAATGGGAAAGGGGATTCATCCCGGGCGAGTTGCCTGGTCCCATCAACCCAAGGCAGCGAAGTGGGACGGCAAAACCGGAAACTGGTGGGATGACGCGAACACCGACGGAGCCATTGTCGCCGGGATGGTTTCCGGCAGTCTGCGCGCGCTGAGCGGCGAGAAGACAGACCGCGAAGCATGGCGCTCCCTCTTCGGATTTTTCAGGGAGGCGCAAGAACTCGGCGGAGCGGCCTACCGGCCCGGCGAGAAGATCGCCGTGAAATTGAACTGCAATCAGGACCGCCCGGGCGCCTGGCGCCTCGGTTCCGGCATGCCCAGCCCCCACGCCATCTACTCGCTGGTGGATCAACTCATCACTGTGGCAGGCGTCCGCGGGCAGGACATCACGCTTTTCGACGCGTCACGCTATATCGGCGACCCCATCTACGATCGCATTCGCGCCAATCCCGACAAGGAGTTTCAGGCGGTGCAGTTCGCCGTCAGCCAGAGGATGGCGGGCAACGGGAGAGTAGAGGCCCTGCCGGACAAAGCCAGTCCGGTGAACTTTTCCGGCCAGGGAGTTCCGACAGCCTATTTACCGCAGTGCGTCACGGCGGCAACCTATGTGATCAATGTGGCCCTCTCGAGGGCGCACACCCTGATGGGCGCCAGCCAGACCGCGAAGAACCTGTTTGGCTCGCTCTATTTCGATGGGCCGGGCTTCACTCCCCGGCCGCTTCACGATTACGCCTCGCGAGACCGGAAGATGGGCTCGTATAACTGCCTGGTGGACCTGATCGCTCACAAACATCTGGGCGGCAAGACGCTGCTCTACCTGATCGATTTTCTGTATGTCGCGGTCAGCCAGAATGAGCGGGTCATCCGCTACGAAACGTTTGACGATCACTGGTGTTCCAGCATGTTCGCATCGCAGGATCCGGTCGCCATCGACTCCGTGGGTCTGGACTTCATCCGAAATGAGCCTCGAGCCGATGAGTGCCGCGGTTACCCGGAGAACTATCTGCACGAAGCGGCGCTGTCCGGGAAAGCGCCCTCTGGAACTGTGTACAATCCCTGTCAGGATCGTCAGCCGGCGGCGAGTTTGGGAACTCACGAGCACTGGAACAACGCTCGCGACAAGCAGTATTCCCGCAACCTGGGAAAGCGAGAAGGCATCGAGCTGGTGAAAGGGTGAAGCGTCTCGCGCTCTGGCTGGCTCTACTCCCGGCGGCGCTCGCTGCCGGACTTCCCGCTTCGTGGGTCCCGGCTCGGTGGGATGGAGGTCCAGTCGAACTGGCGCGCCGCGCGGGCGACAAGGCAGTGTCCGATCCGGCCATCCGGGACGCAATTTCAGGATGGTACGATCCAGCGACGCTCAACCTGCTGGACGGCTCGCCCATCAACTGTCTGCTTGTGACACTCACTGCGGGCGCGGATCCGCAGACGGAAAAGCGCCAATTGCAGTTGGTGAAGGATTACGCCCTCCGAGCGCATGAGCGCAGCCTGGCGGTACTCGGACTGGTGTATCCTGGCGCCGATCCAGAGCGGGTCGTGCTCGCGGTGGCGGATGCCCAACTTGACGGCGTCGTCCTGGAAGGCGAGTTCCCGCAGGGACTCTCTTTCGCCCACGGGCTGGAGCAGCGACTGCGCGCCGGTAACAGCGCCGCCCTCGTCATCCCGATCGCACCGGCGAGGCTTCTCAGGGAAACCGCATGGCCGGCGACCGCCGTCGAAGGCGTCTCGCCGGGCACCGGAAAAGCCGGCGAAAACGCAGTTGCATCGGCGACCTCCGGCATCTGGATCGACTCCAATATATGGCTGGTGCGATCGCTCCGCGCCGGACCGGACCGGCCGGTCTGGATCAGCCATCGCCCGCGCGCCGGCTCGCCCGGCATCTATTCCCGAAGCCTCGCCGATGCAGCGGCGGCGGGCGCGCGTTGGATTGTATCGCTCGACGACGATCTGCGCGCCAGGCTCCTGCGTAGGGATGCCGGCGCCCTGGCAGACTGGCGGTCGATCATGTCGGATCTCGCCTGGTTTGAAGCAAAGGCGGAAGCCAGGGATTTCATGCCATACGGGAAAGTGGGAATCGTGATCGATACCGCCGCCGGAGCTGCCGACGACGACGAGTTCCTCAATCTGGTGGCGCGCCGTCAGATTCCCTACCGCGTCATCTATCGGCGGGATCTCGACGCAGCCGCGCTGGCGGGCTTACGCGCGTTGCTGGCTTTCGGTTGCGAGCCTCCTGCCGTACCGGAACGGAAACTCCTGAGCGCATTTGCCGCGCACGGAGGCCTGGTGCTCAGCGGCCCTGCCTGGGGCGGCGCTCCCAAGCAACAGTCCTATACCGTTCTGGCAGAGGGCGAAGGGGAAGTCGCCGTGTATAAAGAGCGCTCACCAGATCCGGAAGCGGTAGCCCGGGACCTGAACGATCTGGTGCCCACTCCGGAACTGGGTGTCAGCGTGTTCAATGCGCCTTCTGTCCTTTCCTACGTGAGTGCGGCCGCCGACGGCAGGATATCGATCCGGCTGGCCAATTATGCCACCGCGCCCGCCCAAGGTGTGCTGATCTGGGTGCCGGGCCCACTCGGCGCGCCTGGAGACCCCGGGGCAGCCGCCCGTGGAACTCCCTGTGAAGCGCAGCGGAGGACGCACGGAGCTTACGCTTCCCACGCTCCGTCTGTTCGGCGCAGTCCTCCTGCAATAGCTGCAATCCGGCGCGGTTGATTCGAGCTTCTGCTTCCCGCCGTGCAGCGCGAAGGCGATGTACCCACCGTTCACGCTGGGCCCCAACACCTTTCGGGAGGCGGAGACTGAGGACTGGAGCGCTTGTGGTATTTAGTGCCTGAAAGTAGAATTGCTGTCAGCGACGGGTTCCTACTGGATCAGGTCTACGATCGCGCCGGGAGGCGGTCTCCAGTATGGCCGGCGATAGCGGAATGATGCAGGCGCTTGCTGAGCGCAGAAACCATGAAACCCGAATCTCGTGACGACAGTCGTGCCTACGACCGGGCGTCGCTACTGAAAACCGGGGGCCTTGCCGTCGCGCTTGCTGTGGCTACCTGGCTGCTTGCACCCCTGTTGCTGCCGGTAAAGGTGCCGCAGGATTTTCCCAACCTTCCGGATCTTCAGTCTGCCCACCCGGACCTTCGCGCCGCTCTGCAAACTGCCGATAGCGAGGCTCGGCGGCGGCCGGGATCGGCCGACGCGGTTGGCAAACTCGGGATGGCGTACCACGCGAACCTCTTTGTGGAGCAGGCTGCGCGTGCCTATCGGATCGCCGCGCGCCTGTCCCCGCGTGACTATCGATGGGTGTACTACCAGGCAGTCCTCGAAGAGGAGGGTGGCCATGACGATCGACAGTCGCAGTTGTTGCAGCAGACCCTTCGGCTCAAGCCTGATCTCGCCGTCGCCCGCTTGAAGCTGGCTGACTGGTATTTCAAACGCGACATGCTGGACGAAGCCGCGCAGGCCTATGGGATGGCCGCCGGCGCGCCTGACAGCGTGGCCTTCCTCCCGTCCACGTTCGGTCTTGGCCGCGTTGCCGCGCGCCGCCGCGATTGGAACAAGGTCGTCGAATCCATCACGCCCCTTTCCCAGGTGTATTCCTATTCGCGGCCACCCTACGAGTTGCTGCAGGAAGCCTACGAGGCGCTCGGGCGGCCGGACAAAGCCGCGGAAGCGCGACAACGGGCCGCCATGGCGGAGTTAAAGGTTGTGCCTCCGCCCGATGATCCCCTGAACCAGCAGTTGACGGATCTTTGTTTCTCCGCCACGCGTTTGCTCAAACAGGCCGGCCTGCTCAGCCGCATCGGATACAACGATCGGGCAATTCAGGTGGCGCGTCGCGCAGCCTTGGTTGACCCCACGGACCCGGATGCCCGCTACTTTCTTGCCCACACGCTGATTACCCGTTTCGGTGAAAAGCCGGATGCGGTCGACGATGCGGTGACGCAGCTTGCTGAGTGCCTGCGGCTGAGGCCGGACGATCTCGCACCTTTGTGGAATTTCACCAAGGACTTCTTCGCATCTCCCAGGACGGGAACACCCGTTCAACGGCTTCACGCCCTGCTGCGCGCGCGCGCCAAGTCCCCCGAAGCCCCTCTCTCTCTCGGCATGGCCGCCGAGGCGCAGGGCGAAATGACCGAAGCGGTCTCCCAATACCAGGCTGCCTTGAAGAATAATCCCAACGATTCCGTTGCCCATAACTCGCTGGGTCAGCTCTTCGACAGGGCCGGCAACTATGGCGAGGCATTCTCGCATTTTCAGAAAGCCGCACAGCTAGACCCCCTGAACGCGGTCCTCCGTCGCAATTTGGGTATTGTGCTGGTCCAGCAGGGGAAGTACGACCGGGGAATCAAGGAATTCGGAGAAGGGCTCCGCCTCAATCCGTACGATGTTGCTTCGCTTCTCGGCATGGGCTTCGCTCTCCTGGAACTGAATAGAACCGATGAAGCCGTTCCCATATTTCGCGACGCAGTGCGCTGCAAGCCGGATTCACCCGAAGGCCATTATGGGCTGGGCTTCGCGTCGTTCAAACTCTCCAGGCGGGATGACGCACTGGCGGAAGTGCGGGAGGCGTTGAGGCTGCGCCCGGACTTTGCGGAAGCGCAGGCAGTGCTTCATCAACTGGGTCAGTGACCGCAGCCAGTGTCTCCGAGGGCCCGCGGCGTTGTTGTTTTGCTGTCCGGCAACCTGTTCGGATGTCTGGGAGGGCATCCAGAAACCTCCGGTTCTGCCCCAAATGCCTGCCAATCCTCATCCGTTTCCACCGACCACGCCTCACCCCTGAGCAGAGATTTCGACGCTTTAAGATATTCATGGCGCCGTAGCCAAAATGAGTCGAGTCTATGAGATTTCGTATCTTCGGGCCTCTTGGTGGCCGGGAACACCTGGCCGCTTGCCGTTTTCGCCCACCAGGACTGCTTTTCATGGTGCATCGTCCCTTCCCGCACGAGTTTGTCCCTCTAGAAGCCTCCGCGATTTTCCGAAAAAAGTAGGCAATCGAGGAACCTCTTTACTGCGATAGAGCGTTTACCCACACTCTTCGGACAGTCCGCGACGGTCGCGGACCGTCACGGTCTGGAAGCTATAGGCAGAAGCATTCAGAATTGGACCGCAATAGTCCTGCAAGACTGCCGAAGGTAGCATTGCTTCAGGAAATCACTGGTGAAATCCGGCTCGGAACTTCCCGGGCCTCATGGTGGGAGGAAATGAAATGACGAAAGATCTGTACGCGAGGCGGCGAACGCCGTTCCTTTTCCGAGTCGGCTTCGTCCTGGCGATCATCCCGATTCTCGCTCTCGGTTTGTATGGGCAGTCGTTCTACGGCTCGGTCGTCGGCACCGTGACCGACCAATCCGGCGCCACCCTGCACAGCGCGACGGTGACGTTGATTAACGCCGGAACCGGCGAGCGCCGGCAGACGCAGACTGGCGCCGCGGGGGATTATCAGTTTCTCAACCTCGTTCCGGCAATTTACAAGGTGGAGGTCGAACAGCCGGGCTTTAAGAAGGTCACCCGTGACAATGTACAGGTTACCGTGTCCGGCGCGATCCGCGCCGACATCGCGATGCAAGTCGGCGATTTGACCCAAACCGTTGAAGTCGCCGCCACAGCCCAGTTGCTGCAGACCGAAAACGCCAGCCTGAGTCAGGTGGTCAGCAGCCGGTCCGTCCAGGAACTGCCGGTCAACGGCCGTAACATCATGAACCTCACGGCGCTGGTGCCAGGGGTGGTGGCGCAGGGCTCCACCGATGGCAACGCCATCACGGGAAAGAATATCTTCGCGGCCGGCAACTACCAGATCGGTGGCGGCTTTGCGAATCAGGGCGCCGTTTATTACGATGGCGTGCCCGCCAACTCGGCCCTGGGCAACCTCGTCAACATGGTGCCGAGCCCGGACGCCGTCGCCGAGTTCCGAGTGCAGACCAACAGCAACAGCGCCGAATACGGCCGCTACTCGGGCGGTGTGATCAACATCTCTTCGAAGTCGGGCACCAACCAATTTCACGCCAGCGGGTATGAGTATTTCCGCAACACGGTCCTCAACGCCAACAGCTTCTTCGCCAACGCGAACAATACCGGCAAGCAGACGTTCAACCAGAACCAGTATGGTCTCGCCGGCTCCGCGCCGATCAAGAAGAACAAGCTTTTCATCTTTGCCGGCTGGGAGGGCTACAAGTCCCGCCAGGGAGCCAACTACCTGGCCACCGTGCCGCTTACCGAAATGTATACCGGCGATTTCTCCAACTACCGGAACGCTTCGAACGTCATGATCCCGATCTATGACCCCCTGACCCAATGCGGAACGGGCAACAACGGCGCCTGCATTTCCGGTCAAACCGTGCAACGCCAGCCTTTCCCCAACAATACGATTCCCGGCAACCGGATTAACCCGGTCTCCGCGAAGATATTCGCCTTCCCGCTCGTCGCCGCGCCCAACCAGGCGGGACAGCAGTACACGCGCCTCAACAACTATAGTGTGATGGCCGTTCAGGGCGGCGACAACGACCAGGTCAATACACGCGTCGACTACACAATTAACGACAAGGTCCGGGCCTTCGGGCGCTATTCCCGATGGTCATCGCATAGTTTGCCGTTCGCGCCTTTTAAGAACGGAATTTATGCCAACGACCCCTACTCTCCCGAGTTCTTTACAACCTCCCAGGCCCTTGCGGGAGTGACGTACGTGGTCAGTTCTACCGTGGTCCTCGACCTCCGGGCATCGTATCTGCGCTTCCCTTATGGACGCGCGGAATCGTACGAGGGAATCAACCTGAACCAAACCTTCGGCTTCCCGAAGTACATGGACGAACAGCTCCCCATCATCCACAGCGGTCCGTCCACTTCCATTCCGTCCATTTCCATGACCGGCTACAACACGGCGAGCGGTCTGCATATTGTGTCCACCGAAAACGACTATCTGCTTACCCCTAACCTCAGTTGGGTGAAAGGCAAGCACACGCTGCGGTTCGGCGCCGACTGGCGCGACATGCAGAATACCTACTATCAGACCTTCGACGGCGGCACCTTCGCGTTCACTAACATCTTTACGTCCCAGAACGCGCTCAGTGCCGGCGCCAGTGGCAATGGTCTGGCTTCGGCCCTGCTGGGTTACGGCTCCAGCGGCAGCGTGAGTGCGTTTGCCCGTCCTTATGAATCGATGATCTATCAGGGATATTATGCCCAGGATACCTGGCAGGCCTCGACCAAGCTCACCGTGACATTAGGCATCCGGTGGGAGATCCCGGGCGTATGGAAAGAGCGGTACAATCGCATCGCTTCCTTCAACCCGTCTGAAGTCAATCCGACCCTGGCAGCGAACAATATCACCGTGAACGGCAAGCCCGTGTTGGGTGCGCTCGATTTCGTTCTGACCGACAAACACCCGGACAAGGGAGTGAGGACGGAGCACTTCGACCTGTTCGCACCCCGCGTGGGCCTCGCCTATCGCCTGAACGACAAGACCGTGATCCGAACCGGCGGGGGCATCTACTATCTCCCGTCCACGCTGCAATTCAGCGAGTCTCCCTGGGCGATGCCTCTCAGTTCCTACGCCACCGCCTGGGCGCCCACGGTGGATAGCGGCGTCACGCCGAAAGACACCATCAGCGATCCGTTCCCGAACGGCTTCACTTCGGCCCCTGGCAACCTGCCCCATGACACGGCTCAGTTGCTATTGCTCGGCGGTTCGCTCACCAATGCTCCCCTGCGGACGGTTCCTTATCCGTACCAGGGGCAGTGGAACTTGACCGTACAGCGCCAGTTGCCGGGCGACGTGGCCATTGAAGCTGCCTACGCAGGCGCCAGCGGCTCTCACCTGCCGACGGGTACCTATCAGCTCAATTCCCTGGCCACCCAGTATTTATCCATGGGGACCGCCTTGAATACCCAGGTAACCAATCCTTTCTATGGCCTGGTAAAAACCGGGACTTTGGCGCAGAAGACAGTGGCGCAGGGGCAGCTCCTCCTGCCATTCCCCCAATACTCGAGCGTTTTGTCGGGCGGAGGATATGTGGCCCACTCCACCTATCATGCGCTCCAGGTGAAGGGCGAGAAGCGCTTCTCCAAAGGCGGCACCGTCCTGGCCGCCTATACCTTCTCCAAACTTCTGGGCAATACCTTTGCCCTGACGAATTGGCTGGATTCCGGTACGGGCGCCTCCCCCGCCTTCCAGAACCCTGCCAACATGCGCGCGGAAAAATCGCTGGTAGGCTTCGACTCGCGTCAACGCCTGACCCTGAGCTATACGGTTGATCTTCCCTTCGGGAAAGGTCAGAAATTCCTCGCCGGCGGTAATGGCGCCGCGCAGAAGCTTGCTTCCGGCTGGAGTATGAGCGGCACCAGCACCTTCCAGGTTGGGTACCCGATCGGCTTGACGGCGACACCCAATGTCACCGGCTTTGGCCTTGGCCTGCGTCCCAATGTGGTAGCGGGTTGCGATCCCAGGAAGAGTGGATCGGTCCAGTCACGCCTGAACAGCTATTTCAACCTGGCGTGCTACTCGGTTCCTACTGCTTACACGCTGGGGAGTGAAAGCGCAACCGATCCCGTGCTCCGCGGGCCCGGTATCAACAACTTCAATCTCGCGTTGCAGAAGAGGACGGCAGTCACCGAGCGGGTCAATCTGGACTTCCGGGCGGAGGTTTACAACCTCTTCAACCGCGTCCAGTTTGCCATGCCGAATGCCGCGGTGACCACGGCGGCGAATGCGACGACGGGAATGATTACCAACACGACTAACCAGCCTCGACTGATTCAGTTGGCGCTGCGGCTGGGCTTCTAACTCCTGAGGGACGATGCGGCAGGGAGTGGCCTCGACGCCACTCCTTGCTCGTTTTTCGACTCGACGCCCCGGCCCGCAAAGGCCGGGCGATTTTTGTCTTTGGCGCCCCCCATTTTGACAACAGGGAACGAACTTGTCTTCTTAGGTGCATCGAACCGCGAACGACCGGCGTAGGGGAAGCCACCCGCATTGAGTCCGGCAACCGCTGCGCGGCTTCCGTTGTGGCCGTGCACCAAGAGTCCCTCGCGCAATAACGCTTACTTGCGGAAATAGCCAACGAATCCGCCGCGCGGCGATAGTGGCACCTTCAGGCGGTCGGCGTTCGTTACCGTGCCGTTCTGCCGGTTCCATGAGTCCGGCCTGCTTTCCACGTCGAAGAGTTCCGTGGCCTGCCATGCCCCCTTGCCTAAGAAATCGAGCGGAAGATCCAGGGCCTTCGCGTCAGCCCCGTTGATCGCCGCGATGAACCACCGGTCGCCCGATCGCCGGGCCATCGCGACTGCCTTACCGGGTTCGCTGCCAGGCAGCACGCGGGTCTCGTCCCATATTGCCGGGATCGCGGTGAGAACGTCCGCGCCGGATTCGCTAAGTAGTCCTTCGGATGACCGCCGAAGCACAGATAAGGCGATGTGAACAGGACAGCCTGAGCCAACTCGTGTCCCCACGTATTCCCCTGCAGTTCCTTCGGCTCGAACACCGTGGGAGTATAGTCGCCAGCACCCGCCACGTACCGCGTAAACGGCAGAATGACATCATGATCGGCCTCCAGACGGCGCCGGTACCGGGTGATGTGATATTCGTGCCCGCGGACTCCCTCCCGGGTCAACACATTGGGCCACGTGCGCTCAGTTCCCGTAGGTTTGACGGCTCCATGGAAATCGAGCATCAAGTGGAACGAGGCCGCATCCCTCGCCGTGTCGTGATACCAGTTCGACCACCAGCGATTGCTCGCCGGGGGGAAATCGATCTTGATGCCCACCATCCCCGCATCGGCCACTTTGCGGAAATAGGCTTTCCGGGCCTCCGGATCTTTGACCTCCCGGCTATGCACCCACAACCAGATCTTCAGGTTCTTGGTCTTGGCGTACGCGGTGATGGATGCCTCGCGCCAAATTACACATTGGATTGAGACTCTCACCACGCCTTACATGTGTACTCCGTTTGTACTCCACTAAGAGACAAGCGAAGCACAGGGTTGGAAACGCAGTGAATTTCCGTCGCTTGAAATCGCTGCCAGAGACGCTAAAGTCCGTATCGACAATATGTGCCCAGCTTCCCACCAAGCTGGACGTCGCGGGTTCGAGAGGAATGGGCGAAGTAGGACGAAAGACGATCCCGAGTGATAGGGAGTATACTGCAAAGAGTAGCCCGATCTTTAAAGGTATTTAATATGAAAAGACCTCAATATCTGTTAACCGGAGCTATTCTAGGCATGTTGGCACTGTTCCAGGGGTGCGCGGGGGGTGGATCCGAATCTGCATCGATTGACCTTGCCGCGTTGAAGGCCTATGCTCCTTTGCCGGACGTTGCGCCTGGGAAAGAGCCGGTCACCGAGGAGAAAGTCGTCCTCGGACGGATGCTGTATTACGAGATCCGTCTGTCGGCAAACCAGAAGCTCTCGTGTAACAGTTGCCACGACTTGACCCAATACGGAGTGGACAACCAGGCGACCTCAGTGGGCGACAAGGGACAGCACGGCGATCGCAACTCGCCAACGGTCTACAACGCTGCCGGCCACTTTGTGCAGTTCTGGGATGGACGTGCCGCGGACGTGGAGGAACAGGCTAAAGGTCCAGTTCTGAACCCCGTCGAGATGGCCATGACGTCAGGGAAGCAGGTGGTTGCAGTCCTCAACTCGATGCCTGAGTACGTCGCTGCCTTCCAAAAGGCCTTCCCCAACGACAAAGATCCGGTCACTTACGACAACACGGGCAAGGCGATCGGAGCGTTCGAGCGTAAGCTGATCACGCCGGCGCGGTGGGACAAGTTCCTGAAAGGCGAACAGACCGCCCTTACCGCGGAAGAGAAAGCTGGCTTCCATACCTTCGTCGCTTCCGGATGCCAGACGTGCCACGCGGGCGCGCTCCTGGGCGGCAACATGTATCAAAAGATCGGGCTCGTGAAAGCATGGCCAGATACCTCGGATACGGGTCGCTACAACGTGACCAAGAGCGAGGGGGATAAGTTTTTGTTCAAGGTTCCGTCGCTTCGGAATATTGACAAAACAGGCCCGTATTTTCACGATGGCAAGATCCCTACACTGGATGGCGCCGTCGCGAAGATGGCGGATCATCAGGTGGGCAAGACGTTAAGTGCCGCCGAAATCCAATCCATCGTGACCTGGATGAAGTCACTGACCGGCGAGATTCCGGCTGACTATATTAAGCGTCCCGACTTGCCGAAGAGCACTAGCGAGACACCGAAACCGACCGAAGCGGACTGAAGGAGGCGTCATGTTGCGGAAAGGTCTACGTTACGGAATTGGCGGCCTCGCTGTTGCGCTGATCCTCGCACAGTTCATCCAGCCGGACCGGACCAATCCTCCGGCTGATCCTTCAGCGTCATTCGAGGCTGTCGCCAAGCCTCCTCGTGAAGTTGCCGCCGTGCTCGGGCGCGCGTGCGCGGACTGTCATTCCAACCACACGGTCTGGCCTTGGTACAGCCGCGTTTCCCCGGCCTCATGGCTGGTTGCCAGCGACGTGAAGCAGGGGAGGGCGAAGTTGAATTTCTCTCAGTGGAACATCTACGGATCGGAAATGACTCGCATTAAACTTGGCGAGATTTGCGAAGAGATGAGGAAAGGCGAGATGCCGCCGATATACTACGTCCCGATGCACCCGGAAAACAAGGTCACGCCGTCGGAATTTTCGGCGGTCTGCTCTGTGCCGCAAGCGCAGTTGCGCTAGCGATCTCGAAAGCTGCGGCTTGTCTCCGCTACTTGATCTCAAATACTACTAAGGGGCCTGCATGTTACTTAAGCAGATTGTAGTTATTGTCCTGATGTTGATGGTTGCCACAATGCCGGCACTTGGAAAGCCGGGCGGCTGGACGATTGTCGCCTGGAACGATCTCGGCATGCACTGCATGGACGGCGATTACTCCGTCTTCTCCATCCTCCCGCCGTACAATACGATCCACGCGCAGGTGATCGATCCTTCGGGAAAACTGTATCGCGGCGCGACGGGCATCACAGTCACTTACGAGGCCGTGGCGGATGCGCAGGGTTCGCTCAATTCCACCTCCGCCTGGAAAACCAACTTTTGGACTTACGCGAAGGCGCTGTTTGGAGCCGCCCCTGCCAACGACTCCGGGCTCACCGGTAACCCCATGCCGGGACGATCGAATCCGGCCCCGCCTATGAAGTTCGAAGCCGCGCAGAGCTGGTTCACGGCCGACGCCATCCCGCTTACTCCCTACGACGACGCGGGCAACAAGAACCCTTACCCGATGATGCGGATTTCTGTGCGCGATGCTGCGGGCGGAGTCGTTGCTTCCACCGACGTGGTGCTGCCGGTCTCGGACGAGATGAGTTGCCGTTCGTGTCATGCGTCTGGCTCGCGTTCCGACACGCGGCCGTCAGCCGGATGGGCCAACACACAGCCGTTCGAACGCGACTACAAAGTAAACATCCTGCGGCTCCACGACGATAAGTCGTCCACCAAGCCGGCATTTCGCGCCGCGCTGGCAGACAACGGCTACGACGCCGCAGGACTCAGCGCGACGGCGGCCAAAGGCAAGCCGGTGTTGTGTGCCGCATGTCACGCATCGAACGCGCTGGCGGCTGGCGGACGGCCGGGCATTGCCGCGGTGACTCAGTCCATTCACGGCTTTCACGCCGCGGTGACAGACCCCGCTACAGGGAAGGCGCTAAACGACGCGGAGAGCCGGGACGCCTGCTACACGTGCCACCCCGGTTCCGCCACCCGCTGCCTGCGTGGCGTGATGGGCAACGCTGTGGCGGCAGATGGCAGCATGGCTATCCAATGCCAGAACTGTCATGGCTCGATGAATACAGTTGCGGCGTCGCGTCAGGGATGGCTAGAGGAGCCAAATTGCCAATCGTGTCACTCCGGCACTGCTGTCGCCAACACGGGGCAGATCCGCTGGACCTCGGCCTTCGATTCGTCAGGCGCGACCCGAACACCGGCCGATACGCGCTTTGCGACCACCCCGAACATGCCGGCCGCCGGCCTCTCGCTGTACCGGTTTTCGACCGGGCATGGCGGCTTGGCGTGCGAATCGTGCCATGGCTCGACGCACGCGGAATATGCCAGCTCCCACGCGAATGACAACGCACAGAGCATATCGATGCAGGGGCACGCGGGTGCCATCACCGAGTGTTCGGCGTGCCACACGAGCGTTTCCAACACGACCAACGGCGGGCCGCACAACATGCACGTTATCGGGCAGCAGTGGGTACAGCTTCACCAGCGCGCGGCCGGCAGCGCCAGCCGGGCGGCTTGCGCGGATTGCCATGGTGCGGATTTTCGCGGCACAGTCCTTTCGCGCGCCTTTATGGATCGGACGCTGACTGTGGAAAACGGCACGCGGCAGCTATTCCGCGGCGCGATTGTCGGTTGCTATATGTGCCACAACGGGCCCTCCGGAAATGGTACCGGGCCAGTTCCGTCTACGGTTGCCAACGCCAGTGTCTCGACGCGGACCGCGATCCCCGTGTCCATACCTCTTACCAGTAGCGGCGGGACGCTCCGGATTGTCAGCCAGCCTCCGGGCGGGACGGTGGCTCTGAACGGGAACACCGCAACCTATTTCCCCCTGCCGGATTTTGAAGGCACCGATACGTTCACCTTTGCCTCGTTCAACGGAGCTCGCGACTCCAACCTGGGGACGGTTACGGTTTCGGTTACCGCATCGTTGCGCCCTGTGGTGAACACGGGCGGAGTCTTAAACGCGGCGAGTTTTCGAGGTGGCGCCGTCTCTCCAGGCGAAATCGTCACGCTGTTCGGGCAAGGATTAGGCCCGCCGGCGCTCACCCTGTACGACATTAACGGTGCCTCGCTGTTCAGCCGCTTCCTGTCGGGCACCCGGATCTTGTTCGATGGGCAGCCGGCTCCGCTGATTTACAGCAGCGCCACCCAGACAACGGCTATCGTTCCTTATAGTCTGGCCGGGAAACCGGTGACGTCGATGGTTGCGGAGTACAACGGGATCAGTTCCGTGCCCATGACCCTGAACGTCGTGGCCTCGGCGCCGGGTCTATTCACCAGCGGCAATGGAAGCGGTCAAGCCGCAGCCCTCAACCAGGACGGGGTCGCCGTAAACGGGGTAGACCATCCGGCCGCACCTGGTTCCGTAATCTCGCTTTTCCTTACCGGAGATGGCGTGGTTGATACGCCGGTAATCGACGGCCAACTCGCATATGGGACGCTGTGGAAGCCACGCCAAACCGTGACCGCCACAGTGGGCGGAGCACCGGCCACGGTTGTCTACGCTGGCGCCGCGCCCGGCAACGTCGCGGGGTTCGGGCAGGTCAACGTACAGATCCCTGCGAACACCGTGCCGGGCAACGCCGTGTCGGTCCGACTCGCCATCGGCGGCACCCTTACTCCGGATGGAGTGACCATCGTCGTACGTTGAAGTGGCAGGCCGAAAAGCCAGTCCCCATGTTGGCCGGCGTGCCTTGCCGTGGTCCCATCGCCAGAAACGGGGTGCCTTCCGGATAATTGGCAGCGTCATCTGAGTGTTGGACAACCATTCCGCGCACATCTCCAAAGAGACGCGCGGCTACCTGCAGACCATGCCCCAACGATTCGTCTTTGTGTTCACACCGAAACACGGTTCGTGGCTAAATCTGATCGAAAATCAATTCAGCAAGACGACGCGTACGATGCTCCGAGGAATCCGCGTAGCCAGCAAGCAAGAACTGATCGACCGAATTCATCAATACTTCGAGGAGATCAACGCGGCCCCGGTCGTTATTTCGTTGGAAGTACAAGATGGACGAGATTATTCCCAGCCTGTTTCAATGAACTGCCAACCCCCGAAAAGAGCTGCCGATCGCACTCGCGATGCAGCGACCGGTCCGAAGCGCATTTAGCAGGTGGAACTCCTCGGTGCTTAACCTACTATTGATACTCCCGTCTCTGATTTTCAGGCAGAAAGTGGCGCTTCGGTAGCTCCGACGTTGCCTCGTAACAGCACTCCGCCAGCGCTTATGCCTCTGGACTTCCGTCTACGTCACAACAGAGGAGGCTGAATGTCATAAGACGGGGGAGCCGACTCCGGCTGGGTTGCCCAAATCTGGTTCGGCGAACGGTCCAGGAAGAATGCGAGATCGCCTCCACTGGACAGGAGCTCCCAGGGTATCCATGCGCTGCCGTATTCTTGGCCATTTACCTTGAGAGACTGCACGTACACTTTGTTATCGGCCGCTCCCGGCGAGGTGATTCGAATCGTCCGCTCGTCGCGCAAACGAATCTCTGCCGTTGGAAACACCGGGCTTCCCACTACGAAACCACCCACTCCGGAGATCTGCGGATACAGCCCCAGCGAACTGAACACTACCCAGGAGCTCAAGACCCCTCCGTCATCATTGCCGGGCATGCCGTTTGGGGAATTGGAATAAAGTCCGGAGAGGATACGCCTAACTAACTGTTGGGTCTTCCACGGAGCGCCGGCATAGGTGTACATCCACGGAGTCTTGAGCGAAACTTCGTTCCCCATGAAGGCGAATTCACTACACGGTCCCGCATTCAACTGCTGGAAGTGGCGGTCCAGGCGCGCCACCGCCGCGCTACTACCGCCCATGGCAGCAAAAAGGCCGCGCTCGTTGAACCTCACCATGAAGCTATACTGGCCTCCGCTGCCCTCGATGAACCCATCTCCGATGCAGCCGTCCGGCCGGAAGTCTGATTGAAAGATCCCGTCAGGAGACCGTGGCACGATGTAGCCATCGTGAAGCAGGTTGCGCCAGTTCTGGGCGCGCCGCAGAAACGTTCGGTTGCTCTCGATGTCACCCAGTGCGCCGGCGAGCTGAGCGATTGCGAAATCACTGGTGGCATATTCCAAAGTTCGTGCCGCCGAACCCCAGGTGGAAGTCGAGACATATCCCAACGTGAGATAGTCTTCCAACCCATCGCGAACCGGGCAGCCGGCCGCTGTGGTGCCGGGATTCATCGCGCCCCTGATGGCCGCGGCAAGAGCACCCGCGGCGTCGAAATCGCGAGCCCCGAAGGCGTACGCAGTCGCAACCACCTTGGGACTGCCATCGCCGAACATACCGCACGAATCCGTAGCGGCGTGTACCCAGCGCGGCATGCCTCCACTGGCATCCTGTTGGGCATCATTGACCAGCGACTGCGCGAGATCGCTCGCCACGTCGGGAGCAGTAAGGCTCAGTAGTGGCACCAGCGATCTATAGAAATCCCATGAAGGTATGTTGTGGTATTGCGTGCGGGTTGTAACGTGCACCTTTCCATCGAAGCCCAGATACTCACCATTGGCATCGCTGAACGTGCTTGGATGAATGGAGGCGTGATAGAGCGCCGAATAGAAAATAGTCTTTCTGTCAGCCCACGCTGAAGGATCTTCATCCGCGGCGCCGTTAACTTGAATGCTGGCAAGCCGTACGTTCCATGCGGCACGAGCTTTGTCTCGTACCGCATTGAAATCCCAGCTTGGGCTTTCGGCAGAGATGTTGGAGTATGCGTTGGTGAAACTGACAAAAGACAAGCCGACCTTGGCTTGAACGACGGGATTGCCCCCGGTGTCAAACGTCAAATAGGCCCCAGACTGGTCCCCCCAGGCGGCCTGGGAACCGGGGGTGATGGTGTCCCCGTTCCAGGTGCCGGAGTCTGTAAATGGCCGGTCGAACTGTACCACGAAAAACACCGTGTAGCTGAACGCCCCGCCGCAATTCCCGCTTGTGACTGCACCGTACAACTGCGAATCGCCGTTGATTCTGATCCACGTATTTCCCCAGTTGCCTTGAGCGCTCCCACCGGAATTTACCAGCAGCGTGCCCGTTTCTGAGTTAGCAAAAGTGAACCTTCCAAGTCCGGTACGCTGTGTGACCGTGAGATCTACCTGAACGCCGTTATCCAGCTTGACTCCGTAAAATCCGGGAGACGCTGTTTCGTTATCGATTGCGGAATCTATTCCGGCGTGGGAGAAAGTTGAGGCGTACGCAGCGGCATTTGCACCCGACTCCGCCCCGATCGACCCCCGTACCGGCATGAAGGGGAGATCCTGCCAGCAGGAGATACCGCGGCCGGAGAAATGGGTGAGAGAAAAGCCTTGAATCGACTTGTGCTCGAAACGGTACCCGCCTGACTTCTTTGTCGTGTCCGGGCTCCAGAGTGCCATTCCGAAAGGATATGCAGCGCCAGGCGGCGTGTTGCCCGCCGCGCTGCCCATGCTGTAGTCCGGCGCCCCCTCGCCAGTGCCGATAAACGGGTTGACATATCGAACGAGGTCGGGATCGCCCGTCTGCGCCCCAGACAAGGCGCCAGAGACCAAGCACGCCACAGTCCACTTCTTCAACAGGGAAGTCAATTCTGCACCGCTCCTCAAACAACCTTGTGTTTCCAAGGAATCCGCACGCCACGGTCCCCTGGTACGAAATTTCTAAAGTACGCGAGAGCACGAGGTAGAGGAATACGACAGATCTCCGATTGCCAAGAGCAGGAGGACTGGTACGTATAGATCCGAGCCGGCCACTTAAGGTGGGGCGCGAACACATCGGACCGCGACTACAGAAACTCCTGTATTCTCATGCGAATTGCGGCGCGGTACCTTTCGGTACAATGTCCGCTGTCTACCAAGTCGCGTCAGTGGTGTGCTTGCGCAACGTTCGTGTTCTGGCCACGCTCATAGCCGGCGTGGCGACGGGGCAGGCCAGTGTAACGCTTGAGCCCTCGCGGCAAAGTCCCTGGCAGGTTGGCGGAATCGTCACCTGGACGGCTACGCCTTCCGGAGGCTCACCGGATTCATTTTGGTACCGCTTTCGGGCGCGACAAGTCGGGGACCCGTTTCGCGTGTGGAAGGACTTTGGCCCGGATGCGCACTTCGAGTGGGTCGATCCCGACCACGCCGGTACGTTTGAAATTGAAGTGGTCTCGCGACATCGTACGACAGGAGAGACGTCCACTGCCCGCGCCAAGTACGTATTGCTATCGAACGCCGTTGGCGACCGGCCGGTCCTTCTCGAGACGTCACATTCTCTAGTGATGCTCTATAGTGCGCCACCTTGTGAGGAAGGCAGCCGTATGAAGGTGCGTTTCCAGGCCTCCGACGGCGCGGTTCAGGAAACGCCTTATCGTGCGTGCAACCCCGCCCTCGGCATGAATTTCTATCTGGCCGGGCTGAGAGCTGAGACTATTTACTATGTCTACCATGTCCTGGATGACGGCGACTCATTCGAGTTTGGCCCGGTGGTCACGGCCGGTACACGTTCCATAACCGCCGACCTTCCGCAAACTACCGTTCTCAAGCCCGCGCCACCCGGCTCGCGCGAGCCAATCGTACTGCAGGAAAACGTTTTTGCCAGCCAACTCGCAACAGATCTTGCGGGACGTGTGGTCTGGTATTATCCAGGCCCCCCGCTCACCTTCATGACGCGCCCTGCCGGGGGCGGCACCTTCTTCGGCATTGTTCAGGACCCGGCGGGTGATCCCTGGCATCAGGTCGTACGCGAGTTCAACCTAATCGGACTGACGATCCAAGAGACGAACGCGGGCCGCGTGAATGAGCAACTCAAGAACATGGGCAAGCGGCAAATCAATGCCTTTCACCATGAAGCCTTGCGACTACCGGACGGCAACACTGCCGTGCTGGCTGGCGTTGAGCAGATTCTCAGCGGCACACAGGGCGCTGGGCCGGTGGATGTACTGGGCGACATGGTTGTTGTGCTAGACGCGGACCTCAACGTGGTCTGGGCGTGGGATACATTCGACCACCTCGACACGCACCGGTTGGCGACCTTGGGGGAGCAGTGTACGCCCAACGCGTGCCCACCGCTACAGCTCGCCAAATCCGCTAACGATTGGACGCATGGCAACGGCATTGAAGCGACTGCGGACGGTAACCTCCTCGTTTCGTTACGCAATCAAGATTGGGTGGTGAAAATCAATTATGACTCGGGCGAAGGGAACGGCGATGTACTGTGGAGGCTTGGGCTCGGAGGCGACTTCAAGCTGACGCCTAGTGAGAACTCGCTCTGGTTCTCTCACCAGCACGATCCACGGTTTGAACCCCTCAGCCCGGACCGCCTGATGATCCTGGACAATGGGAACTTCAGGCGGGATGCGGACCCGAGGGCCGCGTCTCGCGGCCAAGTCTACCAGTTGGATGAGCAAAGCAAGACTGCCACGCTGGCAGTCAATGTCGATCTGGGGCTCTATTCGCTGGCAGTTGGATCTGTCGAGAAGCTGTCCAACGGCAATTATTGGTTCGACGCAGGGTTTCTGCCGGATGCGTCCGGCGTCAGCGCCGAGACCGACTCCTCCGGCAAGAGTTTCTACTCCGTCCGTACCGCGGCACCCGTGTACCGGTCCTATCGTCTGCCCGATATGTACAGTCCGGTCAGGGGTACCAGGTGAGCTTGAGCCGGCGAGCGTTTCTGAGCTCTGTTACGGGCGTCGCCGTCTCCGCTTCGCTGTGCGGCCAGCAGCGGCGGCCAAACATAGTCATCATCTATGCTGACGATCTTGGCTATGGCGACCTGGGCTGCTATGGCTCGCCGATCCCTACACCCAATATTGATCTGCTCGCCGAAGAAGGCGCGCGATTCACTAATTTCTATTCGGCAAGTCCCGTCTGTTCGCCCTCCCGTGCCGCTTTGATGACTGGACGCTATCCCACGAGGGTTGAAGTCCCGGTGGTGTTGGGGCCGGGCGATGCCGGCCTTCCGGACAGCGAGACGACCGTGGCTCAGGTGCTCAAATCAGCCGGTTACCGGACGGCTTGTATCGGCAAGTGGCATCTGGGATCTGCCGCGCAGTACCTCCCTACGAATCGGGGATTTGACGAATTCTTCGGTGTGCCCTACAGCGCCGACATGTCGCCCTGTCCGCTGATCCGCGGCACTTCCGTAATGGCACCGTCCCCCGACTTGAGCAAGTTAACCGCCCGCTTCACCCAGGAGGCCACGGATTTCATCAACCGCTCCAAGGATGCGCCGTTCTTTCTGTATCTGGCGCACACCGCTCCGCATTTGCCGCTTGTGCCTTCCGCCCGCTTCGCCGGCAAATCGGATTTAGGCGCCTATGCGGACGTGGTACAGGAGTTGGACTGGAGCACCGGCGAGGTGATGGCGGCGCTCAAAGCCAACGGCCTGGATTCGAACACCCTGGTCATGTTCTCCAGCGACAACGGGCCATGGTATCAGGGTAGTCCGGGAAACCTGCGTGGCCGAAAAGGCGACACCTATGAAGGTGGAATGCGGGAACCGTTTCTGGCCCGGTTTCCCGGCGTAATTCCCTCCGGCATCGGTTGCACGGGAATCGCCACCACGCTGGACTTGCTGCCGACCCTGACCCGTTTGTGCGGTGCCACGCCGTCTCCCAACCAGTTGGACGGCGTCGACATCTGGCCGTTGATGACCGGCCAGCAATGGGATCTGGAGCGTGACGTGTTCCTATACTTCGATAGCGTGTACCTGCAGTGCGCGCGCCTGGGACGCTGGAAGCTTCACATATCACGCTACAACACGAAGGCGTGGTCACCCGTACCCTCCGTCGGCAGATTGAATCTTCCTCTACCGAAGCCCGAACTGTACGACATCGTGAGCGATCCCCAGGAAAGTTACGACTGCGCCGCGGCGCACCCGGAAGTAGTGGCGGACATTCGCGCACGCGTCGACCGCCTGATCCCTACGTTTCCCTCCGGGATTATTGACGCCTGGCAATTTACCATGTCGCAGAAAGTGCTGGACGCACCGGTCGATGGCCTGCCGGTGCCAGACAAACGATAGCGATTGATCCCGGTAAAGCCAATCGAGCCGCAATTCTTCGGACAACTCTGAGCTTACGCAGTTTTCACCATGATCCTCACGTGTTCCCGGGATGGGGTCCGTTTTCGATACCCGGTAACCTCGAGTTTAGGAGGGAAGGTCCTCCGAATCGAGAAGGTTAGGAAAGGCAAATCTCATGGAAGTATTGAAGATCGATTTACAAACCATGCTCAATCACAAAGGCGGCCCGTGCGTCTCTCTGTACTTGCCAACTCACCGTGCCGGGCCGAACACCCAACAGGATCCGATCCGGCTCAAGAACCTGTTGCGCGAGGCAGAGTCGGGGCTAGAGGACTTCGGCGTGGGGAGTTCGGCGATTGGCCGTATGCTCGAACCGGCGAGGAGGCTGTTAGATGACTACAACTTCTGGCAACATCAGAGCGATGGATTGGCGATTTTGGCTGCACCAGATTTCTTTCGATCCTATCGGCTTCAGATGCAGGTGCCGGAACTCGCTGTCACTTCTGACCGCTTCCACTTAAAGCCCTTGCTCGCCTGGATTGCGGCGACCGGCCACTATTACGTGCTGGCCCTGACTCAACGTCATGTGCGAGTGTTCGAAGCTACGGTGGAAGGCATCGCAGAATTGGAGCCGTCCGATTTGCCGCAGGGCCTGGCGACCGCGATGAGGCGGCGGACACAGGAGCATGCATTGCAGTGCCACTCCGTTTCGGCCGGGCCGGGGAGAAGAAGCGGCACGCTTCACGGTCATTCAGGAGGCGATGAAAACAAAAAGGAATTCATCTTCGCTGATTTCCAACGGGTGGATACCGGGATGAGAGAACTTCTTGCGCGACGTTCGGCACCTGTGGTCCTGGCCGCGGTCGATTATTTACGTGCCATCTACCAGCAAGCTAATTCGAATCTCGAACTGCTAGGCGACGGGATCTCGGGAAATCCGGACATCCTTGAAAGGCGTGAGCTTCACGAGAAAGCGAACGCCATTGTATCGGCGCACCTAACGAAGGATCAGGCAAAGGCTGCGGATCAGTACTTGCGATTGTGGTACACGGGGCGCGCGTCGAAGGCCCTTGAAGAAATATTGCCTGCCGCGCATCAGGGGCGGGTGGACTATATCTTCGTAGCCGTGGGCGTTCAGCAATGGGGAAGATTCGACGTGTCCAGCAATTCAACGCTGCTTAGGGACACTCCAACCGCATGGGATCAGGACTTGTTGAACCTTGCGGCGCTACAGACCTTCGCGACCGGAGGATCGGTATACGCAGTGGCTCCCGAGGTGGTGCCGGGAGGGGGGCCGGTGGCGGCTGTTTTCCGTTATTAGGGTTGCTGAGGTGTAGCGGCAGAATTCGCCTGACGAAGCCGATTATGGCTTGGGGGGAAACCGCTCGAGTGAAATATCCGAAACGGAAACCCCATAAGCTAGAATCTCCTTCAGATGGAGAGAGCCATGACATCCCTGCGCGGGCGCATCGAGCACCTGCTGAAGATCGCCCCGGATTCGAAGCCAGGAGTTTACCTGCAGGTCTTCAACGCCTCCGAGCTTGCCAGCCTCAACTACGGGCTGGAATTGTTATTCTCCGCTGGCATCGCCACACTTGGCCTGGTATTGAACAGCCCTGCGGTCGTGATCGGCGCCATGCTGATCTCACCGCTTATGGGGCCTATTCTTGGAGCGGGTCTCGCGTTGGCGTCGGCCGACCTCTATCTTGGCATTAAGTCCTTGTTGAGCATTCTTATCGGAGTCGCAACCTCGATCCTGTTTTCCGCTGCACTGGTGTGGACTTTGCCTTTTCAGACGCCCACCAGCGAGATTCTCGCCCGAACGCAGCCCAATCTACTCGACCTGGGCGTTGCTCTGTTCTCCGGACTGGCCGGTTCGGTAGTGGTCTGCCGAAAGGGTGAGGGTGGCGGGGTCACCGCGTTACCTGGCGTCGCCATAGCGGTGGCCTTAATGCCGCCGCTTTGCACTGTCGGTTTTGGAGTTGGCAGTGGCTTCGCCTGGCCGATCATTTCTGGCGCCGGACTGCTGTTTCTAACCAATCTCGCGGCGATCGTGGCGAGCGCCTTTGTCGTCTTTTACGTAGTGCGAATGGATTCGCCCGATGTGCGCGCGACGATCAATTCGCTGGTTCTCGAAGGAGCATCGCGCGATCGGCTCTACATTTTTCTACAAAGGACCAAGTTCTCTGGTGCGTTGGGCCATATAGGAAAATTGCGCTGGCGGATAGTAATGCTGCTTGCGGTGCTCGCTATGCTCTTCGTTCCTCTCAGCAAATCGCTGCTTCAGGTCCGCGACGAGACGCGCAGTCGCGCTGCGGTCAGGGAGGCAATCCGGCTGTTGGGGCCACCCGATGCGTTTGTCACGCAACAAATAGATATCACGCCGGCGGAGATCATCGTGCGTCTGTTCGCCTCCACACCGATTCCGAAGGCCAAGATTGCGGAAGCCGAGAAAGTGCTGCTGCGACGCACTGGTAAGGAAGTGAGCCTGGTCGTCCGCAAGGTCGCCAGTGAGGAAGAACTCGCGCTGTTGCGGCAGCAACTAAAGGCCCCGACCCGCGTTGCGCCGCCCCTACAGGACCTGGACTCGATTCGCGCCGAGGTAATGGCGCGGCTAGCGGGGCCGATCAAGGAGACTTGGCCGGCCGAGGCCGGAGAACTGCTGGGATACGAAGTGGGATTCACGACCGACGGCATGCTTCTGAAAATCCAATACCGTTCCAATACGACCCTCGATCCCGTTGCGCAGGAAATCCTAACCCGGGCGTGGAAGACGCAGTTCAAGGTTGACAAACTCCAACTGGAGCCGCAGCGAGAAGAACCAGAACCAGCTCAGCAAATCCGTGGGAAGCAACCGCCCCCAGTGAGGAAGATGTGAATCAGTCTGATCGTGTTCACAGCGATCACAGCCGCAATGTTGAATGCCGCCGCTGCTGAGTTTTATATTCCGCTGCGCCTTGGCATCGCCGTTGGAAGACGAAGATTACTTCCAGATTTGGCCGGTCGAGCCGCGCTGCGTCAATGACTGTCTCCAGAGTTCTTTCGCAGAATCGCGGCCAGGATGAGCAGCAACGAAAGCAGCCGGATTAGATATGTCCATGAGTTTGGCCCATTCGGCCGGGGGGCAAACAGAACGGCTGCCCGATTAAGCCCTTCGAGTACAAACGAGGCGGCGAATGCCAGGAAGAATGAGTCGCGCGTGTTCTTCCAGAATTTCAGGAAGAATACGCCGGCCGTTATGGAGGACGTCGCGATCACGCCCAATAAGAAGCCTTCCACCATAGGTTTACTCACTCTCCCATATCAAGCCAAAGACCAAAAGGAGGAGCGCGACCGCCGCTGTGCCGAGCCTCCATTCATACAGATTAACCTCAGGGTAGACAACAAGGTCCACAAAGACGAGCCCGTTCGATATGGTAAGGCCTGCAAAGCAAAGGCCGCTCCAGAGGAGTAATCTCTTCCTCACGCGGACGTACGCTCTGAACAGCAGTAAGGCACATGCCAGACTCGTGAGCGTGCCTAAAAGGTAAACGGCTGGTCCCATTTCACTCGGGCTCCTTCTTGAAGCGGAACGCGCGTGCAAATTCGCGGACCGCGGCCGGCGCTTTTGAATGGATCAATCTCGAGAGACGAATCAATTCTTGTCGATAGGTCGTCTGCAGCGCCGATACCAGCAGGTCTCTTGCGGCATCGCTGACATACCAATAGGTATCGGCTGGTTCGGCGGCAAGAGTAATCAGCCTGTGACGCATCAGATCCTGGAGAATCACCCGAGTCGCGACGGGTGTAAGGTACAATCCGTCGGCCATCTCCTGCACTGACCAAGGCTTCGGGCGGCTATCCCAAAGCAAGAGGAGCGCCTCGAGATGAGGGACTGTATCGATGTGATTCAGGACGAACTGGTCAACTTCGGCTTTTGACCGGAGGTGCTCTGTCATTGCCGCCCAGGCTCCCCTGTCCGCGCTTTGACGCAATTCGGGTGAAGGGCGCTATTCATTTCTCTAAGGCCGGCACGCAGAACTATCCGGGATCTGGGATGCTCTTCCGCCCGAATCCCGCTGGGCGCGAGCCCCACAGCCAATAGAAACAGGGGAGCCAGCCAGCACAGTATGAATGACGATGGGCGGCGATCGAAAAGGTTCGTCATTTTGTTATCCGACGCTTAAGAGATTTTGGGCAGAATCGATCGATCCTGTCAATCGCGATGGCCGAGTGGCCGTCCTCCAGCCACTGCGGTCGCTTGGCGCGCAGGCCCGTCCTCGGCGGCGGATATCATGCATCCACGGGATAGCAAATCCCACGGCACGAATATAGAGTTAGCTCATGGAACACGATGCGCATAAGGTCTCAACCGCAACCGTTCTGCTTGTCGAAGACGACTCCCGCACCCTCAGTGTTGTGGCCAGCCTGCTTCGAGCCAACGGGTTTCAGGTGATCACCGCTGCGGACTCGATCCAGGCAATCGCCGCCTTCGACAACTCTGGCGAATCGATCGACGTGGTGCTATCCGACATCAAAATGCCGGGCATGAACGGACCGGACCTGCTCGACCATCTGCGTTCACGGAGGCCCTCACTTCGCGCCTTACTGATGAGCGGTTTCACAGACGGCGCGAAGATTAACGCACCTCTCTTGATGAAGCCGTTCAGTTTGGCGGAGTTGCGGGCCGGACTTGCCGCTGCATTGGCCTCATCAGGCGAATGCCGGGTGGAGACACCGACTGCGAAACAGGAGGCTGTATGATAAATGTAACCATGGGGCTATTGGTTCTCGGGCTATCCGCTGTTGCGGGGGACTTGGAAGACCGCCAGAAACTGATAGGAAGCTGGCAGGAACCCCAGACCGCTCACGGGCCGCAAAATCAGACGACAATTTTCTTGCGAACCGCGTAGAGCACAATTTCCGCCGTATTGTGGAGATTCAGCTTCTGCATCAGATGCAGCCGGTGGGTTTCAATCGTATAGGGGCTGACACCAAGTATCGCGGCGACCTCCTTGTTCGACTTACCTTCCGCGATGAGTTGGAGAACTTCCCGCTCGCGTTCCGTCAGCAACTCGTAAGAATCTTCGATGCCCTTGCTTTGCAATTGACGCACATAATCTTCAGCCAGGGTCTGGGCAATGACAGGGCTGAAAAACGATTTGCCGGTCGCGACGGCCCGCACTGCACGAATCAGGTCGGCCTGTACTGCGTCCTTTACCAGGTAACCCTTTACGCCTACCGTCAGGGCGCGCGTGAGATATTCCTCGTCGGTATACATACTGAGTATGATGATCTTGATGCTGGAATCGCGCGCCAGAATCTGCGCTGCGGCATCGATCCCGTTCAACTGAGGCATGGCAATGTCCATGACAACGACGGAAGGGGAACAGTCCTCCGCCAGACGCACAACCTGCCGGCCGTCCGCAGCTTCACCGACAATCTCGATATCCCCTTGCCGCTCCAGGAGAAAGCGTAAGCCCGCCCTCACCACATCGTGGTCATCCGCAATTACGATCCTAATTTTCAGAGTTTCGCTCCTTCGGTCTCGGTATCTCGCAATGCAAGGAAGTTCCCGCGGAATGCCGCGAACGCAAGTCCACCATTCCTCCCAATTCTCTCACTCGTTCTTCGATCCCCAGCAGCCCGATGCCGCGCTCGCGGTCGCTCTGAACGTCGAAGCCGACGCCGTCATCCTCTACGGTTAACGACAATACCTGAGGTGCACCATGGAGAATAATTCGGATCGATTTCGCTTTGGCGTGCCGCGCGGCATTGGTCAAGGCTTCCTGAACGATGCGGTATATGCAGGTTCGGTGAGTATCAGGAAGGTGCGTCAATTCCCCATCAATCGTCACATCCACCGGCACTCCCGCTCGCTTAGTGAATTCCCTGGCTTGCCAGTGCAGGGCCGGCGCCAAGCCCAATTCATCCAGCACGGATGGCCGCAAGCCGGTTGAAAGATTCCGAACGCTGCGCAAAGTGTCCTCAGTGAGCCGCTTGGCTTGATTCAGGTGATCGACAAAATCGTCGTCCTGCGTGTCGCGAAAGTCTTCGACGTTGCCGAGTTCCATACGCAGCGCAGTCAGCATCTGCCCGATTTGGTCATGCAATTCCCTCGAAATACGGCGTCGCTCGTCCTCCTGGGCACCCGAGAGGTTCTGCGAAAGACGACGCAGTTCGCGCGCGCTATTCTCAATTTCGAGCAGGTAAGCGGTGGTTGCAGCTTCCAGCGATCTGGTCCTCAGGATGCTGGCTACTGCCACCACAGCGCCCAAGAAAAGCGCCAGCCCCGCGATACGCCGCAAGTCAAATTTGAGTTCCTGCTCCGTTTGCAGGACCTGCTCCTGCCTCTGTAGTCCTTGTTGTGCGTTTAGCTCGCCAAGTCTCCCAATTGCACTTAGCACGGCTTCACGATAGGGCACCACTGCGCGCCGCAAAAACGCTCGCCCCAGTTCGGCTTTCTCCTTCTGGGTCCATTCGAATATCGGATCGAGCGACAACCAATACGTGGTTATCGCCTTTCGCAATTGAATTACCTGCTCCCTTTGTTGGACAGAACCCGTCATTTCTAACGCGGCGAGATTGGTTTCGATAGACGAGCGTAACGATTCCAAGGTTGTGCGATCGGAAACCGCTGCGTCGAGCGAACTCTCCAGTAGATAGTCGCGAACGAGGATCGCGGTGAGGAATAATTCGGATCGAATCCGGTCGATGAGATCGCGTTCGCCCCGAAGAGTCTCCTGAATTCCTGCGACTTCGCCATAGACCTTGCCGAGACTTCCATGAAGTGCTATCGCCGAGCCCCCAATCAGTGCCATCAGCGCTCCGAAGCCGATCAGGAGGAAAGGCCATGTGCGTAGTTTCATTACTGCTGAAGTTTAGCAATTTGCATGCCGTCCCCCGTCTGGTGCCAGGAACAGTGGCTTCATTGCTACCTCCAGAGTCCGGTACCGTCGTTTCCCGGCACAATAGCATCCAAGGATTGCGAAAAGCCGGCCACGCGTGAAACCAAAGGGACATCTTCCGCTGGACCCAACGCGACATCGACGCTCACCGTCAGACTGGGGAGCAATCGTGGGTCCGCCCCAATGATCTTGAAGCGCACCGGGATCTCTCTCACGAAATCCGCCCGGAATCCGTGGCTCATGGCGATACTTCCTATGGCGGTGAGACGTGCTTTCATGCGAATGTCCGGAAAGGCCTCTGGCACGACTTCCGCGTAGGCGCCGACATGCAATTGCGTCACATCCACCTGATTAACCGCGGCATCCACGACCATTGGTCCTGGGGCAACGATGTCCAGGTAGGGCTGCCCCGGGCGAAGTTCGTCGCCGGCGCGAATGGTGGCGTATTCGCCGTTACGCACCGTCTGCCGAAGAACGGCGAGACCGGCTCGCGGCGCGGGCACCAGCATCCGTTCGGCGTTGGCCTGGGCGCGTCCAAGCTCGGACTCAGACCTCTGGAATTCGAGCTGTGTAATTCGCAGTTGTGCCCTCTGCGAGATTTGAAAATCGTCCTTCTGGGAAAACAACTGCTTGTATCGTGTACGGGCTTCATCCAGGGCAAGCTTGAACAAATCGGCCTGAATTGCCGACCGTACAGAGGCAGTTTTGAGGTCCAGGGCAGCCGTTTCCACGGCGAACTTTGCCACCCGGACTTGTTGGTCGCGCGCTTCGCGGTCGGCTGCGAGCTTTGCGGCCAATACGCGGAGGTCGCCTTCCGCTTGTGCCCGGTCGGCCTTCAAGTCGTCGATCTGCTGCACCATGGATTCACGGTCGAACATCGCCACTGTATCGCCGACCGCAACACGAGAGCCCTCCGGAATCAACTGCTGGACCATCAGATGAAATCGTCCGCTGCCTCCACCGCGCGTGCGGTTCCCGCGAAGATATGGCGCCAGCAGCGTCACGCTGTTTTCGCCCACCGTCGATCCTGTCAACCGGAGTGTGCGTTCCCAGACCGCGGCATGCCCGTCGGCTGGGGGCACAAACGTAGCTGACCGGGGGGATTCCACGCTGCAGGCGATCAGCATCAATCCAATCATGATGGCGTTAACGGCGATCAGGAGCTGAATTGCGCGGCCCGGTTCTCCCGGCGCCCTCCGGTGTTCGACGTCCGGGAGTTGCTGCAGTTTCAAGCTTCCCTCCTGGTATTACGGCTTGCCTGGCCGAGGCCGCCACGCGGCCGGAACGCGACTTTGACGTGTGGACTTCGGCTCGCGGTTCGGTCATAGAACCACCTACGCCGGGCTGCCCAAGTACAGGAGGAGCGCAAAGCCCACGACGAGAGCCAAAGTGACAGTGGCGTAGGCGGTGTCTGTGATTGTGTGAGTTTCAAAACGTTGGATACTTGCCTCCAGGATTGCCTTAGTTGGGCCATGGACTACCTCCAATTCCAGAGTAAAATCCGATCCACCACGGAGCCATACTGCCTGTGCATGACGGGGGAGCAGAAAACAGGTGATGAGGGAGCGTTGGAGTTGCGACAGACCGCTGACTACGGCAGCCAGAAAGCCCCTTAGGAGATCACGCCTTTTCTCACGGCGTACAGGATGATTTCGGGCACGCTGTGCAGGCCGAGCTTTTGCAGAACGTGGCCCCGATGCGTCTCCACTGTTGTCACTCCGATGTTCAACAAGGTGGCAACTTCTTTATTGGACTTGCCTTCCGCAACCAGTTGCAGCACCTCGCGTTCGCGGTCTGTCAGCAGATCGTAGCGGTCCTCAAGACCCCGGCTGCGCAGGTCGTGAATATAATCCTCCTGCAGCATACGGCTGATCTTCTGAGTCAGGAACGACTGGCCGCGAGAGACCGCGCGGACCGCATCGATCACATCGGAGCGCACGGAGTCTTTCAAGATGTACGCCTTGGCGCCCGCGTTCAGTGCGCCAAGCACATAGCTCTCGTCCTGGTGCATGCTGAGGATGACCACGCCTGTGTTGGGCCTGGAGCTTAGAATCCGGCGGGTCGCTTCCATGCCATTCATGCTCGGCATGGCAATATCCATGATGACGATATCGGGGGAGTATTCCCCAGCCAGTTGCACGCACTCGCGGCCATTGGCGGCCTCCGCGACCACGCTTAGGTCGGTGTGCTGTTCGAGAACGGCACGCAAGCCATCGCGGACCACCGCATGGTCGTCAGCGATCAGAATTCGCAGCGGCATGTATGCTCCCTACGGCCAGCGCCACGAGCGGCAGCCTGGCGTCGATCAACGCACCACGCCCTGGTTCCGACACGACCCGAAATGTCCCCCCCAGCCGCACAATACGCTCTTCCATGCCCAGCAGACCCATCCCCCGCGTATGAGTGGCATCGAACCCGACGCCATCGTCCTGAACCTCGCAGAGAACCGCATGTTCGCGGCGGAGTATGCGAACTTCGATTGTGCGCGCTCCCGCATGCCGGGCCGAATTGCTGAGGGCCTCCTGTACCAGTCGATAAATACAAGTCTTGTGTTCGTCGGCGAGATCGTTGGCGGCTTCGTCCGCCGAAACCAGCACCTTGATTCCGCTTCGCTTACCCAGTTCGCGGGCCTGCCAGTTCAGCGCAGGCACCAATCCGAAATCGTCGAGCATCGATGGCCTCAGGAGCAACGCGATATCCCGCACCTGATTCACGGTATTGCCGGCCAGCGAACGGATCGACGCCAAGTGTTCGCGGACGCGCTGCGGGGCTTGTGCGTTTTCCAGTCCGTCGGCCTCCATGAGAATCGCGGATAGCGCCTGCCCCACTTCATCGTGAAGTTCGCGCGCCAGATTCCTCCGCTCGGTCTCTTGCGCGCGAATCAGGCGGGCGGAGAGATCTCGCAGGTCCCCGCGTGCACGGGCGTTCTCCGCCAGGCGTGTTTCCAATTCATGTTCCAGGCGGAGAGTCGATCGAATCGTCAGTAGCGCTAACACCAGGCCCCCTAAAAGCGTGAACCCAAATGTCAGGAGCAATGAGTTGCGCAATCCTTGAGAAGACGCGGCCTGATGCTCCTCTGCGCGGCTGAGGCCTCGTTCGTTGACACCCGTGATGCGATCGGCAATCTGTAACATCGCCGTACGGCGCGGAACAAGTTCCTCGTAGAAGAAGGGATACCGGAGACGATCGCGCTGCGCTGGCGTCCAAGTGAGCGTTTGATCGAGAACACCCCAGTAGGAGTCGATCTCGTTCTTCAGTGCCTTGAAAGGTTGTTGCTCCTGCGGATCGAGTCCGTGCGCGTACCCTTCCAACGCCGTCTTTGATTCCTGTCGTAGTACCCTCAACCGCGCGGCTTGGGCCACCGCACCTTGGGAATCAGGGGAAAGCAGGAAATCCCTGACATAAGTGCCGGAGAGGTAGATCTGTGAGCGGATCTGGTCCAGCGCCCCGAGTCGCTCCAGGAAGGCTCTCCGGATTCGGGTATCTTCTCCCTGAACGCGGCCTAGGACGACGAAACTGCCCCACGCACCGGCGAGGATAAACACCAACAGTCCGCCGAAGCCAAGAGACAGAACAATCCAGGGCGGCCGGCGCGCGCGTTCCCCAGCCTTTTTGCCGCTCCCTTCTGCCGCGTATCCGTCCCCAATGCCCGCCGTGTCCACTTTCCAAGTTTAGTCGCTCGCGAAGAGCGGCGATATCCTGTGCGAACAGGATAGGAGTTCACTTTTCCCGACCGCACAATAAGCATTAGGAGGATAAGTTCCCATGAAACGGTCCCGAACACTCACGCTCGCCGTATTGATTGCCGCCGGAATGTTGTCGGAGGGCTGCGCCAAGAAGAAGGTCGCGGCTGCAACCCCGCCCGCTCCACCAAGTGTAGCCAGTCCGGCCCGCACGTCTCCGGCCACCGTCGCCCGGCAGACGCCTGGGTCCCAAACCGCCGCGGTGGCGACTACCGCAACCCAACGACAACCGGACGCGGCAACTCGCAAGCGAATTGACGAACTTCTCGCGAAGATCGAGGATGCGTATTTCGACTACAACAAGCAGTCTCTCCGCCCGGATGCGATTCAGGCGCTTCAGAAGGATTCCACAGAACTCCGCGATATCCTCCGGGACTACCCGCATTACAACCTGACCATCGAAGGCTACTGTGACGAACGCGGTTCCGCCGAGTACAACGTGGCGTTGGGCGATGCCAGGGCAAAGGCAGCCAAGGACTATCTGGTGGGCGTAGGCATACCCGACGGTCAACTCGGAGTGTTGAGTTATGGCAAAGAGAAACAGATCTGTGATGACCACACTGAGACCTGCTGGCAGAAGAACCGGCGGATCCACATCGTCGCGGCGGCACGGTGACGAGTACCGGAGCAGACCCATTTGAAAACTCACCCGATGCCCCCGATGTAAACGCCCATGAGGACAAGATCATGCTTGTCCTCACTGTTATTATCGGCGCCATCGTTGGCCTAGTTGTGGTCGCGTTTATTCTCCTCACGGAGAACCTCGGATCAAGGCTCTATCCCGCGGGAGGTTCGGCGTGGCGACGTGTCCTGGTTCCGGTTTTGGGTGCGCTGACCACGGGCTTTCTCTTGTTCCGATATTTTCCGGATGCGCGCGGCAGCGGCATCCCGCAGACGAAGACGGCACTGTTCATCCACCAGGGATACATCAGCCTTCGAACGGTTCTGGGGAAATTCGGCCTCTGTTCAGCATCTTTGGCGAGCGGGATTGCACTCGGCAGAGAAGGCCCGTCGGTTCAGGTTGGCGCCGGACTGGCTTCCGTGCTGGGCCGTCGCCTTGGTCTTTCGGACGACAACGTCAAAGCCCTGCTCCCGGTCGGGGCCTCAGCCGCGTTGGCAGCGGCATTCAATACGCCCATTGCCGCCGTACTCTTCTCCCTTGAAGAAGTCATGGGAGACATGCACGCTCCCGTCCTGGGCTCCATCGTACTCAGTTCCGCCACTTCATGGATGGTCTTGCACTTGTTGCTGGGCGACGAGCCGCTATTTCATGTGCCCGCTTATCAATTGGTCCACCCTGCCGAATTCGGTGTGTACGCTGTCCTTGGCGTGGTTGGCGGCCTGGTCTCAGCAGGGTTTGTGAAGCTGCTGCTTTGGCAGCGACGGCACTTCCTCTCCTTGCCGAGGGCGACAGCCTGGGCGTACCCCGCGGTCGGTGGGTTAACCGTGGGATTGCTGGGGTGGTTCGCTCCGGATGTCCTCGGCGTTGGCTATGGCGCGGTTGGGAAAGCACTGAACGGCCAATTGGTAATCGGCACAATGGCGCTCTTAGTCGCCCTGAAGCTGGTCGCAACCGCCACCTGTTATGCCTCGGGGAATGCCGGCGGCATCTTCGGCCCCAGCCTCTTCATCGGCGCCATGATGGGCGGCGCTGTCGGCGGCGCGGCGCACTGGCTGATGCCGGACTATTCGGGTAGTGTCGGCGCTTATGCCCTTGTCGGCATGGGGGTCGCCTTCGCGGGAATTGTCCGCGTCCCGCTCACTTCCGTGATCATGATATTTGAGATGACGCGGGACTACTCGATTATCGTGCCGCTGATGATCGCGAATCTGGTGAGCTACGTCATCTCCAGCCGATTACAGGAAGAGCCGATATACGAAGCCCTGCAGCACCAGGATGGGATTCACCTTCCAGGAGGCGCGCGAACCAGAGAGCGTCTTTTGACCGTCGGCGACGGCTACCGGAAGAGCATTGCGACGCTTACCGCAACAGAATCGGTTCGCCTGGCTGCATCTCAGATCGACGGGACTCGCGACTGGTGGCCGGTCCTGGATGAGAACGGCTTGCGCGGGATGGTCGCGGCAGCCAGAATTCAGGCAGCGCTGGAGGAAGGCCAGGGCGATCAACTGCTGTCGGTTCTGGTTCCCGCACCCGGCCCCCGCGCGGGGCTTCATGCCGGCAACTTTCCACACCTGCACACGGATCATCCGCTGGACCGCGCGATGCAGGTGTTCGCCCGTACCGGCCTGACGGTCTTACCGGTCGTAAGCCGAACCAACGTCCGCGACCTAATGGGCGTGATCTCGCGGCAGGAGGTGATCGACGCGTACGCCATCGACCCCACGTTCCGGCGCCCTGCCGCCGGCGAACCAGTAGTGAGCAAGCGATCGTTTAATCTGATGGTTAGAACTGTTGCCGCGTTTGCCACGGTTGCGGTGCTGGCCACCATCCTGACTTATTACTATCGGTCTGAGCGTGCGGATCGCGGGAGAGCCTCCTATCGCGCTGGCGAAGCTCTTATGGCGCAAGGGCGGGCGCTCGAAGCCGCGGAGCAGTTCCGCAGCGCCCTCTCGATCTCGCACAGTGTGGCGGACCGGCTGGCGCTCGGCCTTGCACTCGTCGAGGCCGGCCGCCAATCGGAGGCTGGGGACTACCTCCGGGACGTGTTACAAGTGAATCCGCACAGCGGGCCCGCCAACCTGGGCTTGGCGCGGGTTGTTGCGAGTGAGGGCAGCGAAGCGGAGGCCGCTGTGTTGTACCGGCGGGCGGCCGACGGCGTCTGGCCGAAGGAAGAACAGGAGAACCGGCTTAAGGCACGTCTGGCGCTGGTGGAAAGCCTCAACCACACGGGAAAACGCTCCACTGCCCAGGCGGAACTGCTCCTGATTGTCGCGGAAGCTCCGAAGGACACGACCATTCGTAAGGACCTTGCGAACAGGCTCGTTGCGTTCAACCTGCAGAGGGAGGCAACCGTGTTGTTGCGAGATGTCGTGCAACGCGAGCCGAACGATGGGGATGCCTGGGCGGCGTTGGGTCAGGCCGAGTTCGCCCTGGGTGATTTTGCGGCCGCACGGGAACCGTTCCAGAAAGCCGTCGAATTCGGCGCTGCCGACAAGGTGACGCGTGAGGCAGCAATTGCGGAGCGCATACTGGATCTCAATCCGATGCTTCCGGGACTAAACTCCCGCGAACGCTATAGTCGGAGCATGCGGGTAATGCAAGGAGTCCTGGATTCGCTGGACGCATGTGTAACGGACGGGAAGGGCTTCCCTTCGGATCTCGAGATGGACGTGCGTCGAACGCGGACGGCTCTTTCACGACGCGGGCGACCAGCCTCGTTCAGCGATGCCGTGGATTCCAATATCGATTTGGCGCAAACGCTGTGGACGCAGCGTGCGAGGGTCTGTACGCCTGATTCCCCTCCGGACATCGGCGTGACTCTGCTGATGTCGACACTCCGAAAAAATTAGGTCCGCGCCTCGGTGTGAACTCACTCCACAGCGGCGCCGACCGCCTTCCGTTCACTTCCCACGCCAACCCCTCCCACATGAGAAATTGGCGCCAGAGCGTGCGAAGCCGCGATCAACCGATGCCTCCGTTGAGAAGGCCGCGATAACGTCGGATCGTCAAGAAATTACGTGGCGTCCACGGCGGCGCAGTATCGTGTAGCCGATCATTCCCGCTAATAGTGATCCAGCCAGGATTCCCGTCTTGGCCATCGTGAGCAGTTCCACATCGGCGAAAGCCAGTGCCGAAACAAAGAGAGACATCGTGAACCCAATCCCGCCAAGCCACGCGGCGCCATGGATATGGTTCCAGGTGACACCGGCCGGTAATGCAGCTAGTCCGACCTTCACGGCCAGCCACGACGCCAATCCGATACCCAAAGGCTTGCCGAAAAGGAGGCCGAGCGCTACTCCCAACGTGATGGGCTCAGACAAGCGGTCCTTCAATCCGCCAGAGAAGACGATTCCTGCATTGGCGAGAGCGAAGAGCGGCATGATGAGAAACGTCACCCACGGGTGCAGGCCCTGCTCCAAGCGATGCAGCGGCGGTTGCAGCTTCTCGCAGGTATCCTCGAGCGCCTCTATCGCGACCTGCTGTTCCTCGTCGTTCATCATGTTTTTTTGGTTGTCCGCGCAAGTTTCGAAGTGCGCCAGGATTCGCCGGCAATGGCGTAGAAACTCAGGCGCATTCAGTTCCGTTCGCGAAGGGATTGTCATCGCCAGAAGTACACCTGCGATGGTGGCGTGGATCCCGGAATGCAGGACCGCGAGCCAAAGCACAATTCCCACGAGCAGATAGGGCAGGGGGTGGCGCACACCCATGTAGTTTGCGCCAGCCAGCAACAGCAGACACACCACCGCCCCGCCAACTCCCAACCAGGCGATCTGGGCAGTGTAGAAAAGCGCGATCACCAGGACGGCTGCGATGTCATCAACAATCGCCAGGGCCGTCAAAAAAACCTTTAAGCCTAACGGAACCCGACCACCCAGCAGGGCCATGATCCCAATGACGAAGGCGATGTCGGTGGCCATCGGTATTCCCCACCCCGCGGATCCGGGCCCGCCGAAGTTGAAGGCGGAATAGATGAGGGCTGGGGCAACGACTCCTCCTAGAGCCCCCAGGATTGGAAGCGCGGCCAGACGCGCCGAGGCGAGTTCACCAACCAATAGTTCGCGCTTAATCTCAAGTCCAACGACAAAGAAGAAGATTGCCATTAGACCGTCGTTGACCCAGAAGTGGAGATCGTGGTCGAGTACATGATCGGCGATGCCCAGGATGACCGGGGTATGCCACAACGCCTGGTAGGCTGCGGTCCAGGGAGTGTTCACCCACACTAAAGCGATTGCGGTGCAGAGCAGCAGGAGGACACCTCCGGAAGTCTCGCGTGCTGCGAATGCCTGAAACGGGCGAATCAAAAAGTCAATCGGGGCCTCGCTGCCTGCCTTCAGCTCATTGTGTCCGTGGGTCATATATAACATTGTCCTGCCTCGAGCACGGTGGCCGCCCTCGGGCTGGGCTGCCATCCACGAGGCGGCGGGAGGAAGCGGAGCAGCGGCAGGCTGCGATGGGCGTTCAGGCTGCGGTCTGCAGTAAGCGCGGATGCCCTTCTGGGGCTCACCAGATTATCCATCGCGGAGGCGGACGATGCAAACCGTCAATTCTGGTTTGGTAGAGATTGCCGCCGGACCAGCGACCTACCGCCCATTCGTCGCAATTGCCAGAAGGAACCTGTAGAAATGTAGAGACCTCTTGTTTTCGGCACCTCTCAGATGCCATTCATTGTGTTGCCGGGTCAGGTTTCCTCTCAGAAGTTTCCGGATCGCGTTCGGAGGATGCATCCTTGTTACCCTTTCTCGGATTCAATTGTCAATCGTCTCCGTAGGCGTGGGCAATACTGGCGACTATCTATTTTGGTGGCACTACTGCAACTTCCCATAGACGAGATGGGGCTGCCAGTTCTCCTACCGCCTCCAGACACAGACTGCAGTGAACCTCGGCATGGGTCACACAGCCTACCCTTCCGAACCAGCCCGAGGGGGTTGGGCCAGCATGCAGATTCTTCGGTAGGCCCCGCTGCGCTTTGAAATCGGCAGGGCCGGCGCGGAGCCGCCCCAGTCTGCAAGGGTCGGCCCTAAGCGGGAAGGCTGGTGGGCTCGAACCTCCACGCCCCCAAGAATGGTCCGCGGAAAATTTAGCAGCGCCGCGGGACCATGCACACCATAGTTCACCGAAGCCGCGGACGCCAGCGCGCCGAACAGATCCTAATCGGCACGATCGTCTCTTGCGCAAATTACCAGCATGCCGCTATCGCCCGTACGACGCAGGAGATGCCGTAGGGTGTGCCATTGTTCCACCCAAATCGTGGCCGGATTTCCACCGTCGCAGACTCCGGGTTGTAGTACAAGACCTTGCGATAGGGTCAACGACCACGCTGGGGACGTTCGCTTGAATGCTGGAGTCGGCGAGAGTCGCTCGGACAATCTCCCCAATAAATTGCTGCGCGAGCGTGTTCTGAATGTACTCGCGGCAGGTGTTCTTGATCGCATCCAGTTTCGCCTCGCGCTTCTTCCGGCTCACGGCATCGAGCTCCTTTATGGAGGCCGCCTGCCCGAGATCCTCCCGAAAGATTGTGATATCGATGTCTTCAGAAAATCTCGAAATCAGCCCGTAGGCTTTCGAGAGCGAGGTCGACATCACACCTACTAGATGTAACTCGCATCTATAATATACTACCGACTATATACGATCAACGACCACACGTTTGTGGCACGGAGTGCGACGGACACAAGAGACGATGTTGTGATCTATGAGGCGAGCCGCCCACATTGAGGCGAGGCGCCGCCGCTGTGCGGCTATTGGGCATCCGCCGGGAGGCGGCAAGTTCCCGCGAACGTGAAACCGGCAGGCCAGTGTGCGTCCGGGCAAGCCGGGCCGGAAACAGGCGCGGCAGTCGATATGCCATTTAGCGACGCTACAGGCACACCGGTTCAGTCGTCCCCGCAAGATCCATGTCAGCAGCGGGCCGTCGAAGTAAAGGGCGCTTAGGTAACAAGTACATCTATTCGGTGATACCCTCAAGATGGAGCGCCGACTCATGAGCAAACGCGACGCACGAAGCGGTCAAGCGCCACCACGACGGATGTGCCAAAGGCACGGAGACGATCACCCTTGCACGTGCGCAATGGGCAACCTCTACCGTTTCGTCGAGCCTGTCGTGCTCCTGCTTCTGAACACCAAGGGGCGTTCCTATGGGTACGATCTCGCAGGAGATTTCCAGGAACACGCGCTGACAGACGCGCAGATCGAGCGAGCCGCTCTGTATCGAACGCTCCGTCAACTGGAGATGAACGGAAACGTCGCATCCGAGTGGGAAACCGATGGGGCCGGGCCGGCGCGCCGGGTTTACAAACTCACAGCGCAGGGCGAGCGTCATCTGGAAGAGTGGGCGAGTGTTCTTGAACATGTTTCGAAATCGATGGCTCGTTTCGTCAAGGACGCGAAAAAATCGCTGCAAGGACCTAAAGAGAAAAGCGCTAAATCCGCCTAGGGTAGCGGTTGTGCCACTCCAGCGGCGGGGATCGGCTCGATCTCCTGAAATCGGAGAACGACGTATGGCGGAACTGACACAGCTTATTCCCATGTTTCAGGGAGAGGCAAAGACAATCCGACTAGGGAAAATCATGCTCTCAACATTTGTTCGACTGTTCTTTCTCACCTTGTTGCCGGTACTCGCATTTGCGAAGACTGCGGAGCAGCCGCAGGCGAGAGTCAACCGCTTGGAACCTTCGGTTCTGGCACCTTGCTGCTACACGGAATCCGTCGCGATCCATCAGAGCGAAAGCGCGCTGAAGATGCGGATGGAGATCGCCAAATGGGTGACAGCAGGAAGGTCAGATCAGGAGATCCTGGATACCTATGCCGGCCTGTACGGCAGCAAAGTGCTCGTGGATCCTCGGACAATGCCGCGGGGATGGACGCCGTTTTTCCCCTGGCTCGTCCTAATCCTGGGAGTGTGGCTGGTGGGCTGGTTGCTCAAACGATGGCGGGAAGTTCCCAGGGCCGCGACTGCATTATCCGCGGCTGACGTCAGGAATCTGCCGGACTTCGACGAGGAGTGACCATCTGGAAGGTGTCCCAGGAAGAATGGCTTCGCTGTGTGACATTGCAGTGTGTGCTCCTGCTCCAACCGGCGTGTAGGCGACCTCCCATATCAACATGTCGGCCGGATTCCCAAAGAGCAGAACCCTGATTCTTTGCCGACAACGTGTCACATTCTGGCGAATATTGCATCTTACTCTACAGCAAGGTATTTTAAGGCCCGATTTATGTCTATGCGCACCCTGCTCGTAATTTTGCCGTCCTTCCCCCGGTGGGCGCAAGATTCCCTGTCCCTCCCGGACGCTGTCCGCCTGCCACTAGGCGCGGTCCTGGCGGCAGAAGATCTGGAAGCCGCCGAGCAGCCGGTTCGCTCCGCAGAAGCGGATCTAAAGCGCGCCGAAGCGGTCCACCCGGCTGGGATATCGACCGATGTCGATGTGTCATCCATACGGGCACACCTGACCGCGACTACTGGGCGCGTCATCGCCAGGGTTAGGACAGCCGCATGAACGTCCTGCGGATGAAGCGCTGGTCGCCCTATGCGGTGGGCGCGTCTATCGGGGTGCTCTCGTGGTTCGCCTTTGCCAGTGTGGATCGCGCAATCGGCGTATCCACGGCAATCTTCCGTACTGCGGGCATGCTGGAACGCCTGCTCGATCCCGGCCATGTCGCAGCCAACGCTTACTACGCCAAGTTCCGTCCCGTGGTGGATTGGGAGTGGATGCTCGTAATCGGATTAGCAGTCGGCGCCTGGGTCAGTTCGCGTCTGTCTGGCGATGTAGATCCGGTGCGGGTCGATCCTCTATGGCGCGGGCGGTTCGGAAAATCCGAGACGAAACGCTACGCCGCCGCGTTCTTTGGCGGACTCATTGTGATGCTGGGCGCGCGCACCGCCGGTGGGTGCACCAGTGGACACGGAATCAGCGGCTCGCTGCAACTCGCGGTTTCCGGTTGGCTCTTCTTTGCCTCAGTGTTCGCGTCCGGCCTGCTCACGGCCTGGTTGATGTACGGAAAGGACAACACCCGTGGCTGACCCAATCGGAAAGCTTCTACTCGGCTTGATCACCGGCTTTGTATTCGGATTCCTCTTGCAGAAGGGGCATGTGACGAAGTTTCCGGTCATCGTAGGCCAGTTTCTGCTCCGCGATTTCACCGTCCTCAAGACGATGCTTACCGCAATCGTGGTTGGTGGTGTTGGCGTGTACGCTCTGAAGGCGCTCGGCGCAGTCTCGCTGCACGTGAAACCGGCGCAGATGGCAGCGGTTTCGATTGGCGGGCTGGTGTTTGGGGTTGGAATGGTGCTGCTGGGGTACTGTCCAGGAACCGGGGTGGCGGCTGCCGCCGAGGGCAAGCGGGACGCCATGTTCGGTGTCGCTGGGATGCTGGCCGGCGCCCTGTTGTTCGCGGAACTATACTGGTCGCTCAGCGGGAGCCTTCTAAAGTGGTTCGACCTTGGTCCGCTGACTCTGCCGCAAGTAGTGCCGCTGCCCGCGTGGGCAATTCTGTTAATGCTGGCAATTGGCGCTCTGGTGCTGTTCCGCTGGATTGAGCGCTGGGAGCACAATTCGAACCCGGGTAAGGCGACAGCGCGTACCTGAATCTGAGCCGCGACTGGCCAATGAGGCTGCTCAACAGAAGGGTACTTCCGATCTATGGACGCATTAACGGTTCACCGCCTGCTCTTTGCATTCACGGTGACTGAACCGCGAGCAGCAGACTGAGCGCATCCTGCGCGATGGATAATCGCTATTTCAATATCCTGGGCCGCGTCTCGAATCCGGCGCAGGGCTACAATCTCTGCAGGAGGCGGTTATTTATGGCGGTACGTGATCCGGCCCTTGGTGAGGTCATAGGGTGACAGTTCCAGGGAAACTCTGTCGCCATTCATGATTTTGATCCGGTTTCGCCGAAGTCTTCCGGCCATCGTCGCGAGGACGGTCTTACCCAGGTCGAGCTCGATGGAGAACATTCCAGCCTTGAATTTCTCAACCACCTTGCCCAGAACTTCAATTGAATCTTCTTTTGGCAAATTACTCCTTATGCTTGAAAGAACGGGTGCGGCACGCGTGTGCCGCACCTTCCGGAATCCGCAGGGCTACCAGCGGTTTTGCCGCGAGCCGCCGCCACCGCCGCGAGAACCGCCGCCGCCCGATCCACGATCGGTCTTGGGGCGAGCCTCGTTGACGTTCAGCGTTCTGCCATCGACGTCTTTACCATTGAGACCGTTGATTGCGTTGTTGCCTTCGGCATCCACGCTCATTTCAACGAACGCGAAGCCTCTGGCCTGTCCCGTGTCACGGTCCGTGACGATATTCACACGGTCAACCGAGCCGTATGCCTCGAACATGGAACGTACCGAATTCTCGGTGGTCCCGAAACTGAGATTACCTACAAAAATGTTTTTCAAAGTTAACTTCCTTCTGAATTTGCAGAGCGGCAAACGGGCAAGATCGAACAACGGCGGCTATGACACCGAATGGTGAGGGAGCAAGCACAATAGGCAGGACTGTCAAAGTCATCTTCAGCATAGCACAGGCGAACGGTTCGACCGGAGATCTTTTTTGAAGAGCGGTACAAGTCACCGGTGACGCGACTGTCTTCGGACGCTTGCGCACAAATCCGGCGCCTTGCCGGGCAAAAGGCGCCGTCCGGAGTAATCGGGCAAGGCTGCTCGCGGCCACAATCTGACCAGGCTCGGCGCTGGCGCCCACACGTCAAGCGTGATCAGGCAGACGCGGGGGGAGCAGCCGGTCGAGGGCTCGCGGAGGTCTGTCGACCGTGGTCTGCATAATGAGAGATGGCCGGCGCATCGAGCCAATAACGGCTGGATGGACGCTAAGTTCCGAACCGACAAGTCCGACACCCCGGCATTGGGACGATTGGACTTTCATCCTGTCAAGGACGAACGGATCGCACATCTGCGCGGGACCGCGGTTTTGATTCGGGCGCTATCGGGGTGCGCGTCCAGGAGCTGCTGGAATGGCTTCCCGCTGCGCGTCGGGTTGGCGGAGCTCCGTGTAGGTCCACTAAATTCGGTGATACTCAAAAATGACCGCCTCGACAGGGCGTGAACTTTTTGAGGAAGCGCCGCCGTCTGACGCACTTCTGTTACTACGGCATCGCGCATTCCAGCGTAGCCAAGATGGATGCCGCCGCATTAGCATGTGAATAATCGACGTCACGCTTTTCACGGTTTGAGGCATTACTCGCGAGGCGAGAGCGTGACGACAAGAGCGGTGGTACGCCGGGCGCCCAATCTGCGATAGCCGTGCGGCACGCCGCTGTCGAAGTAGATGGCGTCGCCTTCGGTTAACTCGTGCGGGACTTCGCCGGCGCGCAGTTCCAGCTTGCCGGAGAGGACGTACAGCAACTCGATCCCGGCGTGCTCATGCAGGCGGCACTCGTCGACGAGTTCGAACTCCGCGAGGTAGGAATTCAGCTTGCGGTCGGCGACGGGAAAATCCAGGCTCTCGAAATAATAGGCCGCGTGTGCGGCGTCCGGCGAATCGGGGAAGCGCAGCCGGTCCTTCTTACGGACGATCTCCAGCACCGCGCGGGGCTCGGGATTGAAAAAGTACTCGAGCCCGACGCTGAATACCATCGAGATCCGATACAGCGTCGGCAGGGTGGGGTGCATCACGTCGCGCTCCAGCTTGGAGAGCAGCGCGGGAGACAACCCGGTGTGCTTGCTCAATTCCAGCAGTCCCATGCTCTTGCGTAGCCGCAATCGTCTCAGTTTGCTGCCGATCCCATAGTTCTTGAGTCCGCTGGTGATCGTGTCCGAGAGCATCGCGAAAACTGGTTTTCCTCTCAATGCATGTTGCGGCCGGTTATTTTCGGCACAGGAAAGGCTACCCTTCCATGTTCTTTACGATAAAACAAATTTTCCTTAAAATCAAAGATGTAGTTGACTGCATTCACTGGAGAAAAGACACATGAAGTTTCGTTTGCCCGTTCTGATGACCACCGCCCTGGCGCTGGCTCTTACTTCCGCCGCTTCGGCGGCCGACATCGTGGACACAGCCGTATCCGCGAATTTCAAAACCCTGGTCGTAGCCGTGAAGGCCGCCGGCCTAGTCGATACCCTCAAGGGAGCCGGCCCGTTCACCGTGTTCGCGCCCACCGATGAAGCGTTTGCCAAGCTGCCTGCCGGAACCGTGGAAAACCTGCTCAAGCCCGAAAACAAGGACAAACTCGTTGCGATTCTCACGTACCATGTGGTAGCGGGTAAGGTAATGGCGTCCGACGCGAGGAAGGTGACGTCGGCGAAGACCGTTGAGGGCGCCAACATTGCAATCAAGGCCATGGGCGGGGGCCTCATGATCAATAACGCGCACGTGACCAAGGCCGATATCGAATGCGACAACGGCGTCATCCACGTGGTCGACACCGTGATCCTTCCCAAGATGTAAGGAGTCTGCAATGCACCTGTTGACCGGAGCGACCGGATATGTGGGAGGGCGCCTGCTGCGCCGTATCGAGCAATCCGGCCTCGCGGTCCGGTGCCTGTGCCGCAATCCGGAAGCGTTGCGCTATCGCTCAGCGCCCGGCACCGAACTAGTGTCGGGAGACTTACTGCAGCCGTCGTCTCTCGATGCGGCATTTTCCGGTGTGGACACGGCATTCTACCTGGTGCACTCCATGCACTCCGGCGGCGCGTTCGAAGCGGAGGAGGGCGAGACCGCCAGGAACTTCGCGCTTGCGGCGCGCGCCGCCGGGGTCCGCCGGATTGTCTATCTAGGCGGACTGGCGCACGGGGATGACCTCTCGCCGCACATGCGCAGCCGCGCGAAGACCGGTGACCTGCTCCGGGCGAGCGGCATCCCCGTAATCGAGTTTCAGGCATCCATCGTTATCGGCTCGGGCAGCGCTTCGTTTGAGATGATGCGAGCTCTGGTAGAGCGCCTTCCTGTCATGATCACGCCGCGCTGGGTGAACACCTCGGCGCAGCCGATCGCGATCGAGGACGTGATCGATTACCTGGTCGCTGCGACCTGTCTGCCGTTAGAAGGCAGCATCACCATCGAGATCGGTGGCAGTGATGTGACGTCCTACGTGGGGCTCATGCGCGAGTTCGCCCGCCAGCGGAAACTGCGCCGCTGGATCGTGCGGGTGCCGTTCCTCAGCCTATCCCTATCCAGCCGCTGGCTAACGTTCATCACGCCGGTTTACGCGTCCATCGGGCGCTTCCTGATTGAAAGCGTGCGCACCCCCAGCGTGGTGCGGAATCCGAACGCCCTGGAACTGTTTGCTATCCGGCCGATGGGCGTCACGCAGGCTATCGCTCGTGCCCTCGCCAACGAGGACCGCCCGGCCGCCGAGACCCGCTGGTCTGACGCGCGCGTGCATATCGCGGATACCGAACCCGGGCCGGGCCGCGATCTGCTCTCGAACCAACAGACGGCGCGCGTGCCGCTAACGGCCGACCTGGCGTTCGTCCCCATCCGACGCATCGGAGGCCGCACCGGCTGGTATTTCGGAAACACCCTCTGGCAATTGCGAGGATTGATCGACCTGATGACGGGAGGGGTGGGCATGCGGCGCGGCCGGCCCGATCCAGAAACCCCGCTGCCCGGGAGCACGCTGGATTTCTGGCGGGTAGAAGTCTACGAACCCGGCCGCCGTTTACGCCTGTTCGCCGAAATGAAAGTTCCAGGGCGCGCCTGGCTCGAATACCGGGCCGAGCCCGATGGAGCCTCTACGGTGCTGACGCAGACGGCGCAGTTCGAGCCGGACGGACTGGCCGGGCTGCTCTACTGGTATCTACTGTCACCGGTCCACGCCGTGATATTTCGCGGCATGCTGCGGGGCATCGTCGCAGCCGCGCGAAACGTCGACGTGAACCTGTGAGAGGCTCATTTTCCTCCACGCTGCGGAGTTGGCGGGCAAAGCCCTCCGGGGTTGGTATTCGCAGACTCAGCGGCGCCAGCGCGGCCTGGAATTCACGGAACTATTGGTTGTGCCCGGATGACGCGAATCGGAGAGCGCCTGTTTCAGCGCGTTGATTCCGCCACCGCGACCCGTTGCGGGAATGCTCCTGCGGGGCCACCAAACTACCACGGCCTGTCCTGCTGTTCCCTATACCCAGAACGGCTCTTCCGCCGCGACGTACTGAATCGGGACTCCCTTGATGAAGGTCTGCAGCCACTTGGCGTAATCGTCGTGTCCGGGCTGTTCCGAAACGACGTGGCCCAACATGACCAGCCCTTTATGGATGCCCAGCGAGTTGGCGTCGGCCACGTATTCCACGTTGTCGAAGCCGCCATCGGCCTCCTGGCTTTCGCCGCCCACCACGACATCGGTATCGAGCGTAAAGCGCGGCGTCGCGTAGCCGGGACCGTCCAGAACTTTGCTGACCTTCTGTTTCGGATCGCCCACAACCCGAATGTGACGGATGCCGGACAGGCGCTTCGCCTGCGAGGCGAACTCACCCAGCGTCATTTCCGGAATCGGCAGAATCCCCGGACGCATGCTGGCGTTCTCGCCGCCTTTCACGCCGATGGCGCGCAAGGTCCCGGTGACTGTGATGTCGACCTTCATGGCGTGTGTGCTGTCGTGATTGCGCCAGATGTTGAGGCCGTTCTTGTTGATGAAGTCCGCCTTTTTGAGGTAGAGCGGATTGGTCAACAGGTCCTTGGTTTCGTCGCGATCGTTCCACCAGGTGTCTTCGTGGGTGATGATCATGTTGAGTCCCGCCTGATTGGCGCGCTTCAACATGTCGAAGGTGGCCATCATGGTGGTGGCGATGCCTTTGACCTCCGCCTCGGGGTCGCCGGTCTTGAGGGTGTCGCGGAAGGAGCGGTCGGGCCACACAATTCCCGCGTTCTGCTTGATGAGATCGATCACTTCCCGGACTTTCATCAGACTGCCCTCCAATAGAGATCGCCGGCGGCGATGAACTGGGCCGGAACGTCCTTGACTACGGTCTTCAGCCATGCGGCGCAGGCGCGCATGCCGGGATCTTCGGAGGCCACGCGGCCGAGGGTGATCAGGCCGTGCTTCTCGCCGGCGGCGACGATGTCGGCGGCAAAGAAGGTATTTTCCCACTCGCGGACCTCGCCGGCGATCATGAGGTCGGCTTCGGCGTAGCGCCTGTAGATCAGGTCGGGAGCCATAGTGCCGGGGCAGAGCATGACTTTACGGATGGTGGATTTGCGGTCGCCCACGGCGCGCAGGCCGCCATTGAGGTTGAGCTTCTTTTTGATTTGCGCGACCAGATCCTCGTAGGAGGCGGAGGGAATTTCGTAGAGGACGTCGTCGGGTTTGACGCGGCCTTTGCTCCAGCCGAGGGCATCGGCGAGTCCGGTGACCATCTCGCCTTCCTTGCGCGATTTCCAGTGATCGAAGAGGCGGTATACCACCAGTCCGTTCTTCTCGATGAATTCCTTTTTGCCCTTGTAGACTGGGTCGTCCGGCGAGATGCCGCCGAAGCCGCCGCCACCGCGGCCGCCGCGACCCGGTGCGGCTCCCGCGGGGGGCGCCGGGGCCGGCTTGGGGGGACCGTCCGCCCTGCCGAAGAAGGTGGGCTCGTAAGTGATCACCAGGTTGGCATTGGCTTTCACCGCTTGCTTGAGCACTTCCATGGTCGCCATGGCGGTGGTGGCAATGCCTTTGACCGGAGAGTTCGGGTCGCCGGCCTTAAAGCCTTCCACGCCGGTAGCGGGCCACTCTCCGCCCAGCGCTGCTTGCAGCTTGTCCACCACTGCCTGCGCGGTGGGTGGCGTGGCAGAGCGCATGGGGAGACTGGCGGCGGCCACGGTTCCGGCGAGGGCCGCAAACTGCCGCCGCGAAATATGAGTAGGTTTCATGAGTTCTGTTTCCCTGCGGGAGCAGTATATCAGGATGCGGCGCAGGCTTCAGCCTGGTGTATACTGATCGCCCAGGAACGGAGAGGAGGCGTATGAAACCGTCGAGAAGAGATTTGGCGATTCTGCTGCCCGCGATGGCTGCCGCGCAGACCGGCGCGAAGGCGGACCTGCTGCCCGCCGCGGCCTTCCGGTACGAGGATCTCACGGCGCGCAAGAACGGCACCATGACCAGCCGTCAGATGATGACGGGCGACACGCACACCGGCTACCGGCTGGATCTGCACGAGACGGAACTGGCGGCCGGGGAGATGCCGCACGCGCCCCATCGTCACGTGCACGAGGAGTTGCTGCTGATACGCGAAGGGACGCTCGACGTTACCATCGCTGGACGGACGACGCGTCTGGGTGCGGGCTCGGTGGCGTACCTGGCATCGAATCAGGAGCACGGGTGGAAGAACGTGGGGGCCGCGCCGGCGCGCTATTTCGTACTCGCGCTGGGCGACGACAAGGCTTGAGGGCAAGGAGGCGGCCATGCACGATCACGCACATCATCACCCTCACCCTCACACGCACTCGCACACGCACTCGCACTCGCGCCGCGGCTTTCTGGCAAGAGCGCTGGGAGCGGCATGGTTCGGGGTATCGACCCTGGAGCGGGCGGCGCTGATTGCGGCGCGGGCGCGCGCTCAATCGCGCGGGCCGCAGCCCAAGCTGTTCGACCTCGAAAAGGTGGCGGACGGAGTCTACGGAGCCATCGCGCGGGGGCGCGCCATCCTCAACTGCAACGCGGTGATTTTCGAGAACGCTAACGACCTGGTGGTGGTGGACGCGCATGCCGCGCCCTCGGCAGTGTACGCGCTGGTGGCGCAGATTCGCGCGGAGATCACGCCCAAGCCGGTCCGCTACGTGATCAGCACGCACGTTCACGGCGATCACACGCAGGGTCTTGCGGGGTATCGCAAGGTGGAGCCGAAGGCGGAGATCATTGCCAGCGCGACTACCCGGCAGGTACTGGCGGCGACCGGACAGTCGCGCCTGAAATCGGCGGTGGACAACGTGCCGCGCTCCATCGAGAATTTGCGGCAGCGCCTGGGGTCGGCGAAGAATGCGGAAGAGCGGGCCTACTACGAGGAGATGATTGCGCAGTCGCAGGCGTTTCTGGAGGAAATGCGCACCGTGACCGCCGAAGTGCCCGATATCGCGTTTACGGACCGCATGACGCTGCACGATAAGGCGCACGATTTGCACCTTTCGTTCCGCGGCCGCGGCCACACGGCGGGCGATATTATCGTATTCTGCCCGCAGAAGAAGGCGCTGGCCAGCGGCGATCTGCTGCACAGTTTCTTCCCGACGATGGGAGACGGATATCCGCGCGACTGGCCGGCCACTCTGCGCTCCATCGACGAACTGGAGTTCGAACATCTGGTGGGCGGACATGGCGGCGCGCAGTTGGGCAAACAACGGCTGCCTCAATTGAAGTCGTACATCGAGGAACTGATCGAAGTGGTCGGCAAGGCGAAGAAAGACGGCATGCCCTTGGAGCGGGTGGTGGAAACGGTCACTCCCGCGAGCCTGAAATCTCTGGGCGGCGGGTACGGCGACTTTCTGACAAAAGAGGTTAAGCGGCTGGATTTCCGAGTGCTGCTGAGTACGCCCGAAGAGGTGGCGCAGCGGGGGCTTCGGGAGAATGTGACGGCCGTGTATCGCAACATCGACCGGGCCTGATCGGCCAAGCGCAGCGGATGAACATCAGCACCGCTGCCATATAGGACTGGACGGCGAGGCGCTGGAGCGTGGGGCGCGGCCCATGGAGCACGGCCCATGAAGCGCGCCATGGAAACTGCCGGCATGCACTCGGGATAGAATCATCTCATGGCTGCAAAGAAACTGCTGATGCTGGTTGGCGATTACGTGGAAGATTACGAAGTGATGGTGCCGTTTCAGGCGCTGCTCATGGTGGGCCACGAGGTCCACGCGGTGTGTCCAGGCAAGAAGGCGGGCGACTTCGTGCGGACGGCGATTCACGATTTCGAAGGCGACCAGACTTACAGCGAGAAGCGCGGTCACAATTTCAGTTTGAACGCGACCTTCGACGAGGTGCGGCCCGAGGACTACGACGGGCTGGTGATTCCGGGCGGCCGTGCGCCGGAATACCTGCGCCTGAATGCGAAGGTGCTGGAAGTGGTGCGCCACTTCGCGAGCGCCGATAAGCCGATCGCGGCGATTTGTCACGCGGCGCAATTGTTGGCGGCGGCCGGTGTGCTGGCGGGCAAAGAGTGTAGCTGCTATCCGGCGGTAAGTCCGGAGGTCACTGCTGCCGGAGGCACGTATCAGGCGATCGCCATCGATCAGGCACACACTTACGGGATGCTGGTGACAGCGCCGGCGTGGCCCGCGCACCCCGCCTGGATTGCGCAGTTTCTCAAGGTGCTGGGCACGCGCATCGAACTCTGATCGCGGCGCTAACGGCTGCGGGCGATCTGCAGTTGAGGCGCGTTCGGCGAAGGGAATCTGTCAAACGTACGTTTCCTCATAGCGCCGACCGCACGCCTCTCTCCGAGCATACCTGTGGCCGCTGTGTCCCAGGCAACAGCGCAAGAGAATCAGGCAAGAAATCGGAAGGATCGGGATACCGCTTCGCCGGTGCGTGACTGTAACCTGAAAACAGGACACGGAAGTCCCAAGGAGAATATGCAGAAGCGCCGACTGGGAAATAGCGGCCTGGAAGTTTCGGCCCTCGGGCTGGGTTGTATGGGCATGAGCTTTGGACTCGGCCCGGCCAAGGACAAGCAGGAGATGATTCCGGTGCTCCGCGCCGCGGTGGAGCGCGGAGTCACATTTTTCGATACCGCGGAGGTGTACGGCCCGTTCAGCAACGAGGAACTGGTGGGCGAGGCGCTGGCACCCTTCCGCCAACAGGTGGTGATCGCCACCAAGTTCGGCTTCAAGCTGCATCCGTCTACCGGCAAGCAGGTGGGGCTGGACAGCCGGCCGGAACACATTCGCGAAGTGGTCGAAGGGTCTCTCAAACGCCTGCGGGTGGATTCGATTGACCTGCTGTATCAGCACCGCGTGGACCCCGAGGTGCCGATTGAAGACGTGGCGGGTACGGTGCGAGATTTGATTCGCCAGGGGAAGGTGAAGCACTTCGGCCTGTCCGAGGCGGGCGTGCAGACCATCCGCCGCGCTCATGCGGTGCAACCGGTGACCGCGCTGCAAAGTGAATACTCGCTGTGGACGAGGACTCCCGAGCAGGAAGTGATTGCCACGCTGGAGGAACTCGGCATCGGTTTTGTGCCGTTCAGTCCGCTGGGCAAGGGCTTTCTGACGGGCAAGATCGAAGACAGCACGAAATTCGAAGCCAACGATTTCCGCCACATCCTGCCGCGCTTCACGCCGGGCGCGATGAAGGCCAATCGGGCGCTGGTCGACCTGCTGGGCGAGATTGGCACGCGGAAACACGCGACACCGGCACAGATCGCGCTGGCCTGGCTGCTGGCGCAGAAGCCGTGGATCGTACCGATTCCGGGGACCACGAAACTGGCGCGCCTGGAAGAGAATCTCGGCGCCGCGGAAATGCAGCTGACGGCGGACGATCTGCGCGAAATCGACAGCGCCGCCACCAATATCACAATTCAAGGCAGCCGGTATCCGGAAGAATTCGAGCGCCTGGCCGGCCGCTGACCCAAAGGAGCAATAGACCCATGTATCAAGCCAAAGCCTACGCCGCTGCCAGTGCGGCATCGCCGCTTGCCGGCACTACGATTCCCCGCCGCGAACCGGGTGAACACGATGTACAGATCGAAATTCTTTTCTGCGGCATCTGCCACTCTGACCTTCACGCGGTCCGCAATGAGTGGGAAGACAACTCGCCTACGATGTACCCAATCGTTCCCGGACACGAGATTGTCGGGCGGGTGACTCGCGTCGGCCCGGCGGTGAAGAAGTTCAAAGCCGGCGACATCGCGGCGGTGGGGTGCCTGGTGGATTCCGATCGCACCTGTCCGCAGTGCAAGGCCGGTATGGAGAATTTCTGCTCCAACATGGTGATGACGTTTAACTCCCCCGATCCGCATACCGGCCGCGCGACCTATGGCGGCTACTCGGAGAGCATCGTGGTGGATGAGCACTTCGTGCTGCGCGTGCCTGGGAATCTCGACCTGGCGGCAGCGGCGCCGCTGTTGTGCGCGGGCATCACCACCTACTCGCCGCTGCGGCACTGGGGCGTGGGCAAGGGAAAGAAGGCGGGCATTGTCGGTCTCGGCGGACTGGGTCACATGGGCGTTAAACTCGCGCACGCCCTGGGCGCTCATGTCGCCGTATTCACTACGTCGCCGGGCAAGCAGGAGGACGCTCTGCGCCTGGGCGCGGACGAAGTGATTATTTCGCGCGACGCCAATCAGATGGCGAAACAGACGGGCAGCTTCGATTTCATCCTGGATTGCGTTGCCGCCCAGCATGACATCAACGAGTACATCCAACTGCTGGCGATGGACGGCAATCTGACGCTGGTGGGCGCACCGCCGAAACCACTGCCCGTGGCCTCATTCAACCTTATTTTCGGACGCCGCAGCCTTTCCGGCTCGCTCATCGGCGGGCTGGCCGAGACGCAGGAAATGCTTGATTTCTGCGGCGCGCACAATATCACGGCGGATGTGGAAGTGATTCCCATACAGAAGTCGAACGAAGCCTATGAGCGGATGCTCAAGAACGATGTGAAATACCGCTTCAGCATCGACATGGCGTCGCTCAAAGCCGAATAACTGTTGAGCAGCATACAAACGGGTGGACGGGCATTAGGGCCTGTCCGCCTGAATGTTTGGGGCGAGACAAGGGAATGGCGGGTGCAAGGGTTGAATGGGAGGCAACCCATGAAATATACGCTCCTGAGTATGGCCGGGCTGTTACTGGCTGCCGCCGCGACGCCGGTGTTCGCACAAGACGCCAACCGCGACGCGGCGACCACCATTACCGATGCCCGCACGATTGTGCGAAAACTTTCAGACCGTACGGAAGACTTCAAGAAAGATTTCGACAACGCTGTGGAACACAGCTTGGTCGACGGCACCAAACTCGAGGACCGGGCGAAGCACCGTGCGGACGACCTGCACGACTCCGCCAAGAAGTTGCACGATGTCTTCGACGATAAGCAAGGACAAGAACGATCCCAAGGTCCGCGATCAAGTGGACAAAGTGCTGGCCGCGGGTTCCGATGTCAACCGGATTATGACGGAGATGCGCTTCACCGACAAGGTGCAGCGCGAATGGGATTTGTTGCGCAGCGACCTCAACGCGCTGGCGGCGATCTACAATCTGACGCCGCTGCGATAGCGGTAAGGATCACGGGCCTAGTGTCTTGGCGGAGCGCGAAGCGGGGCGACGAACTGCCCGTTCGGCCCCGTAGCTCAATCCATGAACCGGCACGCCAGGCGCAGTGACCTCGAAGTTAAAGGCTCAATCCGTACGATCTCTACCTCGCAGAAATCGTCCTGCCCGAACTGCACCACGACGGTGTCGCCTTCCGCCACCTCGTCCGGCTGCGCAATCGCGATCAGGCTGCAGCCGGAGTAACTGAGGTTGGCAATCAGCACCGGGCGCTGCTGTGGCTTCGGCACCCCTTGAAAGCGCGCGTGCGCCAGATGCGTAGTTTCCACACTGTAGCGCAGGTGACGTCGTTGATCGGTCATTGTGCCGCTCCGCATTGGACTGGCTCCGCCGCCTCGCTCAGGAACTGCTCCCTCTCCTCCAGGAACTCGCAGCCGATCAGCCGTACATCCGCCGCAACCGGCAGCAGATAGACGATGCGAGCCTGCATGGGATGCAGCGTGCCCAACTTCAGCAGGACCAGATCCCCCTGCTTCAGCTCCGCTTCCGTGACACACATAATGCTGCAGCCGCCGTGCGATTGATCGTGAATCAAGCCATATCTGGGCGCAGACAGGCCAAACGGGGAGAATCGCACCTCACAGAAATCCTCCAGCGGTGGGTGGTATCGAAGCTTGTTCCTCTTTATGTGAGGCACGGCCCATTCCTAGGGCTTTCGTCAAAATGATTGCGTTTCACGCTGTGTCCTCGCTGTAATTCCTATCGGCCGGACGGCGCAGAACTTTAGGGCAGGGATTGCGCTGGGCGCCTAGCCCGCGAGGACCTCGAGCGCTTTGAGGATCACAGGGTCGCGCTGAGCTTCCACTTCATCGCCTTTTTCGACCCCGAAGGCTTGGTTAAAGATTTCTGTTTTCAGCCGGTTGGACACGAACTCCCGTTCAGCCAGCCATTCCGCAAACCCGGGTCGAATCTGCCGGTCCGAGAGAAACACGCGAAACTCGTCCAGCATTGCGGGCGCCACCTCGAATTCCGTATCCACCTTGTGTTCCCGTAGATATTGGGTGGCGAAATTGGTGAAGGAACCACTGCCATCCAGCACATCGCGCAGGCGGTTGGTATTCGAGGGATAAACCACGAGATCGGGCTGGATTCCGCCGCCGCCCGTCACTAACCGCCCCTTGTCCGTGTGGAACTCGCTTTCCTTATTGGGGTGCGCCGTAGTGGCCGCCAGCCCGAAACGCGCCGCGTCCAGCGGCTTCTGGATGGAGCGCCCGCTGGGCGTATAGTAGAGGGCCGTGGTCAGCGCGAGTCCGGTATTCTGGGTCAGCGGGAAGACGCTCTGTACCAACCCCTTGCCGAAGGTGGACACGCCGAGTATGGTCCCCCGGTCGTGATCCTGCATCGCGCCCGAAACGATTTCCGAGGCACTGGCCGATTTTTCGTTCACGAGAATCGCCAGTTTGAAGCCGTAGGGCGTCGCGTGATCGGGCACCTTTTCCGTGGTTTCGGGAACGTGCCGGCCGCGTACGGTGACAATCTTCATCCCCGGGCGCAAAAACAACGCGCAGGTTTCGACGGCCGCCGTCAGCACGCCTCCGGGATTATTGCGCAAATCCATGACCAACCCGGCCAAGCGGTCGCCCCCCAGCTTTTCGATGGCCGCTTTGATCTGCTGCGCGGTCTTTTCGTCGAAACTCGTGACCCGGATGTACCCGATGCCCGGCCCGACAAAGAAGGTGCGGTCCACGCTCGGCGACTGCATCTCCTCCGGTGTCATCGTGAAGTGCAGCAGGCTGGGAATCCCCGGACGCCGCACATCCAGCCGCGCCTGGCGCTGCCGGGACTGCTCCAGCAGTTGCGGCAACTGCTCGGTATCCAACTGCCCGATGATGTAGCCGTTGATGCCCAGGATCTCGTCTCCCGGCGACAGTCCCGATTTCTGCGAAGGTGTGCCGGGAAGGGTCTGCAGTACGATCACACGCCCCGGCAAGATCGACACCACGCTGCCGAACCCCTTCGACGTGGAGGTCTCCATCCGTTTGAGCTGTTCGAACTGGTCCGGGTCGAAGAAGACGGAGTGCGGATCCAACTTCCGCAGCATGCCGGGAATCGCACCGCTGTAAAGCGCCTGCTCGGAACTGACCGGGTCCGCCGCGTTCGCCGCCGCCATCGCATAGGCGCCGATGATGCTGCGTACCTGTTTATCGACATCGTCCGCCGTGCTCTCCTGCGCGCGCAGCAGGACGGTGGATCCAGGCACGGTTGCACAGAGCACGATTGAATAGAGCAATGCGGTGACGCGCTGGGACATGAAGCGGGATCCGATGCTCCTAGTGTATACCGCGAGCCCGGGGCTGCTAGCGCGCAAAGCGCGTCGCCTTCTTCTCCTGGTGGCGATCCAGCGCAAGGGCGATCAAGCGGTCCAGCAGGTCGGCGAACGCGATGCCGCTGTGCTCCCACATTTTGGGGTACATGCTGATCGAAGTGAAGCCCGGGATGGTATTGATTTCGTTGATGTAGAAGCGATTGGTCTCGCTCTCCAGGAAGAAATCCACGCGCGCCATGCCTTCGCATTCCACCGCGCGATAGCACTCCACCGCGAGGCGGCGTATTTCTTCCGAATCCGCCTCCGGCAGATCGGCGGGCACCTGGGTGCGGGCTTGGTCGAGCAGGTACTTGTCCTCGTAATCGTAGAAATCGCGCGAAGGGAGAATTTCGCAGGGCAGGGAAGCGATCGGGTCCTGATTACCCAAAACGGAGCACTCCAACTCGCGCCCCACCACGGCCCGCTCCACGATCACCTTGCGGTCGTACTGCCTGGCGAGCTCGAACGCCGCCTGCAATTCCTGCTCATCGCGCGCTTTGGAAATGCCCACCGACGACCCGAGATTCGCCGGCTTTACGAACATGGGAAAGGGCAGCTTCTTGCAAGCGTCCATGATGCACTGGCTGTGGCGATAAAGCGTCACATATTCGACCACCGGCAACATCCGTTCCTTGCAGACACGCTTCATCATCTCCTTGTCCATGGAGAGGGCGGACGCCATCACGCCCGCGCCCACGTACGGCAGGTCGGCCAGTTCCAGCAGTCCCTGCATCGTGCCGTCCTCGCCGAAGGTCCCGTGCAGCACGGGGAAGACTACGTCGATCTCCGGGTGCGCTCCCGGTTCAGGCCGGATGGGCGCCGGGCTCCACTTGCCCTGCTTGTCGATGAAATATTCTGTCGTCTCGTACTTTTCCCGGTTGATGCCTGCCAGAATGGCTTTGGCCGACCGCACGGATACCTCGTGCTCGCCGGTGCGCCCGCCGTAAATCACGGCTACTCGTGTTTTCATAGAATGCGTTTTCCCAAGCCGGACATGATCAGTTCGACAGCGAAATCGGCGGTGCGGTTGCGTTCGTCGATCACCGGATTCACCTCCACGACTTCCATCGAAATCATGCGCCGCGAATCACAGATCATTTCCAGTGCCAAATGCGCTTCGCGGTAGGTCACGCCGCCGCGCACCGGGGTGCCGACTCCCGGAGCTTCCGCGGGATCGCAAAAATCCATATCGAGCGAAAGGTGCAGTCCGGCGGTGCCGTTGCTGGCGATGGCGATGGCTTCGTTCATCACGGCGCGCAGTCCCCGCTCGTCGATATCGCGCATGGTGAAAGCGCGAATGCCGCTCTCGCGCACTACGGGCTTTTCGGCGGCATCCACATCGCGCAGGCCGACGATCACGGCCTTGCGTGGGTCGATCTTCGGATGGTGGTTCAACAGGTTTACGAGGCGCTCCGGGCCGTGGCCCAGGATGCACGCCAGCGGCATGCCGTGGACATTCCCGCTGGGACTGCTTTCGGGGGTGTTCATGTCGGCATGGGCGTCGAGCCAGATGAGTCCGGCCTGTTGCCGGCTGGCGCGGCAGTGGCTGGAAACGCCGCTGACCGTGCCGATGGCCACCGAATGGTCGCCGCCCAACACCAGAGGCATCAGGCCGCGCTCGAGCGCCTCCTGGACCCGTCCCGCGAGTTTCTCGCAGGCGAACGCGATCTGTTCCAGGTATTTGGCGAGGGGATCCCCTTCCGGCGACGCCTCCTTCTGCTCGACGGGGATGTTGCCCCAGTCCTCCACCTCATAACCGAGCGAGGCGATGCGCGCATGCAGATTGGCCACCCGCACGGCGGAAGGTCCCATATCGACACCGCGGCGATCCTGCCCGAGATCGAGCGGTGCGCCGATGATGGCGATGTGCGTGCGTGGCATCCCTTTCCATTGTACGTAGGATAGGGCTCCCGACAATTAACGCGCAGGAGTTCTCGATATTGTTTGATGCGGGTTTCCCATGCTGTGTGGTGGAACAGGCCATCGTTTTGCGTGGCCTGTTCGCGCTTCGAAGCAAAGAGGACGGACGACGAAAGACAATCCTCCGTCCCACCTTCGCCTTTAGAAAGGCGCCTTCTAGCGTCGCCCCTGCAGCACAATCAGCGTGGCGCCGGCCGACATGATCGCCGCGCCGATCAGCCGTTTGCCGATCTGCCCTTCCTGGAAGTAGCGATACCCCAGGAATACGCCGATCAGCGTCGATAGTTGGAACAGCGCCAGCGAATAGCCCACCTGCATTTTGCCGAATGCCAGCAGGGTGGTCAGTTGCATGGTCCCGGTGGCCGCTCCAAGGAACAGGTACGTCCGCCAGTTGCTCCGCAGCAGCGCGACCTCTTCCGCCAGAGTGTGCCGCTGCGCCATCGCCACCGCCATCGCCGCCACCGGCAGTCCGAGGATGGACCAGAATACGAATGCCTTCACCGGGTCCGCCGCCAGAATGGCTTTCTTCAGGAAGACCGCCTCCGTCGCCGAGAGGCACAGGGCCGCCAGGCGCAATTGCACGCCGCGCTCGCCGAAGAACTGCGCCACGGCAAGCTGCCGCGATTGCCGCGCATCGCGATCCACCACGAAGTAACTGCCCGCCACAATCAGCAGCACTCCGGCCAGTCCCATCGGCGCCGGCAATTCCCCGATCAGGAAAATGCCCAGCGCGAGACTGACCACGCTCTTGTACGCATTCAGCGGACCCAGCACCGAAAGGTCTGACGTGCGCAGCGCGAACACCAGCAGGACGTTGCTGGCCACCGCCAGCGTCGCGCACAGCGCGATGTTCCACCAGAACGCGCCGCCCAGCCGGGTAGCGCCACTGCCCCATGCCACGGGCAGCACCGCCAGGGTGAGTAGCGCGTGGGTCACCGCGATGATGAAAATGGGGTTCGCCTGCCGCTGCGCCAAGCGCTTCTGCAGCGCATTGGAGATGGGGTTGGAGACGATGCGCGCCGCCACGAAGAACGCGGTCAACATGCGCGGCGCACGCTGCCGGACGCCATCCTACGCCTCCGGATCCAGCACGCAAATGTCGTCCAAATTGCGATACTTTTCCGCGTAATCGAGCCCGTAGCCCACCACGAACTCGTCGGGAATCTGGAAGCCGACATAGCTCACATGCACCGGACGGAGGCGGCGCTCCGGCTTGTCCATGAGGGCGGCAATGCGAATCGAATGCGGCTTGCGCTGATCCAACAGGTGCATCAGGTAGTTCAGGGTGACGCCGCTATCCACGATGTCTTCGACGATCAGGACATCCGCGCCTTCCAGCGAAATATCTAGGTCTTTGGTGACCCTGACTTCGCCCGAACTGGTCTTCCCCTTGCCATAGGTGGAGATGCCCATGAAATCTAACTGGACATCGCGTTTCATGGCGCGCGCCAGGTCCGTCATGAAAAAGACGGCGCCTTTCAGGATGCAGATCATGTGCAGATTGCCGCTCGGGTAATCCGCGGAGATCTTCTCGCCTAGTTCCTTGATGCGGGTCTGGATCTGCTCGGCGGAGATCAGCACCCGTAGTTTTGGATCAGTCATGAAGCTTACATTATCCGCCGAGTTTATAGCGTGTGCTAATCGGTCCGAGATGAATGTGAGCTCCGGTGGCTTTTCCGGGTACTGCGTGGCGGAAGGCGAAATACGGTATGTGGTTGTCCACCAGGTATTCAAGCAGCCACTGGCCTTCCGGTTGGTCGGGGTGGATAGCGACGTCCACGCGTCCGCGGTGATCGAAGCCCAGCGACTTGTGGACGTTGGTCTCACCCATGGCGCTCACCGGCATGGCTTTGCCGAAATGCTTCTCGAATTCCGATTCCACCCGTGAGAATGTGCCCATGTTGAAGACGCCATCGCCATCGTAACGGTCGGCGAATTCCTGGGCTTCCCTGGGCGAATCGTTCAGTTTGCTGAGCACCAGTTCTTCCGCTTGGGCAGCCTGCGCCAGTTCGCGAGCGAATTTCGCCCGCGACTCCGCCAAGTCCTGCTCTTTGCGGGAGGCGTCCATTTCTTCCAGCAGCGGAGTCAGGGAGAGAATCGAAGCCACTCCGCTATCCACCAGCTTGCGCCCGTCCTCCAGCGCCGCCTTGCGACGATCCAGCCGGCGCGAGGCCGCTGCCAGCATGTCGTCGGTCTGCGCCTCGGTGAGTTCGCTGCCGTAGACCGTGCGCCGCAGCAGGGCTTCGTCTTCCGCATCGGCAATCGCGGCTTCGGCCCTTTCCAGTTGGATGCGGGGTGCGACTCCAGCCTCCACCAGTGTCCGCAGACGTTCGATGCCGGCCTTGGCGCGAAGCACTTCCGGCGAATCCTCCGTCTGCGCGAAAGCGCACACAGACAGCATGACGAGAACCGGGCCCAAAGAAAAACGCATCAATGTTTATTATACCTGATACTCTGGGCGTTCCCCCGCCGGATGAGGTTACACCCTTGTGGAATAAGGGCTTGCGATGTGCATCGCAAACAACATTTACACCGCGCGAGCGGCACATTCCACCCGATTCAGGCCGTCGCCAGTTGGCCCAGCCCCCCATCCGCGGCCGGCCCGCGGGAGCCACTCTGATATCATACAGATAGGAGTTTTAGTCTGACCAAAAGTGAATTGAATCTGCCTGCCAAGAGTCAAGTCGAAACGCCTACCTGGCTAATTGCCGTACGCGCCGCCCAAGAAAAACAGGCCACGGACATCCGTGTTCTGGACCTGACGGGCATCACCGCCTTCGCCGATTTCTTCGTCATCTGTACCGGTTCCAATGCCAAGCAAGTCCAGGCCATCAGTGACGAAGTGGGCATTCAGCTCAAACATCAGGCCCGCGAACTGCCCCATAGCCTGGAAGGTTACAGTCAGGCGGAATGGGTGCTGGCCGATTACGGCGACCTGCTGGTCCACATCTTTTCGCCCAAGGCCCGCGACTACTACGATCTCGAGCGCCTGTGGCGCACCGCGAAGACCGTAGCAATTCCGGCGGCGTGAAGATTTACCTCTACTTCATCGGCAAACCGAAAGACCCGCACGCCAACGCCATCGCGGCCGATTTCGTGGCCCGGGCCTCTCGCTATGCTCCGTGCGAAATGCGCGAAATCCGTGCCGAACGCTTCGACCTCTGGGAGCGCCACCCCGCAGCCCGCAAGATCCTCCTCGATCCCTCCGCCAAGCCGATGGATTCCAACGCTTTCTCCCGGACCATCGCCAAAGCGGAAATGGAAGGCCGCGACCTGGTATTCCTGATCGGCGGCCATGACGGCCATCCTACCGGCTGGAAAGAGCGCGCCGATCAACTGATCTCCCTCTCCGCCATGACGTTCCCGCACGAACTGGCGCGCGCCATGCTCGCCGAACAGCTCTATCGCGCCTTCGCGATTCTGCGCAACCACCCCTATATCCGGTAGCTGCCGGCTCGACCCGATTTGCTCCCGCCTCCCCAGTCGCGTTAACGTAGGGCTTGGATGTCTTGGTTTAAGCGGGACAAGCGGGAAGACGAGAAGCTCCCCAAAGTGAACGACAAGGACCGTAAGGTTCGGACCGAAGGCCTGTGGCAGAAGTGCGAAGGCTGCCGCCAGATCATCTGGAAAAAGGACCTGGAGACCAACTGGAACGTCTGCCCGAAGTGCGGCACGCACAGCCGCATCGATGCGCCTACGCGTTTGAAGCTGCTGCTGGACGACGGTGAGTACAAGCGCCACGATTCCGATCTGCGCAGCAGCGACCCGCTGGCTTTTGTCGATAGCAAACCCTATCACGAGCGCCTGGCGGCCATGCAGGCAGCCACCAATCTGAGCGACGCGCTGATCTCGGCCGAAGGCCATCTGGAAGGGCGCCCGGTGCAGGTTTGCGCCATGGAACCGAAATTCATCGGCGGCAGTATGGGGTCGGTGGTGGGCGAAATGATCATGCGCGCCATCGAGCGCTGCATCGAAAGACGGCAGGCGCTGCTCATCGTCTCCGCATCCGGCGGGGCGCGCATGCAGGAAGGCGCGGTCAGCCTGATGCAGATGGCCAAAATTTCCGCCGGACTGATGCGCCTGGACGAGGCCAAGCTGCCCTTCATCAGCATTCTGACGGATCCGACTACGGGCGGCGTCACCGCCAGTTACGCCATGCTCGGCGACCTCAATATTGCCGAACCGGGCGCGCTGATCGGCTTTGCCGGACCCCGCGTGATCGAGCAGACCATCCGCCAGAAACTGCCCGAGGGCTTCCAGCGCAGCGAGTTTCTGCTTAAGCACGGCATGCTGGATGCCGTGGTGCCGCGCCTGGAACTGAAGCAGTACGTGTCCACCGCGCTGCACTTCTTCATGGACTAGCGGCGACGTGAATTACCCCGATTCCGTCCAATTTTTGTACGCGCTCGGCAACGAGATCCAAACCGCCAAACTCGGCCTGGAGCGGATTACCGCTGTCCTCGACGAACTCGGCGCGCCGCACGAAAAGCTGCGCATCGTGCATGTCGCCGGCACCAACGGGAAAGGCTCCACCTGCGCCATGATCGCGAGCGCATTGCACACCGCGGGGCTGCGTACCGGCCTGTTCACCTCGCCGCACCTCGCCGAACCCACCGAGCGCATTCAGATCGATGGTGCACCGGTTTCCGCCGCCCGTTTCGCCGCCGCCTTCGATCGCGTGCACGCCGCCGTGGAACGCATGCTCGCCGATGGACGCCTCGATCTGCACAGTACGTATTTCGAGACCGTCACCGCAATGGCACTCCTCGTCTTCGCGGAAGAGGAAGTGGACATCGTGGTGCTCGAAGTAGGACTCGGCGGACGGCTCGACGCCACCAATGTGGTGACGCCCGAACTGTGCGTCATCACGCCGGTGGATTTCGACCACGAAACCTATCTGGGCCGGAGCCTGCAGGCCATCGCCTCCGAAAAGGCCGGCATCCTCAAAGCCGGGGTGCCCGCGGTCTTCGCCCGGCAGCGTTCCGAAGCGGCTGAGGTGCTCGATCTGCGGGCCGCGCAACTCTGCATCCCGGTGGCGCGCACGGAAGCCTGGCGGATCGACGATCTGCAAATGGATGCTCGCGGCAGCCGCTTCACCCTGCTCGGCGAGTTGGAAATGCCCATCGTATGTCCGCTCGCCGGCGAGCATCAGGTGGAAAACGCGCGTACCGCCGCGGTGGCGCTCACCCGGCTCGGCATACCCCTTCCCGCGATTACGGCCGGCATCGGCCGCACACACTGGCCCGGCCGTTTGGAGCGCGTTTCCGAGACGCCCGAGATCATTCTCGATGGCGCGCACAATCCCGCGGGCGCTCGCGCGCTGGCCGCCTATATTGCGTGTTTTTACGCCGGCCGGCAGGTCCGTCTGATCTATGGCGCGATGCGCGATAAGGCCATCGACGAGATCAGCGGCATCTTGTTCCCGCTGGCCCGGCAGGTGATTGTCACCGCTCCCCGTCAGACTCGCGCTCTGGCGCCCGAGGCCATCCATCAGGTCGCCGAGCATGGCGATCTGAAGACGGCGCCTACTCTCGAAGACGCCCTCGAAATGATCCGCGATGCCGCCCCTGACGAGGTGATCTTCATCACCGGTTCGCTGTTCCTGGTGGCCGAAGCGCGCGCTCACTTCGGGCTCGCGTGAGCTCGCCGGACCGGATGTTATAGTGAGCGAACCGATGAGCCTCCTGCGTTCCGCGCTGTTTTCCACACCGCTGATTGCCCTCTGCACCATCTTCATGGGCACGCTTTCGCTGATCGCATCGTTCTTCGATAAGACGGGCAAATCGCAACACGCGCTGGCCCGCATTTGGGCACGTATGCTGCTGGCGGTCAGCTTCATTCGCGTGCGCGTGGTGGGCCTGGAGAAACTCGACCCCAACGGGGCGTACGTGTTTGTCGTCAATCACGGCAGCTTCATGGACATTCCGGCGCTGCTCGCGAGCCTGCCCCACCAGTTCCGCTTCTTCGCCAAGAAAGGCCTCTTCTCGATTCCGTTTCTCGGCACCCACCTGACTCGCGCCGGGCATCTGCCTGTCGATCGCAGCAGTCCACGCGCGTCGCTTAAGACGATGCTGGAGGCGGCGAAGATCATCAAGCAGCGCGGCATCAGCGTGCTGAATTTTCCGGAGGGGGGCCGTTCGCATGCCCACGAAGGGCTGCGCGAGTTCAAGGAAGGTCCCGCCTACATCGCCATCAAGGCAGGGGTGCCGGTGGTTCCGGTGGGCATTGTGGGGATGCGCGACCTGCTGCCGATGGGGTCCGGCCATCTGCGCAGCGGCGACGTCGTGGTGCGCGTGGGCGAGCCGATTCCGACCGCGGGGATGGAAGCCTCGCAGCGTATGGAACTGACGCTGCGACTGCACGGCGAAGTATCGCAGTTGATGAACACGCGCTAAGCTCGGGACATGGGCCCCTTCGGCTTGTGCCTTCGCGGCGCTGCGCTGGTTTGCGCGGCTGCCGCACTGAACGCCGCCGGCTTCACTACTTTCATCGGAGATACCCACGAGTACCGTGTGGCGCGCGTGATGGCGACCGCGGCCGGAGGTACGGTGGTGGCCGGTAGCCGCGACTCCGGCATGTTCGTCATGAAACTCGATGCCGCGGGGAAGATCACGATGTTCGCCACCTTGAGCGGCAAAGGCGTGGACCAGGTGAACGCCCTGGCCGTGGATACCGCAGGCAACCTCTATCTTGCCGGCGCCACCACGTCGCCGCTGCTGCCGCTGCGTTCCCCGCTACAAGCTACTCCCGGCCCCGGTTTCCTGGTCAAATTCAATCCCGACGCGACGCAGTTGTTACTCGCCACTATTTTCCGGCCGCCATTCAGGCGATGGCAGTGGACGCCGCGGGCAATCTTTATGTCACCGGCGCGACTTACTCGGCGGACTTTCCGGTGACTCCCGGCCTGCCGGCCGGCAGCGTGACTCCACCGGGGTCGATCAATGCGGCTTCAGCCGCCTTCCTCACCAAGCTCGCGTCCACGGGGGACCGCATTGTCTACTCCACCCGCATCTCCGGGCACCAGAAGAACTGCGGCGGCGGCAGCTCGTGTTTTCTGAGCGGCCGCAGCACGGTGGGAGTCGCGGTAGCGGTGGACGCGTCGGGCGGCGCGTACCTCGCAGGCAATACCGATACTTACGATCTGCCAACCACCCCAGGCGCGATGCTCGCGCAGGGGACGGGCGCTTTCGCCGCCAAGGTGAATGCCGCCGGTAGCGCGCTCGAGTATCTGACTTACCTCGGAGCAGCTTACACTCCGCTAAGTCCCTATACCAACCCAGCGAATCTGGTAACTGCGATTGCCGCCGACCCGGCCGGCAATGCCTTCCTGGCCGGTTCGACCTTTGACCCTGACTTCCCGGTGAATTCCGGCGCGATGCAGAAGACTCTGGCGGGGAAGACCGACGCCTTTGCCGCGAAACTGAATGCCAGCGGCACCGCCATGGTCTGGGCAACTTATTTGGGCGGCGGGGAGGACGACCGCGCAGGCGCGCTTGCGGCCGATAGCGCAGGCAATCTCTGGCTTTCCGGAACCACCGGTTCGCCCGATTTTCCCGAGCGGCAGGGCTGGTCGCACGGGAGCGATTTTGTTGCCGGGCTGAACGCCGCGGGCTCCGCACTCACCTACAGTTCGCGTTTCCCGGATGACAGCGCTACAGCCGGCGTCGCGGTGGATTCCGCCGGTACCGTCCACTTCGCCGGAACGGGCGGCTTGGTCTCCACGCTCGTGCCCTCTGAGGCCGCGTCGCCGCGCATTTTCGGAATCGCCAGTGCTGCCGCGGGTCCGGTGGGCGGGCAGGTGAGCTATGGCGAGGTGATCTCGATCTACGGACCGCAGGTCGGTCCTGCAACTCCGCTCTCTGGCGCGCCGGACGCCACAGGCGCTATGCCGCGCATCTTGGGCGGGGTCGAGGTGCTCTTCGATAACTCGCCGGTAGCCCTGCTCTATGTCTCCGATTCGCAGATCAATGCCGTGGCGCCGCTGCGCTTTTCGACTGGGACGCCCCGCGTGAAGATTCGTAAGAACGGCGTGGACACCAACGAGTTTTCCACCGCCATCTTGACGGCCAATCCTCAGGTATTTCAGCAGCCCGATGGGACGGCGGCCGCCGTCAATCAGGATGGCAGCATCAATTCACCCGGGCATCCGGCGCCTCCCGGCAGCGTCGTCTCGATCTGGGCCACTGGTATAGGCTCCGCGCCCTTCAACGTGTGGGAAGACGGTCATGTGGCGCTGGCGGCCAGGGACTTCGATTGTTGCCGGATCGAAGCTGCGCGGCAGGCTCCGGTGGTGTACGGAGGCGTCGCGCCGGGAATCGTGGCCGGCGTGGTCCAAGTAAATTTTCAGGTTAGCAATGCGCTGGCGGCGAACGGGCCGGTGATTCAGTTCTCGTTGGCGGCGGGCGGCGCAGTCTCCCGGCCTGTGGGGATCTATGTGCAGGTTCCGCCGGAATAGGTATTAGTTTTCAGTTTTCAGTTTTCAGTTTTCAGTTTTCAGTGGTGCCCAGCGAGGCTGGATTGAATAACTGTTGACCTTCGGGCAAGACAACCGCATCGTCCTTGCCAGGCTGGGTGCAGACTGCCTGAGTGGTTCCCGCGGTCACAGGCCAGTCTCCCGTCTTCAGCCCCGCCTCCGCCTTGCGCCCAATCGAACGCCGAGCCTGCCTCTTGCCCAGGTGTTACGATATTTTCAGATCTGTACATCTTAAAGGAGTCCTATGCAGCGGACAGTCTCATTCCGCCTTAACGGCAAACCCACCAGCGTAGCCACCGACGACGATCGCATGCTCCTCTGGGTATTGCGCTCCGATCTTGGACTCACCGGCACGAAGTTCGGCTGCGGCGAAGGTTTGTGCGGCGCCTGCACCGTCGTGGTCGAGGACCGGGCGGTGCGCTCTTGCGCCACGCCGCTGAAGGACATCGCCGGCAAGCAGGTGATGACCATCGAAGGTTTGGGGGGCGAACATCTGCATGCCATCCAACAGGCATTTCTCGATCACCACGCGTTTCAATGCGGTTTCTGCACCCCGGGAATGATCCTGAACGCGTACGCGCTGCTGCGCCGGACGCCGCACCCCACCCGCGAACAGATTGTAGCGGCGATGGACGACAACCTGTGCCGCTGCGGTGCGCAGGTGCGCATCGTGACCGCCATACAGACAGCGTCCAACGGAAAGGCAGGTGCGTGATGGGCGCCACTAGTTGGACCCGGCGCGAGTTCGCGCAAATCACCGGCAGCGGCCTCTTCGTCTATTTCCACGCGACCCTGGCGCGTGCGCAGGAACCGGCGCAGCTTCCCACGCGCATGGCCGCACCGTCGGACTTCAACGCCTTCCTGCGCATCGGCGCGGACGGCCGCGTGCAATGCATGGCCGGCAAGGTGGAACTCGGGCAGGGCGTGATGACTTCGCTGTCGCAGGTTCTGGCGGAAGATCTCGATGTCGCGCTGGAATCGATCGACGTGGTGCTGGGCGATACCGACCTGTGCCCCTACGACATGGGCACCTTCGGCTCCATGACGACGCCGCTGCTGGTGCCGGTGGTGCGGCGCGCGGCGGCCGAAGCGCGCGCGGTGCTGCTCGCCATGGCGGCGGAGCGCCTGGACGTACCGGCCGAGCGTCTGCGGGTGAAGGCGGGCGTGGTCTCCGATTCCACGGCGGCCGCCCGGCAGATTACCTACGGCGAACTGGTGGCGGGCAAACGGATCGAACGTCACCTGGCCAACATTTCGGTGAAGGCGGTGGAGCAGTTTCAGGTGATCGGGCAATCGCCGCGCCGCAAGGATGCGATCGATAAGGTCACCGGCAAGGCGCAATATGCAGGCGACCGGCTACCGGCCGGCCTGCTCCACGCGCGCATCGTGCGTCCGCCGGCCCATGGCGCCAAGCGGCAGAGCGTCGATCTCGCCGCCGCCAAGGCGATGCCCGGCGTGCGCATCATTCAGGATGGCGACCTGATCGCGGTGCTGCACGAACGGCCCGACCTGGCCGCCGAGGCGCTGGCGAAGATCCAGTGCACATACGACACTCCGGCGCTTCAACCCGACGAGAAGAGCATCTACGAGCATCTGCTGAAGACGGCGCCCGCGCCGCGCATGATCGGCCAGAAGGGTGATCTCGCGGAGGGCGCGAAACTGGCGGCGGAAATGGTCGAGCAGACCTATTTCCACGGCTATGGAGCACACTCGCCAATTGAGACTCATACCGCGACGGCCGTGCTCGAAAACGGCAAAATGACGGTGTGGGCCAGCGCGCAGGCGCCGTTTTCGATGAAGGACGCTGTGGCGCGCGCCACCGGCCTTGCGCCGGCCAACGTGCGGGTGATCGCGCGCTATGTGGGCGGCGGCTTCGGCGGAAAGAGCGATGCCCAACAGGCGGTGGAGGCGGCGCGGCTGGCGCAATTAAGCGGCCGGCCGGTGCAGGTGATGTGGACCCGGCAGGAGGAATTCTTCTTCGACAATTTCCGTCCGGCGGCCGTGATCCAGATCCGCTCGGGCATGACGGCGGACGGCAAGCTGACCATGTGGGACGCGCGCCTGACCGGTTCGGGCGACCGCGAGGGTGTACCCTGCTACGCGATTCCGCATCAGCGCACGGTGAGCGCAGGCGGATGGCAGGGCGGCAACCCGCCCGCGATGCACCCGTTTGGGGTGGGCGCCTGGCGCGCGCCCTCGGTAGTCAGCAACACGTTCGGACGCGAGTCGCACATCGATGCGATGGCGGCGAAGTGCGGCATCGACCCGGTGGAATTCCGGCTGCGGAATCTTTCCGATGCGCGCTTGCGGCGGACGCTCGAAGCGGCCGCCAAGGCGTTTGGCTGGCAGTCGGCGAAGGCGCCGACCCGCCGCGGCGTGGGCGTGGCCTGCGGGACGTACGCCAACGCGTGCAACGCGACGATGGTAGAAGTGGCGGTGGGCCGCGACGGACGAGTGCAGGTGAAGCGCGTGACCATCGCGCTGGACGTCGGCGTGGTGCTCAATCCCGACGGCCTCCGCCAGCAGACCGAGGGCGCGATCATGATGGGCTTGGGTTACGCCCTGAGCGAAGAGGTGCGCTTTCAGGGCGGCAAAGTGCTGACGCGGAATTTCGACGATTATGCCCTGGCACGATTCTCCTCGCTGCCCAGGATGGATGTGGTGCTGGTCGAGAATCCCACGACCGCCGCACTGGGAGCCGGCGAACCGCCCATTATCGCGATGGGCGCGGCGCTGGCCAATGCCATCTTTGACGCCACAGGCAAACGCCTGCTGGAACTGCCGATGACGGCCGAAAAAGTCAAAGCAGCGCTCGCCTGAGCGCCGCCCACAAGGAGGTCCGCCGTGAAACATGCAGTGTCAATCGCCGGGTGGATTCGTGGCGCGGGTGCGCTGCTGATCTTTGCGTCGCTGGTGTGCGCGCAAAGCAGCCCCGCCGGTCACTGGGAAGGCAGCTTCAAAGTCGACGGACGCGACATGGCAATTACGCTGGATCTGGCGCAGGTGGCCGGCGCCTCGTGGATCGGCAGCATGGGCGTGCCGTCCGCGGATTTGACGGGGATGGTGGTCAGGGATATCGTGGTGAGCGGCAACTCGGTGAAGTGCACCGCGGTGGAGTTGCAGATGGCGAAGCTCGAGTTGACGTTGGACGGCGACAAGATGGCGGGCAGCATTCTGGCGCCGCAGGGTCGCGTACCGCTGGAGATGAAGCGCGCGGGCGAGGCCAAGGTGGAACTTCCTCCCCTGAGCGCGGCGGTGCCGGGGGAATTAGAAGGAGATTGGGAAGGCGCCATAGAGACTCCGGGACGCGCGCTCCAGATCATCCTGCACTTCAAGAATCAGGCGGACAAGACGGTCCTGGCCACGATCGACACGCCGGACAGCAAAGCGTTCGGGCTGCCCGTGAACGACGTGAAGCAGAGCGGCGCGAACGTGGAATTCGCTGTGAAGGTGGCGCACCTTACCTTTACCGGGACGATGAACGAGGCACACACGCAAATCGCCGGCCGGATTTCGCACGAAGCGAACGCGATGCCGCTGACGCTTCGCAAGAAGTAGCTATTTTTTCTTCGCTGGGGCGGGGGCGGGCTGGGTCATCTTGTCCAACTGGGCTCGGATGTTCTTTTCCATCTCGACGTAAAACCCGTCCTTGCCGTTGAAATCGCCGCGGATGACACCTTTGGCATCGATGAAGAGCATGTAGGGGACCATCAGCCCGCCATCGACCTTCTGGTTCCATTTGACGAACTTCTTGACGTCCGCCTCAGCAACGATTCCGGTGGGGAATTTGGGCCCAATCACCTTAAGGTACATGGGATAGTTCTGGTCGACGCCTTCTTCATATGCTGCGGCAACTACTTGTACATTCTTGGACGCGTATTCGGGCTGGATCTTGTTGAGCAGGACAGTCAACTGCTGGCAATGCGAACACGTGGTGTGAATGAAGGCCAGCGCGATGATCTTGCCGCGGAAGGTGCTGAGCTTCAGGGGAGGCTGTTGAAGCCGCCGAAGCGTCAGTTCCGTCACTGGACGCGGCACTTCGCCGGCGGGCAGGCTGGAGGCAAGAAAGAGGCTGGTGAAGAGCAATGCCAATGTGCGCATAGGGTTGAACTTTAATATTACCGCGCCGGCGGCGGCCCCCGATGCGGTGGATTCGGTCCTGGTTCGGGAGACTCGCTCCAAGCGCGATCGAAATATTTGCCTGCTCGTTCATCCGGCGGCGCCGGCCTTGCGTAGAAAGAAGCGAGGAGGAACTCCCATGAACGAGCAAGCCAATATCGAAGTGATTCGCAGCACCTACGCTGCCTTCAAGACGGCCGACCTGCCGGCGATTTTGAGCTGCATTGCGGAAGGCGCGCAGTGGCACAACCAGGGTCCGGAAACAGTGCCTTACGCCGGCCTCTATCGCGGCAAGGAAGAAATTGTCCGCTTTTTCCAGACCATTGCCGAATCCACCACTGGCGGCGAGGTGGTGGTGGACGATTACGTCGCGCAGGGCGACCGCGTGATTGCGTTCGGACGCTACCGTGCGACGGTGCGGTCCACCGGCGCGCCGATCGATTCCCCCATCGCGCACGATTTCACGTTACGCGACGGCAGGATTGTGCGCTGGGAAGGTTACTCGGATACCGCGTTGGTGGCGGCGGCGCACAGCGGGCAGTCAGTGGCGGCGGGACAGTCCGCCTAGACCGTCCCAGGTGCGGTGCGGCGCTACTTGGCCGGCCGATCGGGATGCAGATAGCCGGCCAGGAATCGCCAGATCTCCCTGCGCGATTCCCGCGCCGCCCTGGTATCGATGCGATTGAAGTAGTGCCCGCCCGGCGCGTCCTGATAGATTTTGTATTCGAACGTTTTGCCTTCCGCCTTGAGCGCGTCAACCAGACGCCGGACCTCCAGCACGTTGACATCTTCATCGTTGGTATTGCCGTGAATCAGTAGCGGTGTGGCGAGTTCCCGGGCGTGGTAAACGGGCGAGCGGCGGCGGTATTCCTCCGCATCTTCGCGCACCGTCCTGCCGATGTGATACGGCGCCGAATAGAGCGACTGGTAGCTCGGCGACTGGTACGCCATGCGCTCCACCAGGTCGCTGACGGGCACTCCGGCGTAAGCCACGCGATAGGCCTGCGGGTGGGCGAAAATGTTCATCAGCGTAATCAGTCCGCCGTGGCTCCAGCCGATGATGCCCACTCGCGCGGCGTCCAGAAATTCGTAATTCTCCAGCATCCACTGGCCGGCCAGGTACACATCGTCCACCTCGCGGCCGCCGTAATCGATCTGCTCGTAGAAACGGCGGCCATATCCCGAACTGCCGCGATAATCGGCCGAGATGATGGAGTAGCCCTGGGCTAGCAATTCCCGAAAAACGTGCGCGTCGCGCGTGTCCTGGTTGGCGTGAATGCCCTGGTGGCAGAACACCACGAAGGGCTGCTTACGGGTGCGATCGAGATTCTTTGGGATGAACGTATAGGCGTTGATGATCAGGGGATTGGCCGCCCCGGGAACGCGCGGTTCCACGATGTGCGCCGGCGGCAGGCTGGTGTAGGCGGCGCGGTCGACCACGGCGATGTCATCCAGCAGGAAGTGCCACATCAGGTCGTCGACCTTCTTGAGTACTTCGTCGGTGGCGGTCTGGGCGGCCGCCGTCTGCGTGGCGGGGGCTTGTGCCGGCGCAGGTGCGGGTGCGGCGGGCTGTTGAGCCTGCAGGCAGAGCGCGAGAGCGGGAACCAGGAATATGACGCGCATCGGAAGCACTCGATTATTATGACAGCGCGACGGCGAGTTTCGATGCCGCGATGGCCTGGCCGACATGGCGCTGGGTGTGTTCGGCAGTGTGCGTGAGGAGGCCGATCACGGTGGTAGGCAGGCGTTTGCGACCGACGGTGCGAGCCTCGCGCAAGATTGCCGGATCGAGCGCCCGCACCAGGGCTTCGCCCTCGCGAAACACACGGTCCAATGACGCCATGAGTTCCGCATGGCTGGGCTGGCCGGATCCCTCCTCGGCCTGTAATTCCGCCAGTTGCGCGGGGGAAAGCTCGTCGCCTTTGAGGTAGGTCATCAAGCGGTCGGCGCTGCCCGCAATGTGCCGTATGTGGAAGCCTACGGGCGCGAAGCCATAGGGGCGCGCCCAGAGTTGCGCCGGGGAAAGCTCCGCCGTGAAGCGATCGAGATCTTCCCGCGCCATCTGGAACGAATACAAAAGCGGTGCGAGCAGCGGATCCACACCTTCCATGGGTCCGCGCATCCAGGGCTCTGTCAGATTTTCCGGCCGGGCATCCATTCCTTCAGCATACTTCCGCCCGGGGGACTTGGCTTCACTTCGTGGCTTTGGCGGGCACCGTCCAAAGGAAAAGACGATGACTAAGGTAACTGGACTCACTGTCCGCCACGATCACTTCTTTTTCGGGTTTCCAATCGTCCATAGTGAATGTATTGGAAACCACGCGCGTGCCGGGCTTCAGGTCCTCGAGCAGTTTCGGGCGCAGCTTCAGGTTGATATTCGGCAGCAGGAACAGGGTCACGACCGTGGCCTGTTTGAAGTCGGCTTCGAACAGATCGTTCTCTTCGAAGCGGACCAGGTTTTCCACCCCGGCCTTCTTGGCATTCTCTTTCGCTTCGGTAATGCGGACGGGGTTGATGTCGATGCCGACGCCGCGCGCGCCGAACATTTTTGCGGCAGTGATGACGATGCGGCCGTCGCCGCATCCCAGGTCGTAGACGATATCCGTCTTGGTCACGCCGGCGAGTTTGAGCATGGCTTCCACTGCCGGTTCGGTGGTGGGAACGTAGGGCACGTCCGGTTCACGCCGCGGAGCGCTGTTTTGGGCCGAAGCCAAGCCGGCAAGGAGCAAGGCCGCCAGGGCCAATACGCCAACCGTGTTTCGATGGAGCATGCATACCTCCGGTCAGAGGGTATCGCAGATTTCGCCGGAGCGCATGGGAGGGGCGTGAGGTTTGGAACGGTCGGTGGACCGCCGGCGAGCGTGATCAGCGGAAATCGGCGAGGGGCGGCGCTCGCCTTGCATGGACCAGGCTTCTGTTCCGCCTCAGCCAGGTGGAACAGACCATCGCGCAGCGTGGTCTGTTTAAGGCGAGCAGCGCGCGCCCCCGGAGGTTGGATCTAACTCTGACCTCTCGCATCTTCGCCGAAGACGCAAATCGTCAGCCGTCAGGCGCAAAAGTGTCCAGACTACAGGGGCGAGCTGCGCTTGCCGCACAAGGCAGAGCCCTGTGCCACACTGCGCACACCACACCAGCGGCACGGTACCTGTTACCACAAGGTGTCCACAACGCGGAGCCATCTGCCCCGCCGTACTAGCGCGCGGCGATTCTGGCGATCGTGGTTTGCGCGGCGCGCGCCACGTCGATGGGCGGCATGAAACCGAAACCTCGGCCGCGCGAGTACACCGGGTCGGAATGCGCGGCCAGTTGGCGCAGGCGCGGCAGGTCGGACGCGTCGCCGAAATCGCCGATGATCGAGAGCGCGACGACCTGCGCCGCTACGTCGCCGCGGGCGAGCACGCGGCGCGCCAACTCTACCGCCGCAGGGTCGCCGGAACGCGCCGCCGTCTCTAGCGCCTGCATGCCCGCAACATTGGCCTGCTGTGCGGCGCGCAGCAGGTAGGGCAGCGAATCCGCCAGCGGGTAGGCGCCCAACGCAGCGATGGCCGAAGACGCGACCAGCGTTTGGGAACTGAGCGCCGCACGACCCAGCGCATCGAGAGCGCGAGCATCGTGTAGCTCGCCAAGCTCGCGAGCCGCGGCCATCTGCGAATCGGCGTCCGGCGAGAGCAGCGCGCCGATCAATTCGGGCACCGCACCTGCCTCGCGAAGATCGCGCGCCGCGCAGGCACGCACCACGGGGTCTGGCAGCGCCGTCACGAGCGCTGTGACGATCTCGGGTGCCCGTTCGCCGCGTAGCGCCGTGCAGGCGTCATTGCGTTGCGCGACGGTGGCCACGCCATCCAGCATGGTGGCCACGAGTGCGGCCAACAGCGGAGCGATCATTGCGACACCTCCTTGCCCGCCAGCCCGGCCAGCGCCTCGCGAGCCTGCGCGGCCTGCCGTCGATCGAAGTTGGCATTCAACGCCAGGGCTCGCTCCAAGTGCTCGCGCGCGGCAGCAGCATCGTTCACGGCCAGGGCGATCATGCCCGCGTGGAAATGGAACGAGGGCTCGGGCGTACCTAGTTCGAGCGCCTTGCGGCTGGCCTCGCTCGCCTCACTGTACTGTTTGTTCCGGTATAGCACCCACGAGAGCGCATCGTACTGATAAATGTCGCGGCGCGATTTCAACTCTTCGCGCAGCATGGCCAGGGCGCGATCGAGATGGCGGCCACGTTCGGCATACGCCATCGCCAGATTGCGATTCGCGATGAAGCCCGCCGCCCGGTCCATGCGTTCGATGACGGCGAGGCGCTCCGCCTGCTTGCCAGCTTCAGCCGGCCGGCCCGCAGCCTCGTATAAGTCTTCCAACGCAGCGGCGTATTCGGGCAGCGGCACGGCGGATTGCGCTTTGACATAGTGTTCAATCGCCAGGGCAACCTTGCCCTCCTGCGCCAGCAGTTTGCCCAGGCCCGCCTGCGCGGCATGATATCCGGGGAACAGGCGCAGCGCGCCTTCGAACGCTTTGGCCGCGTCCTCATTTCGGCCGACTTTCAGTTCCATATTGCCGAGATCGGTCAGGCACCAGGCGATGTTCTCGGTCGACCGGCTGCCCGAGTCGATGGCCCGCTTCATGATCTCGATGGCGCCCGCCGCGTCGCCGGCGACGAAGCGGTAATACGCGGCGCGATTGTAGCTCGACATGTCCGGACGCAACTGCACCATTTGCTGGTAGGCGTCCGCCGCCGCGCTGTACTCGCCCAACTCCATCAGGGCATCGCCGAGAGTGCCGTAATTCCAAGGATCTTCCGGCGCAAGGGTGGTCAACATGCGCGAATTTTCCGCGACGCGCGGAAAGTCGTGGCGCTCCAGCTCGATGGCCGAGCGCAGGCGGAGCGCTTCGTAATTCTGACGGTCCGCCGCCAGTACGCTTTCGACAATCTGCGAGGCGCGGTTCAGGTAATCGGAATTCATGGTCTCGCGCATCTTCTGGAGATAGGTGGCCGCCATTTGATTGCGGTAATGGGCGTCGACCGGCTGGGCGGCGGTTAAGGTTGCATACATCGCGATGCGGTCGTCGGTGTTCAGGCGCGAAACGGCGTCGTAGAGGGCGCGTTCCTCCAACAGGCCGCCGACCTTCTGGTTACCCGATTGGGCGAACGCCGCGACGGCACACATAAAGATCGATAGAGGTTTCAGGCTCATCTTGTTTGTCTCCTCAGCTTTTCGGCAAACCTCAAAACGGGGGCGGCATAGGCCGCCCCCCCCCGGGCGTCAATTCCCCGTCGGAGTTCCGCGTCCGTTCGTGCCTTCGATCTGGCTGTGCGAGTATCCCGAGTGCGGCGCGGGATGGAACGGGAAGCGATCGAGCAGCGGAACATCGTTGGAATTAACGCCGTCGCCCAGCGGCGGCGCATTGGTGAAGCCGGGCACCAGCACGCCGGCCAGGGCGCGGAAGCCGATATCGACCACGTCGTCGATCGGGCGGCGCCCGCCGAATGGCCAGCCCGCATTGTCGCCGCCCAGCGGACCCAGACGGTTCTGGCTGCCGAGCGGCGTCGGCGCGATGGTGAGGTCGATCTTCGTCATGTCCGGAACGAACACGCCGAGCAGATCTTTTCGCGGAGCCGGCGGAACATTCAGGCCGAAGACGCCTTTCAGTACGCCGGTGGCGAAGAACGGATCGCCGATGTAGGGGGCCCACTGCTGGTCGTCCACCGGCAGGCTGCGATTCCAGCGATCTTTGAGCGGCAGCGGAATCAGCGCTTCCACGGTGAGCGGATTGCCGACGCGATCCACCTGCATATAGTCGCCGAAGTGGATGGGGTCGTTGGGGCTGGGCCGCACGGTCACTACCTGGCGGGAGGTGCTGGCCCATGCGCCAATCTTGGCGTTGGGATCGGTCGCACTGGTGGGCACGGTGCCGCCGGCCGTCACCATGGTGATGGGCATCTCGATCGCGATCAGGCTGATGTTGTATCCCGCGAAGCCATCGACCGCGGCCGGCGCGGCGGGACCCTGTCCCTGATCCGCGCTACCCGAGAGCACGGGCGCGGGCGTACGGAAATGCAGGGTGTCGAAGGTGGCGCCGCTATCGAAATAGAAGGCGTCGTCGCGCGGTCCCGCAAATACCCGCATGCCGTTGGCCAGGGTAAAGACGCTCTTGGCGCCGAGGTTCGCCTCGTAGTTGGGCGTGGAGTTCGGTCCCAGGTTGGGCGGCGCAACCGAGAGCAGATGGCCATTCACGTCCTTGTCATAGACCGCGACGATCTTGTTCTGCTTCAGATCGCGGAGGATGACGATGTAGGTTTCGTACAGGAAGATCCCGGGGCTATCGATGGAATCGATCTTGCCGAAGTAGGAAACGAACGTGGGGTTTTCGCGGTAGGTATCCCGGAACTGAAAATCCACCTGGAGGTCCGGCGCTCCGTCGAGGCCCCTGGAATTGTTGATGTTGAAGCGGTACAGGACGCTGGTCGAGAACTTGTAGTAACTCGGGCCATTGTCCGGATTCTGGAAACCTTGTGCGCTCATGCTCATTACCAGCCGGTCGCTTTTTCCCGCTTCGTAACTGCGAAAAGCGTAGAAATCGTTGAGGTTCGCGGTCTGGTCTTCGAGCAGCAAAGGGCCGTTGCGATGACTGGCGGCGAACGTCGAACCGAGGGCGAGCAGAGACACAAAGATCCTGCATGCGATGGGTCGCATCTGTGAATTCCTCCTGGAAGTGTTGGGCTACACCGCTAATTACGAAGCAATTCGAAATTTGGATTTGCGGCAAGATGCGGGTTGTGACGGTTCAGACAAGATGCACGCGCGGTGGCTCGAAAGGGGTGCCCGCTTCGAGGGCCGCGAGCACGGCACTGCCTTCGCGATGCAGGCGCGCCGTGTCGATGGATTCGCAGGTTGGGCGGTAGGCGGCGAGTTTGTGGAGGCCCTTACGCAGTTGGCGGCAGGCTCCGGCGGTGTTGGCGCGCTCGGCGTGGTACAGCGCGACGGCAAAATGAATCAACGCCTGCAGGAAGAGGCGGCGCGGTCCGCGCTGCGGGGTCCAGGCTTCCTCCCACGCTTCGTGGCTCTCGAAATACTCGCCGTGATTAAAGAGCTGCAGGCCGCGGACGAGCAAGGGGTCCATGGGGACGAGCGTAATACACTCAGGCCACGGCCTTCAAGGCGCGCAGGACGGCGTCGTCGCGGCCCAACTCCACCAGCGCTTCCAGGGTGATGCCGACGCGGTCCAGGCAGGCGTCGATACGGCCGAACGAAGCGATGTCTTCGTCCAGTCCCGACCAGAATTCCGCCAGGAAGGCCATCGACGCCAGGGCGGATTCCGAACGTTCCGGCTGGTGGTGAAAGCGCACTGCCTCGACGAAGGCCTCCGGGAAATTCCAGCCGGCGAGCAATTGCGCTCCGATTTGGCCGTGATCGACGCCCAAAAGAAGGCGCTCCACATACGTGGTGGGACAGCCTCCGTCGAGCAGATTGCGGTGGGCCTTTAGCGACTCGCGCGGCAGGAACTGTATGGCAATCGCTCCGATATCGTGCACCAGGCCGAAGAGCATGCCCTCTTCCGGAGTCAACAGGCCGGTCCGCTCGGCGAGCGCCGAACAGAAGGGCGCCGCACTCAGCGAGTGGGTCCAGATGCCGGCGAGTCCGGCCGAAGCAAAGACCGGACGCATGGCAGCGCCCAGCATGATTTTGCGGGACGCCACCACGCCAATGCACGCAATGGCGCGGGCCACGGTGGAGGCTCGCTGCGGGCGTCCATAGAGCGCCGAGTTGGCTACCCTCAGCAGGCTCGCGGCCAGGGACGGGTCGTGCAGCGCCAGGGTCTCCAGTTCTTCCAACTCGTATTCCCGCTCCACGCGCAACGCGCGAAATACCTGGCCCGCCATGCGAGCTTCCACCGGCAGCAAGGCGGCGAATTCCAGCGGGCCGCAGCGCAGCGTACGCACAATGTCGACCAGATGCGGATCGAAGCCTTCGAACACGGCGAAGGTCTCAATTTCATCCAGGATCGCGGCTGTTTCTTTGAACTCGAATTCCAGCCCTTCCATCTGCTCGTCGATCAGATTGCACATCTGCACTATATCGGCGATGCGGCGTCCGTCATGGCCCGCTACCACCTGCCAGGCCAGACGGCCGAGTCCGCTACTCTGCCGAAAAGGATCGAGTGCGTGATGCAGGAGCGCCGCCTGTTCGAGAGGCGCCAGGGGGACGCCGGTTCGGCGCCCGACCTCAACGGCGAGTGCCGCGGTCCTGCGACAGTGCGCCTGCTCGACGGTGGGATCCATGCTCATCGGTCACTACACATTAGAACCTTGCGTTCGCCCGGGTACAAGCTCCAAATCGAACACTAAGTGTTAGTTGTGGGCGGGCTAAGGGATACCGAGCTGAGAACTCAGGTGAGGGCCCCATATAGACTCGGGGCGAGTGGGATAAGGCTCCGCCTTGTCCATCCGAGCGCAGCTCGGACGCCGACTGTCGCTCGCAGGCACAAGGCAGAGCCTTATGCCACAAAGGCGGGTTTGGCCCGCATCAGTTTCGGCGCCAGCATGAGGGCCGCTCCGTAGAGCAGCAGCGAGAGGAATAGCGCGGCCGTGCGGTCCTGCCGCAGATCGACTCCCACCATGCGGTAAGCGCCCAGCGCCATCACCGGGAAGACGAGGCGGCCAAACTCCGGCCGGTCCCAACGCACGCCTCCCCAGGCCAGGGCGAGCGCCGAGGCGGAAAGCACGAACGTGCGCAGCGTGGCGCAATAGGCGTGAGTGGCCGACGCGCCGAAGATGGCGTGATAGCCCGACGTCAGCAGGCCCGCCGCGATTCCCGCCGTCAGGCAGATGGCCGCTCCGGCGACCAAAACGCGCAGCGCACGCGAACTGAAACTCGGCGTGACGGCGGCTGCGTGCCGCGTCCCGATGGCGTAACACAGCACCGCCGTGGCCGCTCCCGTCCAGATGGCCCACGGTGCGCCGCCGGGCCACGTCCGCGAGCCCAGCAGCAAGCCCGCCGCCTGTTCCAGCGCGCTCGACGATGCCAGCGCCAGAAGCAGGAAGATTACCGCGTGCACCTTCAAAGTGAGGCGCCGGAAAAGGCCGCCCACCCAGATGGCGGCAACGGCCAGGACGCTCCAGGCGACGGCTTCGGCGCCGCCAGAGAGCAGAATTCGGGTGCCTGCCAGGGTCAGCAGCAGTCCGAACGTCGCATAAGTATGGAAGTTGCGGCCCACTTCCTCACCGCGGTCGAGCATCAAAAAGGAAACCAGGTAGCAGGCCGACGCGCAAAGCAGCGCGAGCACGGCCAACGCCGGAGCCACCCGGGAATCGGCGCTGGTGAGTTGCAGGCCGCCGCCCACGCTGATGAGGAATGCCGCGGCGCACTGCGCGGTTTCAAACCAGGTAAACGTCAGCCCGCGCACCAGGGTGCGAAAGAGGGTGCTGGCGAGATAGATGGCCAGCAGGGCGATCAGTGCCGCCAACAGCATTGCATGGGGAATGGGCGCGTAGCCTTCGGGCACGCCGTGCTCGCGAGTGGCCAGCCAGACGGCGAGCAGCACAGCGAAATCGGCAGCCGGGGCGGTGAGCCAGCGTCCGCTCAGCCAGTGATTCTTACAGGCGGACACTTCCAAGGCGAGGGCGATGGCGAGGAACACAAAGGTGAACGGCATCACGTCCGAAGTGGCGAGCAGGAGCGCCGCGCTGGTACCGAGTCCGCCGAGGGTGGCGAAGGTGGCGACAATCAGCAGGTCTTTGCGCCACGAGACGGCGAGGCCGAAGAGAGTAAAAGCGAGCAGCAGCGCGCCGGCCGTCCAGGTGGTGATGGCATGGAAGCGCACCGTGGCCTCGAAGAGCAGGGGCGAGAGCACGAGCACGGAGGTCAGCCCGTGGAGCGCGGTCTCCAGGCGCTGCGCGGCGGGAGTGCGCGCTGCCCATACCAGCCATAGCATCGCATAGATCAGGCCGATGCCTACGCCGGCGCGCGGCGAGAAAGTGCCGCCTTCGGTGAGCGCTCGCAGCAGAAAAGCGCCTGCCAGGCCCAGCAGCGCGCGTCCCACGACGGGCAGCAGGGAGGCGGGCGTTTCGAGAATGCCCGGCGCGGGTCCGTCGGGCGTGGATTCCAGGGCGGTAACGGCCATTCCGGCCGGGGCGGCGGGGGCGGGCAGGCCCATCGCCGCTTCGAGGCGAGTGATGCGGGAGCGCAGGTCCTGTACTTCTTCGGCCAGCGCGTTCCATTCAGGCTGCAACAGGGCAACCTCCTCAGGCTTTATGAGCCTCGCTTTCCTGCCATGGCGGCAGGATCTTTACCAGCACGAAGAAGATTACGAAGGGCAGCACCATCAGCGCGATCGCCGTGAGCAACCCCTCGCGGGTCACCAATTCCATTTTGTAAGTGGTATAGCCCAGGAAACTCTTGGAGAAGAGTTGTCCGCCGATCACCACGTTCCAGCGCATGGCAAAGATACCCACCATGGTCAACGAACATGCCGTCACATACATGGCGCGCCGCCGGGCCTCGGTGAAGCGCCACAGCTGATTGGCGGCCAGCAGCACCAGCGGAATCAACGTGCCCAGCCCGATCTGCAGAATCACGTGCGAGTACCAGAGGCGCGTATGCACCATGAAATCCAGGCTGCGGAAGCTCTCGTCGCTCTCGTAGGTGCGATGAATCAGGTCCAGCATTTCCAGCGTGAAATCGATTACGAAGGTGTAGAAGAGATACTTGGCGATAGTGTCCACGCAGCGCATGTCGATGGGCGTTTTGCGGAGTTTCATCGACGCCATGTACAGTAGCAGCACCGCGGCGATGCCCGATACCATGGCGGAAAACAGAAACACGATCGGCATCAGCGGCGTGCTCCACCAGGGGTTGGCTTTGATGGAACCGAAGATGAACCCGACATACCCGTGCAGCATGAAGGCCGAAGGGATACCGATCACCGTCACTGCATAACCGACTTTATCGTCCACGATGCGAGACGCCGGGCTGACGTTCATCGAACCGAGAGTCAGCGCGCGGTAGATGACGCGCAGGAACCCTTTGGAAGTCTGCGCCAGGCGTACGATGTCAGCGCGGTAATCCAGCCAGATTTCGAGCAGCAGCACGATCGTGAGGTACCACAGGTACACGAAGCCGAACATCGCCATGGCCGATGAGCTGTGCGGCGTGGTGTACATTTCGAACGAACGTTCCGGATGCCCCAGGTGCAGTTGCAGGGGCAGCGGCGCCACCAGCAGAAACGAAAGCGCCGTCAGCAGCGCCAACCGGTAGGTTGGCCGCACCGCTTCCACTTTGAAGACCCGCTCGAGCGACGCCAGAATGAAGGCGCCAGCGACCAGTCCGGTGACAAACGGGTAGAGCACGATCAGGACGCTCCACTGCAATTCCACCTCGTTCGGATACATGAAACCGTCTACGCCTGGGATCATCATTTCGCTTCCTATCTCACCGAACCGTCGAGGTGGTTGTAATAGACCTTGGATTCCGTGGCCATGTACGCTTTCAGCACGTTGACCTTGTTGTTCTTGAGGAATTCGTGCACCGGGTCTTTGGGATTCTTGAAGTCCACCAACTGGCGGGCGCCGGTGGGGCAATTCTCGCAGCAAGCGGTGGTCAGACCCTTGGTGATGCGGTGGTAGCAGAGGTTGCACTTATCCACCGTCTCGGTCTCGGGATGCAGATAGCGGCAGCCGTAGGGGCAGGCCTGCACGCAGTAGCGGCAGCCGAGGCAGTAGTCCTTATCCACCAGCACGACGCCGTCCGGACTCACGAAGGTGGCGCCGACCGGGCACACCTGGGTGCACGGCGAATCGGCACAATGGTTGCACAGCTTGGGAACGAAGAAGCTTTTGACATCGACCGGTTTGGGCAGGGGGAACCCGTTGATGGCGCCGTCGGGCGAGGTTACCTTGGGGTTGCCACCGCCTTCCGGCACCTCGTAGCGTTCCACCCACGTACGGAAATAGCCGTCGGGCACCTGATTTTCGTTGGAGCAGGCGCGCACGCAGCTTCCGCAGCCGATGCACTTTTCGATATCGATGATCATGCCCCACCAGTGATCGGCCATCTTGTAGACGTCCGGTGCGGGTTCGGCGCCGGTAATCTGCTCGAAGGTCGCGCCCACGCTGGCGATCAGCAGGAGCTTGCCACCTATGGTCAGTAGATCTCTACGGTTCATCTCCATCATTCGGCTCCTGTAGGCTTACAACTTGGGACTGTGCGGTTTGTGGCAATCGTTGCAGGCCATGCCGTTGGAATGTTCGGCGCTCACCACTTGCGGGAAGCCTTTGGGCTTGGCCTGGTCTTTCTCGTGGCAGCGGACGCACAAGGTGGCGACCGTGGGCAGTTTGGGCACGTTGGCTACCGGGTCGTCCACGTGTTTGGCCAGAGGCCCGTGGCAGGTCTCGCAGGAGACGTGGGCATGTTTGCCCTCGGCGCGGGTCTTGCTTTCCTCTTCGTGGCACATGGCGCAGGCCTCGTGGCCGGCGTAAGAGAGGGGATGTTGGCGCACCATCGCCAGGGCGCCCGGCCGGTAGTGGCCGTACTGGCCGAACCCCTTAGGCACGACCGCGCCGCGAATCACCATGAAGAGGCCTAGCCCCGCGAGTAGGACCAAGGCCGGACGAATGAGGTGCCCCGAATCCCGAAAGAGCTTCTCCACGAATACCCCCCTGACGCCGAATGCGCAAGGCGGACCATGCAATATTAAGACCAAACGGTCTTTTAAGACGAAATCCACCGTTTTATGGCAAATCTCGACACTTCCGGCAGCAGAAACAGCGGGGATCGGGTGAAATGGCGCAATCAGGGAGGGCGATCAACCACAGCGTGACGCCTGTGCCCCATGCCGGGGCCGAGTTCTCATGGCGGGAGAAGTCGATGGCCGCTGTCTATTTGAATTCCAACGAAAGCACGGCGCCCGTCACGCCGGGCAGGGCGGGCAAGGGCTGATATTCCAGGCGCAGCGGGCGGGGAGGCTTTTGCGCGCCGCACTGCAGCTCCACCGGTTTGCCGTCCGCACCTTGAATCGCGACTTTAGACGGGTCGGGAATCACGAACACCTTGACCGCGCCAGCCACCCGTAAATGCAAGCGGGCGACGGTACCGCACTCCATGATTTCCAGCGCGCCTTCCACCGCCGGTCCCGCGGGACGTTGTAGAGCTTCCTCCGGTTCCTGCTCCCCGGGACGCCGTTTCAAGCGCGGCAGCGTATCCTCGTCGAGGTTCACGGGCGGCGCCGCCTCTTTGGCGATTTCGACCGCTCGCGAATCTGGCGCGGGACGCTCCAGCACGGCCAGCAGGCGATCCAGCGAGAGCAGCTCATCGGGATGCCTGGTGTAGGTGCGTGCTTTGGCGGCATTTTCTTTGGCATGCGCGAAGTCCGCCAGGCGATATTGCGCGTAGGCCAGGTTGTAATGTAGCCGGAAGGCATCCTCCGCCTTCGGCACTTTCTTGACCGCTTGCAGAGCCGCCGCCGCACTGCCATAGTTGCCGTTGCGCACCATGGTCAGGCCCAGTTCCAATTGCACTTCGTTGGACTCGGGAAACAACTGCGCGGCTTTCAACAGCACATTCACGGCCTCTTTGGTTTGATCCTGGTAATTCAGCACGCGGCCGTACAACAACAGGGCGGGCTGTGTCTGGCAGCCCAACTCCACGGCGCGGGCGAAGTGCTGGGCCGATTCCTCCAGTTTCCGCCGGCGCCAGGCAAACTGCGCCATGCCCTCCTCGACCTCCCAGTTGCCGGGGAACTCGCTGGCCAGTTGCGTGTAGGCGGCGTTCGCCTGCTCCTGCCGATCGCGCGAACTGGCCTGCAGTTCGGCCAGCGCCAGCCGCGCCTGCAGAACGGCTCCGCTTTGAATCCCGGGTGCATCCACATTCTTGGGCAATTGCACGTCGAAAAGGCTGACGCGCACCGTATTGCCTGAAAAATAGCCGCGCAGCGCGCCCTCCACTTCCTTCGGCGACTTATCGTATACCTGCTGGAAGGCGGCTGCCGGATCGTCCTGCGCGAGCGCCGCCACAAAGGCCTTCATTTTGGGGCGGTAATCGGCATCCAGGCTGAGCATGTGCACCAGCGCCCAGCTCTCCGCGTAGAAGATGCCGGCGCGCGATTTTTCGTTGTAAACGGGCGAGCTGTGGTCCACCTTGAGTAACTCTGTCAGTGGAATCCAGCGGTCTACGGCCAGCGCCTGCATTCTGCCCGGAATCACCTGCCCCACCATGATTTTGTCGCCCCGGCTCTGCATGGTGGAATAGAGTTCGGCCAGCCCCTCGTTGAGCCACGCCGGAATGTCCATCCCCGCCTGGCGAATCATCAGGTGGGTGTATTCGTGCACCGCCACCGGGTAATGTAGGCTGGAGGCCGAGCTCATCACGATGAAATCGTGCTCCTCGCCCGGCTGGTAGTAGGCGTCGGCGACTTCATTCGGCTTGTAGGGCTGGTATTCCTTTTCGTTCTTAAAGACGATGATGAGCACCGGACGCGCCGAGGGCAGGCTGCCGCCGATGGCTTGCGCGAAAAAACTCCGCACCTGCTCGAAATAGCGGATCAGTTCGCGCCCCTGCCGCTCGCCGGCCGTGGTGTAGAGTTCGAAGTTGGCCGAAGTCATCTTCAGCCACGGGTCTGAATTGGCGGCTGGCAACGATGCCGCAGCGGCCAGACACAGCGCAAGGGCAGCCGGCAGCCGGAGTGGAAGAGGGCGCTTGGCGCTCATCGGAGCCTACAGCGTAGCACCCGGTAAGGTTCGGAGAAACCGCAGCAGGAAGGTGGCAGACGAATTCTCAGTTTCGCCCGTACTGGAAACTAGTGTAGTGTCCTACAAATAGATGGACAAACATTGAACCGCGAATTATGATCA
>JBDTMZ010000103.1:0-39732 GCA_039934035.1 Candidatus Solibacter sp. | reverse complement strand
CTCACTTGGCAAGCTACCCGAGCCCGAGTCCACCCACGATTTCTTCTGACGAGCCGAAAAATAAGGATCAATACTCCAATACTCGCTGCATAGACCACATTAGTGGTCTTCAGAAGAGTCCACGTAAACCAGATGCCGATCGGCACATCAGCACCAAGGATGAAGACTCCAAACATCCAGCGACGGATCTTTAAGCGCTTTTGCCGCCCCCCGCTCCTGACCGGCGGTCGTTCAGGTTTTTCGTTCATGACAACGTCGCCCGCAATAAGTTGCGTATGAATGCATGGCATTTGCATCAGGGTTTACCTGACGGCCCTGGGCGAACCCACCAGTGTGGGCGCCACGTTTGTTCCCGCGCCTTTATATCTGAAAGCTGTTGCTGCGTGAGATGCTTGGTAACGTCATCTATGGCAGCAAACGCTTCCTTGTCAGTATATTGCGCGTATGGCGCGACTTTATCCAGCCAGAAAAACGCTTCCTGATAATCCTGCGTTACGCCCCTGCCCTCGGCGTACATTAATCCAACCTTGCCTGGTGCAGAAGGGTCGCCTTGTTCTGCTGCCTTCAGATATAGTTTGAACGCTTCGGAATCATCCTGTTCAACGCCCTGACCGCGCTCATACATCGTGGCGAGCGCGTATTCGGCAAGCGGGTATCCCTGCTCTGTTCCCGAGCGGAACCATTTCAAGGCCTCCGTGAAATCTTGCGGAACAAAATGGCCATCATGACACCAAGCGCCAAGTTTGTATTGAGCTTCAGCCAATCCATTGTCACCGGCCTTGCGCCACCATTTGACTGCTTCCGCCTCGTCCTTCGGAGTGCCCTGACCATGCGCATACATTTCGCCAAGGTTATATTGTGCTATCAGATCACCTTGCTGTGAAGCCTTGAGAAACCATTCCAAGGCCTCGGGATAATTTTGCTTTACAAGTTTGCCCGCTGAATAAATCCATCCAAGCCGGGTCTGGGAATCGGCGTCCCCCTGCTCGGCTTTCGCTGTCAGCGTTTGAATATCGTTTGCGGAAGTCGCTTCCGTGGTGGGACTGTTCTCTGCGGCGTCAGCCCTCGTATCAATCCCAATGCTTATGGCAAGGATCGCGATGAAAATAGTCAGACGTAGCGCATCTGAAAAAAGACTCTGTCTTATCGCCCGCCGCATCGTTCCCCGCCGACGTCCAAAATAGAAAGCGTCGAATGGTCTCACTAAAAGTAGTCGGGTTCAACCCCCAAAGTGGGCTCTACGAATCATTTGTGTCGAAAGCGGATTGAATGCGAATATGTGTGTATGTCCTCAAGCCTTTCATATTTCAGAATCACGATAAGTGGCGACCCTTTACCGCAGTTGTGGAAAAGAGTCCGTCGCAATTCAGCCGGTAAGAACGAGAGCGTGCTATTCGTGAATGGGACGATTCGTTCATCTGGATCGGCACCGGCAGGTGAGTTCTAGCCACGAGCACGACTATACTAAGCCAAGTGTTCAGTTCACAGTCACGGTCGAGGGCGGCAACGTCCCCGCGAAATAATCACACAACGCCGACTGCTTCACGAGGCCGGTGCCCAGCCTGCTCGCGCATTCCGGCGGTAACAGAAACGTCAGCCAACCATGATCGGGATGGAGCAACTGGACCACACTGCCGTTCTTGCCCACGGCGATCTCCGTCCACCACGCCGGGCGGGTAATGGCGACGATATCGCCCTGAGGTCTGGTTTGCAGTATCTTTTCTTCCTCGGTCATTGCTCTTCTCCGTTTCGCTTGCTTCTGCCTACAACTTCGTCCCCGGCACCTGCGGCGGGGTCCGCGCGGCTGAAGTCGGGCGAGCCTCGGCCAGGTCCCTGTCCCTGCGCTGTCCCGGCGCGTTGCGCCACGGGCCGCGGCTTCGGCTCTCGGGCCGCGCTTTCGCGTCAACTGCTCTTTCATCGCCGGTGTCACCATCAGCATCGGGACTTCCCTCCGCCCTGTCTTCCGGCGCAACCTGCCGCTCACCCTTGTCGAGATCGAGTAAGGCGTTCAGTTGTGCCTGGCGGATGAGAAGATCCTTGAGTTTCGCCTCGTGCTCATATGGCCTACCCGCCTGCTCCTCAAAGTCACCCAGCATCTTTTCAGCGCGGGCCGTGCGCTCGCGCTCGTCTTCAGCAGCCTTGTCGAGGCTGCGCAGTGCGTATTCGATGCTCTGCATCGTCCCGACCGGGTTCTCGGCGTTGAGTTGGGCCTTGTAGATGCCTGTTCCCCGGATGAACAGCTCGGGCAGCCGTTCTTCGTCCGAGCCGACAAGCAGCGTTGCCCCCCTGCCCCGGCTCAGGATCTCGAAGCCGCGGAATGATCCGCGCACCTGCAGGCTCTGGTCGTCGTGCCACGACAGGATGGCTCCGGTCAGCGCCGCCGCGCCGTCCTCGCGCGCGCCTTTGCCGGCATAGACACGCTTGCCCACCGTCATCGAGAACTCCTCGGCGGCATGAGTGTCACGCGCGGCGATATCGGCGGTGAGTCTGGCGATCCGCTCCAGCCGCTCCCTGATCTCGGCGGGGAGCGCCCGGATCTGCAGGCGGATGCTGTGCTGCTGGTTGCGGTGCGCGGCGCGCAACTGGTCGAGCTTGCGGATCTCGGTGTCGGTTTTTACTTTTTCCATCACTGCCGGGTTGCCCGACGCAATCGCCTTGATTTCGGCGTAGGTGAGCGCGCCGCCGTCGAGGTCTTCGGCGCTGCGCACCGAGGTCTGGCCGTTCATCACCTGCTGGATGAAGCGGGCTTTGGTTTCGAGCGTCTGCCACATATAGGCGTCGAACGAGCCCTCCGTCACGTAACGGAAGATCCGTATCTCGGAATTTAGATTCCCCTGCCGCAGGATGCGGCCCTCGCGCTGCTCGATGTCGCGGGGCCGCCACGGCGCGTCCAGGTGATGCAGGGCGGCGAGGCGCTTTTGCACGTTCGTCCCCGCCCCCATTTTTTCGGTGGAGCCGATCAGGATGCGGACACGCCCGGCATTGACGGCATCAAACAGGATTTTCTTTTCGGCATCGCTGTCGGCGTCATGGATGAAGGCGATCTCGGCTGGCGGGATGCCGCCTTCGATCAGCTTTGCCCGCACCTCGTCATAGACGTTGAATTTCTTCGGATCGGGTGTCGACAGATCGCAGAACACGAGCTGAGTGGAGCGCGCGTCGCGGGTTTCGGCCCAGACATTCCTGATGCGCTGCACGGCGTGCGCCAGCTTGGTATCGGACTCTGGCTCGCCGAAAGGCTCGACCAGGCGCATGTCGAGCGCGGCCTTGCGGCCGTCGCCGGTGATCTTCAGCATGTTGTCCACGCTCGGATCGATCCGCGACGTGCGCAGTTTCTCGGCGCGATCGGTCAGCGTCTTGATGAAGGCTTTCAGCGACTCTGATGCCGGGGCCGCCGCGACCTGCGGCTTGCCACCCGCGATGGTGGGACGCGGCAGGTTCAGCATGTCGGCGGTCTGCACGTCGGCGAAGGTGCGGAACATCGACAGTAGCTCCGGCAGGTTGATGAATTTCGCAAACCTTGTGTGCATCCGGTAGCCGGAGCCGTCCGGCGCGAGTTCGAGAGCCGTGACCGCTTCCGCGAAGTTTGCCGCCCACGCGTCGAAATGCGCGACGCCGCGCTCCTTCAGCAGGGCCGGTGCCAGATAGCGCAGCATCGTGTACATCTCGGCCATCGTGTTCGAGATCGGCGTGCCGGTCGCAAAGACGACGCCGCGCCCGGCATTGATCTCGCGCACGTATCGGGTTTTCATATACATGTCGAGCGCGCGGTTGCTCTCTGAATTCGGCAACCCGGCGATGCGGTTCATTTTGGTGGTGTAGAACAGGTTCTTATAGAGGTCGGCCTCGTCGACGAAGATCTGGTCGACGCCCAGTTCCTCGAAGGTCAGCGTGTTGTCTTTTCCTTCGCGGTCGGCGCGCTCCTTGAGTTTGGCGACGAAGCGCTTCTTGGCTTTCTCCAGTTCCTTGACCAGCCGCCGGTTGTCGTCGTTGCCCGCTTTGGCCTCCAGGATCGCCGCCTCCAGCTCATCAACCTGTTCCTCAACAAAGCGCCGGAACAGCTTGTCCGAGACCGGCAAAAACTCGAACGAACGGTGCGAGACGATGACGGCATCAAAGGTACCAGTGGCAATGCGCGCCATCGCCCGCTGCCGGTTGCCCGTCGCGAAATGCTCCCTGCCAGCGATGAACAGCTTTGCCTGCGGGTAGACTTTCAGGAACTCCGCGCCCCACTGCTCGACGAGGTGATTGGGCACGACAAACATCGGTTTCTTGGCAAAGCCGAGGCGGCGCATTTCCATAGCGGCTGCCGCCATCGTCCAGGTCTTGCCCGCGCCGACGACGTGCGCGAGCAGCGTGCTGCCGCTCTGGACGATGCGCCAGACGGCATCTTTCTGGTGACTGGACAGGTCACCGTCACGCAGATGCTCGCGGTTCATGCCCGGCAGCGTGAGGTGAGAGCCGTCAAAGCTGCGCAGGCGCAGATTGTTGAAGCGGTCGTTGTAGTCGCGGGCCAGACGCGCCGCGCGCGGGCCGTCCTCCCATACCCACTCGCGGAAACGATCCTTCAACTGCTGCTGTTTTTCGCGGGCTGCCACTGTTTCCTGCTGGTTGATGACCCGCGTACCGTCCTCGTGCTCGTCATAGGCTGTCGGCACACGGCCATTAAGCGCCTGATCGATCAGGTCGGATGCTCTAAAGCGCGCCGTGCCATGCGTCGTCGTGTTGCCGACGCTGTATTTCTCGGCACCGTCGATCTCGACGGTCCAGGTGGCGATGGTCGCGGCGTGACCGACGCGGACACTCCGGGGCGGGACATCGAGCAGCCCTCCGATGAATTCCGCGATATCGCTGGCCGGAATCCACGACGAGCCAAGCCGGGCTTCGATGTCGCCCGGCTCCAGGTCTGCAGGCTGGACGGCTTTGAGCGCGTCGATGTTGCGTGCGTATGTTGGATCAAGTTCCGCCGCTGCTGCGGCTGTCGCCAGCTTGCGGCGCACGTCGCCGCTCAGATAGCGGTCGGCGGTCTCCCAGCCCCCGCCCTCGGGGTTGCAGTACACAAGGCTGCCCAGCTCGCGCAGTAAAGAGGATGCCGCGCGTCCCGTCACCTGCTCCAGGCGCGGCCAGTGAATGTCTCCGGTCTCGTTCAGCGAGACTGCCAGCGCCTCGGCGGCTGTCTCGACATGCGTGACCGGTTTATAGCGCTCCAGTGTCCGCCGCGTGAAGATCGCGGTCTTGGTCGAGCGCTTCGTCTCAGGATCGAAGTTCTCTAAGGAGAGTAAAAGAGGCTGGTCGGGATCGCCGGCAAAGGCCTTGATATTCTCGCGCGACGACAGCGGCCCGTAGCGGAAGGTGAAGGAATCGTAGATCTCGTTCAGGAGTGTTCGCGCTTCAGTGATGCGCTCTTCCGGCGCGTCGTCAAGCTGCGTGCCGAACGTGACGCGGATGGCGTCGCGCACGGCCAGCATGCCGCGAATGCGCCAGGCGGTGGACCCCGGCACTTTCGCCGTCTCGAAGGTGGCACCGCGCCGGATCGCCAGCAGCCCGTCGCGGATCGCGTAAGCGCCGTCCTTCACGTCAGAGGTGTCGATGTCGGCTTGGGTGAATTCAGGCGGGGGACGGGCGCGGTCTGGCCCCGCGTTGCGGGAATTGTAGATGCCGGCGGGGAGCGCTGCGATAGCGCGTTGCAAAAGTTCCGGCGACAGATCGCCTGTCAGCGTCGGCTCACGTTCGCGGTACATCGAGCCTTGAAGACGTATTTCACCGAGCATCATCTCGGGATTTCGCGCAAAATATTCGTTGACGGATACAGGGCCGTCCGGGGTATCAATAGGAGCCAGGTCCCGCCATGTAATTCCGGACGGGGCGGCACCCGGCTCCCTTTTCTTCAGAAACAGAATGTCGGTTGTGACCTCGGTGCCCGCGTTGGCCTTGAAGGCCGTGTCGGGCAGCCGGATCGCGCCGACGAGATCGGCGCGGTCAGCCAGATAGCGTCTTATCGTCGAATCCTGCTTGTCCATCGTGTAGCGGCTGGTGATCAGCGCCAACACGCCGCCCGCCCTGACCTTGTCGAGCGATTTGGCGAGGAAGTAATCGTGGATCGTCCGCGTCACCGGGGAATTCTTGTAAGCAGGATCGTGGACCGGATAGTTGCCGAACGGGATGTTGCCGATCACCGCGTCGAAGAAATTATCGGGGAGGATCGTTTCTTCAAACCCTTTCGCGAATATCGTCGCGTCCGGGTAGAGCTGCTTCGCGATGCGCGCCGTGATTGAATCCAGTTCGACGCCCGTGCGCCTGCAGCCGGGCAGAAGGGAGTCCGGCATCAGGCCGAAGAAATGCCCGACGCCCATCGACGGCTCCAGAATGTTGGCCCCTGCTCCCAGCCCGAAGCGCTCCATCGCCTGCCACAGCGTGTTGATCACTGTCGCCGATGTGAAATGCGCGTTCGGCGTCGAGGCGCGCGCCGAGTCGTATTCCTCGGGGGTCAGGTGCTCCTTTACGTCGCGGGCGATGTCCTGCCAGTCGCTGCGCGGATAAGGATGGAAGACGTTCGAGAGCGCGCCCCAGCCGCTGTAGCGGGCGAGGATGGCTTTTTCGGACGCGCGCGCTTCGCGGCTTTCGTCCTCGACCAGCCGGAGCGTGCGTATGGCCTGGATATTATCGCGGGCTTTTTCCTTCAGCCCGCCCTGCCCGATCCGATGGGCCTCAATTATCCGGAAGTCGCGCGGCGGAGGCGCGGGCGGCGGCGGTTCGATGTCGATGATTCCGAGTTCCCCTGCTCGTTCCCGCTCTCCTTGTCGTTTTGGGTCAGCGCCCATTCCTGCGTCGCCAGTTCCCACGCCGCCGGGTAGTTCATCTTCTTCACCGACACCAGCTCGTACAGCAGGTCGCCCGTCGTCTCCTGCGCCGTGAATACCGCCGTGTCGAGGCGGTTCTGCTGTTCCAGGTCGCGCACCATCTGCGGGCAATGCTCCCGCCAGTGCTTCAGGATCTGCTCTCCGAGGGCTGTGCGTTCCGTCATCGGTCGTCACCTCCGCTGTTGCTTCCGCCGTCGAGTCTACGGGATCGTCCGTGAACAGGGCAAGCTGGTTGAAATGCACCTTTATCGTCAGGCTTCTGCGATATCGCTGCACGCGCGCTCTCCCGAAGTTGGACAACCAATCTAGGGTTGTATCTTTCCAACATTACGCGCAGAGGCTGAATTATTGGTTAACGGGGTTTTGTGCGCCCCGGCCCTGTCCTGGAATTTCGGCGGGGGGCCGTCGGGCTCTAGTCGTCCCCGCCTATGTGAAGGCTTAGGCGCGGTGACTCCCCGAGCCGCCGTTGCGGCGTCTCGGCCATTCGGTGACGATCCCTGGCGCGAGCAAGTTTTTGCCTTTCATCAGGAGGAGTGTGCTGCTAGTCCTTAACCCGAGGAAGGGGTTTACCCATGCGACGCTACCATCTGCTGCCTATTCTCTGCCTGTTAGGTGCCGTGATTTGCGCGACGATGTCGTCAGCAAGCGCCACCGTAGTTATCAAGACATTCCCCGGACCGAAAGGGTCTTCTAGTGCGTTTATCACAATCTCGGGAGACATTGACAGCACAACACTAAAAGAGTTTTCGGAAGCAGTGGCATCTCCCGTTGTTAAGCAATCCCATTTCACAAGTGTCTATTTGGATTCTCCGGGAGGCTCTGTTCTCGACGCTATGGCCATTGGCGAAATCATACGAACCAATGGTTACTCGACGATCGTGATGTACCCAGGGCCATGCGCGAGTGCCTGCGTATTGATTCTTGCATCAGGCGTAATTCGTGAATGTGTGGGGAAAGTAGCAATTCACCGGCCACATTTCGACGAAAAAGTGTTCGCGCAATTGTCGCAAACTGAAGCGCAGGCAAAATACGCCCAAATGGGGGATGCGGTTCGGCAATATCTTTCACGCATGGGCATGCCGGATACCCTGTATACAGCCATGTTGAGAGTGTCCTCGGATGACGTGCAATACCTGTCCGAAGAGGAGATTGTGGCTTATGGCCTTGAGGGGGAAGACCCGGCCTGGTCAGAGTGGCATCGGGCACAGATGATCCAGTCTATGGGGGTGGAGAAATATGCATACCAAAAAAGTCGTGGCGCCATCATGTCTGCCTGTCTGAAAACAACAAGTGATACGCAAAAGTGCATTTCCGATGTATGGCGAGAATTTGATGACACCGTGAAGTCCTGCAGCAGCTACTCCGGCGACAAATACGTGGCTTGCGTAAACGTTATCGAGAAAAACATGATCCAAAAATATACAGAGTGAGCTCGGGTAACGGACCGTCGATCTCAGTTGCTCCTTCTTGCTGGTTTTTCAATTCGTAACGCATCGTTGGCCGCGTGCTCAGCGCCTGTGTTCTCGGCCTTGCGGTGACGATCCCTCACACGAGTACGGGCGGCGGGTTTAGCTGAAGAACGTGTCACGGATTCGCCGATACTCTTCCGTCTCAGCCTGATTGCTCGGGAATACTTCGATCAGTGGTCGGGTTGCCGTGCTTATTAGGCCCCTCCATATAGCGGTGCCATGCGGCGCGGCCCGGACGCGGTCCATGAGGTTTGGTCCCGTATCCCAAATAAACACCTTCAGATCAAAGCGCTCGATAGCATCGGCAATCACGGCATTCACGTGTTCATCGCCGAAACCGTACCCGACGATCATCAACCGCCCGCCTCCGACCGAGAGCACACATCTGAAGATTTCTCGATACCACGAAAGCAGCGGGGACGCGGCGATCTGTCCGCCCTTTTCTGTTCCGACAACGAGTTCATTCCGTCCGTCCGCTGTCCGCCAGTTGAACGAGCCATGCAGTTTTATGACGTTGAATCTTCCCCGGAGTTGCCCGTGCGCCGCGGGGTCTGCGACCGGCTGCATGAGGAACCGATCGCTGTAGCGTCCAAGATCTGTCGTGAACAGCCTCTGGCTCGGCTGCGGCAGCAACCCTGGCAGCGATGCTCCCGCAGCGCCGGATACGTGCTCATTGTAAAGGTTTCGCTCCGGCCAAAGATCCTGGTTCAGTGTGAACATATAACCCGTGTCGATGCTCTGCCCGCGAAGTCCCCAGAACCGGAATAGCAGATCCTGGACCTTATAGATGTTGATCCATGGATGATGATCCGGGCGAGCGATTTCCCGATCCATGGATAGGAATGCTTCGAGCAAAGCGTCCTTGAACGCTTGGCGGTCGTCGGACGTAAACGGTTCGCCCTGAACCTTGCCAAGAGCGGCCTCGAACGATCGTTCATCGAGAAGCAGTTCGCGCAGCCTGTCGTTGTTCTGAACAGCCCGATGTCCCAACAGATCTTGCCAGAGTTCCTCGCCGAGTCGGCCGCCCCAGTTCCGAGTCCAGCCCGCACCAGTCAGGATCGTCCGCTTGCTGAAGTTTCCAATATTTGGCTCCACGCTGCTAATCGGCATCAACTAGCCTCGCAAAATCTTCGACATCCTCATCCGCAATTTCAAGCGCTCTCAGCTTCTCGGCAATGTTTCTGACGTAATCCGCACAAGCGCCGTCCTCTCCTGTAGCTGCCCGTGCCATGGTTGCCCGTTCTCTGGCTGGAACATTTCCGATGTACGTGCCGCTGCTTCGGTTATTCACCGGCGTGAGCGCCCGGATCTCCCGTCCGTCGGGCAGACGCACCGGCAGTTCAGGAAAAGTGAACGATGGGCCTTCGCGCTTCTTCAGCAGCGTTTCTATGGCGGGTCGTAGATCGTCTGGAAACTCAAACGCCGTTCCAATGCACAACATGCCGTCGACGGCTTCCAGCCCAAGGGTTGGTCCCGGAACCTCCGCTGTGCCCCAGTTCCGCGTGGACTTCTTGTTGAAGGAACGACGGTAATTGACGAGCGCGGCGCGGTCCACGCGGGAGCCGCCGAGCGCATCCTCCCAGCCATCCCACATCAGCGACCCGTAGCCGAAAACCCACATTTTGCGAACCGCCTCCGGCTTCGAGGCTACAGAGAGTGACCCCCGAGGGTCAAGTTGCCTCGCGATTATTGCCGCTCCCTTCAGCTTCTCCAGCACGCATACCAGCCGTTTCTTCCTCATGGCGCGATGGAAGCCGGTCGCGGGCCGTCGTCTCGAATGCGGTGACGATCCCTTGCGCGGGAAGAGATCGAGCCCCGAATACGGCAATTGCCTCTTCGTTCTGATGCCGTATTGAAGCATGGCGGGACACTCCCCTCGTCCTTTGTTCTTGCCTGCTCATCCGTGTCCGGTTTAAGGTCAACCCGGCGTTTCAGGGCGAGACGCGGGGAAAACAGGGAAGGATTGAGCGATGAGGCGTATTGGGATTTTGATTTGTGCCGTCGCGCTGTTGTCAGGTTGTGCACAAATGCCGCCGCTGAATTTCTCGGTCCCGAATGTCGGACCGTCCAAGCACAAAATCGACGCGGAACTCAAAGCCCTCACAGTGACCCTCGCGCGTCCCGATGAAGCGAAAGGCGAAATGCCGGCCGGAATCGAAACCATTACGCCGATGTGGAAGGAGTCCCTCCAGGAAGCGCTCGACAAGATGGCGCTGTTTCAGGATGACGCGTCGAAAAAAGTGTCTCTCGCCGTCAAGATTCTAGCCATTAATTTGCAGCCCATTGGCGCCAGCTTCACGACTACGGTTTCGGCACGATATGAGCTTCTGGACCGCGCAACCGGAGCCGTGATTTACACGCAGCAGATCGACTCAGCGGGCACGGTGCCGTTCGACTATGCGTTCATCGGCGCGATCAGGTCGAGAGAGTCCATCAACCGGGCGGTCCAGAACAATATTTCCAAGTTCCTGATGGCCGTACAAACGGTCAATGTGAACAAGCCGCTGTTTCCGGGCAGGAAGCAATGAAGAAACTTTCCGTTCTTCTCGTGGTGATGATTCTGTGCGGCTGCACGCAGAATATCTCGCCGGACACCTATTCCGTCGGATCTGTCGGTGAAGCCAACCAGACGGTTCGCGGCAAGATCATTCATGTCCGGGACGTCAAGATCGGAGGCAACCAGACCGGCATCGGCGCGACAGCCGGGGCGGCCGGCGGAGCGGTTGCCGGGTCCGGGGTCGGCGGCGGCGGGCGCGCGAACGCGCTCGGCGCAATCGGCGGTGCCGTGGCCGGCGGCATTGCAGGTGCGGTGATAGAAGAAGGATCGACCCGCCAGACGGGAGTCGAATACGTCGTCGAAACCGAAAACGATAATCTCATGACCATCGTGCAGGGGCCGCAACCCCGCCTGCATAAGGGCGACAAGGTGCTGGTCATCTACGGAAATCCCACGCGGGTTATCGCGGAAGGACAATAGGCAAACTGCACGCGGAATCATGGATTCCCGCAGACTTCCGCCGCTTGCCCTACGCACCCCGCGCCCCGAACCTCCCCACTACGCCAAAGGCTTCCCCGTGGCAGGTCGTCTCGTCCATGCGCTGACGATCCCTGACGCTAGGCAGAGATCTGGGGCGCTGACTGCCACAATATCGACAGCGCGGTAGACGGGGAGTTGAATCCGTAGTGCTTTCTTGAGAAAGGGCTTGAGCCTAAGAACGCTGCGCAGACCTTCGCCAAAACCCGAGCACGGCCAGGTATAAGAATGCGACCGGCGCCGCGAACACGAAGACGATGGGCGCGATATTGCTGCCGTGGATCACGCTGGCGTAAAAGACGTAAACAACAATCAGCCCCATCGGGAAGAGAGGCGCGGCGGCGGCTTTTCGCCAGCCGTCTTTCCAGCGGAACAGGAATGCGGCCTGCAGTATGAAATAACCCGGCACCATCAACCCGCCGAAACCCATGACAACATCAACGACGGCATCCCGAAAATCCCCGCCCGATGCGCTGCGCTCAGCCGCGCGTCTTTCCGCATCGGCTTTGGCACGACGCTGCGTATCCGCCTGCATGCTTTGCGCCCAGTCTGCGTCCGTGCGTATTGAACTCGCCCTCGCGCCGCTTGCGAGAAAGCGTGCCGCTGTTTTGCGGATCACTACCCGATGTCGAAATCCATTCTTCGCGGTCGAAGAACGCCCCATATTGTCAGCTGATGTCGAAATACGTTCGCACGGGCTTCCGGAGCGCCCTGCCGTGGCCCCTCATTGTCTACTTGTCTCGTGCGCGACAATGCTACAACCCGCCAACTCTACGGCTTAAGTCTTGCTGGCGGGCGCGTCCCTTTACATCTTCGAAATCGCGCCCGTTGCCCGTTGACCGCGCGCCCCATCGGGGCTAAAGTTCTACTTGTAGGCAACGAGCGAATCAGCCTTAGCGCCAGTCCGGAAACGCTCGTTGTCGCACAGTCTCGAACTCTCCAAGCGTCCAATCCTCGCAGTCTCCAAGTCTCGAATCCTCGTTCTCTCCATCTCTCACTGGCTGAAAATCTCGGGCGCTCCAACGCTCAACATAGTCAAGTAGACATGTATACAACGCTCATTCACGCACATTCAGGAATACTCGAAGTCGCCCCGTAGCCAACCCTCGAAGCCTCAAACTCTCACAGGAGGAAAGTAGACATGTATACAGTTGCTCTCATCGCGCAGAAGGGCGGAACCGGCAAAACCACGCTGGCCGTGTCGCTCGCCGTTGCGGCCGAGCAGGTCGGCATGACTTCAATCATCATCGATCTTGATCCGCAGGCCACCTCCTGTAACTGGAAGGACCGGCGGAAAGGCGACAGCCCCGTCGTCATCGATGCTCAGCCCGCCCGATTGGCCGCCGCTCTCGCGAAGGCCGAAGAAAACGGAGTGGATTTTGCCGTCATCGATACGCCCGCCCGCAACGAACAATCCGCCCTTGCTGCCGCGAAATGCGCAGACCTCGTGCTGATTCCGTGCCGCCCGCAGGCCTACGATCTGGAGACCATTCCGAACACGAAGGAAATACTCACTCTCGCCGGCAACAAACCGGCGATCGCCATCCTCAATGCCGTACCGGCATACGGTGATCGGCACGAACAGGCCCGCGAATTTCTCAATCGCCTGCAGATTCCGGTCTGCCCGTTTACCCTGGGGCACCGCGCGGTGTTCGGCGATGCGGGCGCTGTCGGGCAGGCTGCCCAGGAATACGACCCGAGAGGGAAGGGCGCGGCGGAAATCCTACAAGTCTACAAGTATACTTTGAGCACTCTCGTCCAACTGTCGAAAGACAAAACCAAGCAGGAGCATCATGAGCAACAAACCAAACTTAGCCAATCTGCTGGCTGAAACGGGCGGCAGCGCCCGCCACAGGGAACCCGCGGTCATCAAGCAGCCCGCAACGGCCGCCAACGCCACCGCCCATGAGACGAAGGGGAGGGCAGGGACCAGCCCGATCACCGTGCATTTTCCCAAACAGGTGCGGGACCAGCTGAAGATTCTCGCCGTGCAAAATGGAACGACACTGCATGGCCTCGTTGCCGAGGGCTTTAACGATCTGTTCGCGAAGTACGGAAAGCCCGAGATCGCCCCGTCGGAGACAGCTTCTTAAGAAGCCATCAAATCTGGCCGCGACGTGCGGGCGGTCCAACCGCCAAGAAGTTCATCCGCGCTCATCACAACGATCCGGCGTAAAATGGGCGCAAGCGCCCATGGCGAACGACGCCCTTCAGCACACGACGATCACCATACCGGAAATCGCGGGCAGGCTCGATGTGTGCGAGGAAACCGTCTACGACCTCTGCAAGCGGCACATCATCCCGAGCATCCGCCCCGGGCGGCGCTTCATCATCTCGCGCACCGCCTACGAGAAATGGGAGGCGACCATCGGCACGGACAAGCCCTTGGACGTCCACCACAACATGAGGCCGGACTGCCAGGGGACTTGGACCGATAAGTGGGATGAGCGCGAAGAAGCGCTGTTCGCCCGTGAGGAGCTGCTCGAATCATTAAAATCCAAAAAACCCGAATCAATCTAACGGGTTTTGCGTGATAATGCAGTCGTGGCCGTACACAAGCGCAAGTGGAAATCCGCCAGTGGCGTTCAGACGAACTGGTATTACGTCTTCGATGGCCCTGGCTCGACCCGTGAGAACCGCCGCCAGATACTGAAATCCGGCTTCGCCTCAAAGAAGGAAGCTCAGGACGCCGAGGCCGGGCGCCGCCTGTCGGCGCAGCGCGAATACAACCTGCTCCAGGCGACGCCGTCGGAGCTGCCCGGCACGCTCTCCGGCCTTCTGAAGGAATTCTTCAACGAACACGGCGAGAAGGCCCTCGCGGCCAAGACGCTGAAGCGTTACCGCGAGATGGCCGACTATCTCGACACCGACCTGATGAACATGGAACTGCCGAAGATCCGCCCGCTGCATCTCTCGCGCGAATGGAACCGGCTGCTGTCATCCGGGGGCAGGGGCCGCAAGCTGGGCAAGCCGCTCTCGCGCAAGACCGTGCGCAATATCGCCGGGCTGGTGTCGAGCGCCTACACGCGCGGCATCCGGTGGGGCATCTGCGAAGTTAATCCCGTGCCCGCGTCCGAGCCGCCGGTGCCGAAGAAGAAGGAAGGCATCGCGCTTTCGGTCGAACAGCAGGAGCAGCTAATCGCCGGAGCCTCAGCGACATGGGGCATGGGAGCATTCCTTGAGCTGGATGCCGCCACCGGGGCGAGGCGAGGGGAGTTGCTGGGCCTGCAATGGACAGACCTCGATGGCAACCGCCTGATGATCGGCCGCTCGCTCTCGCAGGTCGGGCAGGAAGTTTTCCTTAAGGAACCGAAGAACAAGAAAGTCCGCGTCATCACGGTCCCGCCGTCGGCCCTGAAGAAACTGAACGCGCACCGCAAGACGCAGGACGAATACCGCGCGCACTTCGGCGAAAGCTATCTGGGCGACTTCATCTTCAGCAACCCGGATGGCTCGCCGCTGAAGCCGGATACGATCTCCGCCGCCGTCTCGCTGCTGTTCCGCAGCCTGAAGCTGCCCAAGGGTGCCAGCCTCCACACGCTGCGCCACACCCACGGGTCGCAGCTGCTTGCGGCGGGCGTCCCGCTGACGGATGTCAGCAAGCGCCTCGGTCATACCAACCCGCATGTGACGGCAACCGTCTACGCCCACGCGATGCCGGGCCATGACGATCTGGCTGCCGACGCGTGGGAGAAGTTTCAGAAGCAGGGTAAGCAGCCGGTTAAGCCGACGCGCGCTCGAAAGACGGCGTGAGAGTGCTGAAGCCCTTGCACCCGTTATCCTAAGGATGAAAGGGTGTTCCCGGGCCCCAATCCTAAGCCCCTCGACTCTCATAATCTCCGCATCTTATGCGGAGATTAGACGGCTTATTCTCCGCATGAACCCGTCCAGAGTTCACAACAAGGAGGAAATGTAAACCATGGGTTTACAAAACCACTGTTTAGAGAACTTGCCTTCGGTTTAACAATAGTGTATTTTGTAAACCATGGGTAGTCAAACACAGGGAAAGCTAAACTGGCTTCAACGTCACCTCCCGGAAGGGCTGGTCGTGGATGCAAGCTGGCTTGAACAGCACGGCGTGTCGCGACAGCTCAGGCGCAAATACGTGATGAGCGGCTGGCTGCTGCCTCTTGCACGAGGCGTGTATCGCAGACCCGTTCAATCTGAAAAAAACGATCCCCTGCCATGGCAACAGCTCGTGATCTCCTTCCAGGCTCTATTGAACTTTCCGGTTTCGGTCGGTGGAAGAACTGCGCTTGAGTTGCAGGGTTTCGGCCACTACCTCGCCGCGAGCGGTCCGCAGGAAGTCCATCTCTACACCAATCAAAATCCGCCCGGATGGGTTTCCCACCTTCCGGTAAACACGCGCCTCGTTTTTCACAGAGCATCGAAGCTCTTTAAGGGCGGCGAAATCCCGCCCTATAGCGGCAAGACGGACACCGCGGCTTCTGCGCCGGCGTCGGCCAATGCCGGGGCCAGCCTCACACAACAACCCTGGGGACACTGGAGCTGGCCGCTGACGGTATCCACCCCTGAGCGCGCCATCCTCGAATTGCTCGATGAAGTTCCGAAGCGCGAAACATTTCATCAGGCAGATGTGTTGATGGAGGGCCTGCGCAATCTCAGCCCCCGGCGGCTTCAGGCGCTCCTGACCGACTGCCAGAGCGTCAAAGTGAAGCGCCTGTTCTTCTGGTTCGCAGACCGTCACAATCACGCATGGCTGAAGAAGCTCGACCGATCCGCCATCGATCTTGGCAAAGGCAAGCGGATGCTGGTGCGCGGAGGAAAGCTGGATACCAAATACAACATCACGGTGCCGGAGAACCTCGATGCCGGCGTCTGAAGAATACCGCCGCCAGGCGGCACTGCTGGTCAGGACCATTCCCCTCGTGGCCACCGAAACCTGTTTCGCCCTCAAAGGCGGAACGGCGATCAATCTCTTTGTCCGCAATATGCCGCGTCTCTCCGTGGACATCGATCTCACCTACTTGCCGATCGAGGACCGAGCCAGTTCTCTCGCTGAAATCAACGCTGCCATGCTGCGCATGGCCGACAAAATCAGGGCCGGCATTCCTGCGCGGGTCACTTTCGGAAGACTCGCCGGTGACAATATCGTCACCAAGCTGTTCGTGGAAGCCGACGGGGTCCAGATCAAAATCGAGGTCACGCCGGTTCTGCGTGGCTGTGTTTATGAGCCGGTCGTCATGTCGGTCTCGGCGGCCGTAGAAGACCAGTTCGGGTTTGCCGAAATCCAGGTCGTCAGCCTGGCCGACCTTTATGCAGGCAAGCTCGTCGCGGCCCTCGATCGACAGCACCCCCGAGACCTGTTCGATGTCCGCGATCTTCTCGCGAACGAGGGAATCGACGAGACGCTAAGGAAAGCCTTCGTCGTCTATATCCTCAGCCACAACCGTCCCATGGCTGAAGTCCTCGCGCCCGCCCGTCTGGATATTGAGCAGGAATTTACACGAGGCTTTGCAGGCATGACGGAGGAACCCGTCAAGCTCGATGACCTGCTGCAGACGCGGGAAGAGTTCATTGCCGAGCTCGTCGGCAAGATGCCCGAGGAACACCGCCGCTTTCTGATTTCTTTTAAGGAGGGCATGCCGGAGTGGGGGCTCCTCGGTATTCCCCACGCTGAGAAGCTGCCAGCGGTTCAGTGGCGGGTCCAGAATCTCGCGAAGCTCGACACGAAGAAGCGGCAACAGCTCGTGGCGGCCTTACGCAAGGCGCTCGGGATTGAAGAATGACAAGTGATGGATAGCCAACGTCGAGAGAATTCGAACGCAGGGACATCGTACTCGCCGCTGATGCGTGGGAGAAGTTCAGAAGGCAGGACAAGCCCGCAAAGCCTGCCCGCAAAACGGCCCCGACAAGGGCAGGGGCACCAGAGGGAAAAGACGGGCGCGGCGGACAGTTTTTGAGAATGTGTGATCAGGTGTGATCACACTGTCTGTAAGTGATTGAAAACATGGTAGCGCTAACGGGAATCGAACCCGTATTTAAGCCTTGAGAGGGCTCTGTCCTAACCGTTAGACGATAGCGCCACGGGTGAAATTTCAGTATACCAGACCTCCTGCGCGCTACGCCTGTTTGCGAGCATCAAGCCGTGAGCGTCGCGGGTCCCATTGGCCCGCAATATTTTTTCATTCGCGCCCGCAGTTCGTGCCTCGCGCGCAAGAGCCGCGACTTAGCCGCCGCCAGCGAGATTCCCAACTCTTGCGCGACCACGGGCATCGGCAAATGCTGCACTTCGCGCAGCACCAGGGTCTGGCGCAGAATCGGCGGAATCCGGGAAATCTCCCGCCGCACCAACTCTGCCACTTCCGCGCGCCCCAACCGCTGTTCCGGCGTCATGGCGTGGTCGCGCAACTGGAAGGTGACTCGCTCTTCGCCCGGTGCGGGAGCGTCCAGATAGATCGAACGGCAGCGCCGCAGCGTGCGTATGCGCATCAGGCACTGATTCATCACAATGCGGGTCAGCCAGGTGGTGAACAACGAGCCGCCGGCGAAGCCCCCGATGTGCTGCCATGCCTTCCACCACGCATTCTGCACCTGGTCTTCCGCCTCGTGCTCGTCGCGGAGAATACGCAGCGCAATCTTCATCATGCCTTTGGAATGGCGGCGGACGAGTTCCCCGAACGCGCCTTCACTGCCTTGCTGGGCAAGGCTCACCAACTGCCCGTCGGTGAGTGCCGCGAAGCCATCTCTTTCCGGAATGTTTTGCATTTTCCCGCCCTCCGTGGAGTCCAATATCAAGTGCTCTTTAGAGAGATTAGCAACGAGCGCGAGGAATTTTCAGTGGATTTAGACTCTGTGTTTAGTCATGCTAAAATTGGATCCGATTCTTTCAGCGCCACTGATATGACTTTATCCAACACTGAAAGCGGACCGGAAACCGTGAACCGAATCCTCTCCGCCTACGACCTTGGCCGCAAACTGCGCCAGCTCCGCATGCGCAAGAAAATCGCGCTGACGGACCTCGGCAAGCACACCGGGCTTTCGGCCTCCATGCTTTCGCAATTGGAAAATGGCAAGCTGATCCCGACTCTCGCCACGCTCGCGCGCATCTCGATGGTGTTCGACGTCGGCCTGGAGCACTTCTTCGGCAATCGCCGCGGCCAGAAGACCTTCGCCGTCATGCGCGCGGCCGAACGCCTGCGTTTTCCCGACCGTGCCGATTCCCCGCAACCAGCCTATTTCTTCGAGTGCCTGGCCTTCGCCGCTCAGGGAAAAGGGCTCCAGGCGTACGTCGCGGACTTCCCGCCGCGCAAGGCCGAGGACGTACAGGAACACGTCCACGACGGCGCGGAATTGATCTTCGTGCTCGGGGGCTCCCTGGGACTGCGTTTCGAAGGCGAAGAGCGCATTCTCAATCGTGGAGACAGTGTTTATTTCGATTCCTCCGAGCCGCACGCCTATCGCGGGCTGGCAAGGGGCACGCGTGCCGTGGTGGTCACCACACCGCCGCGCCTGTAGCACTCGTTTCATCGCAGAACGCGACCGTGCGGGAACTTCGATTCTTGGACTTGGCCTGCCTTTGTCAACAACGCTGGCGCGCGCTGCGCCGCGGCGTGATAATAAGGGGAATGCGGCGGCTGTTGTTCTTTCTCTTCATCCCGTGGGTGCTGACGGCGGACAGTTGGGTGAAGTTCACCCGCGGCCCGTTCGAAGTCATGAGCGATGCGGGCGCCCGTCCGGCGCGCGAAACCATGGTGCGTTTCGAACAGTTCCGGCACTCGCTCGGCCAGATCGTCGGCGAACCCGAACTACAAACTCCGATCCCGGTGCGCATTCTGGTCCTCAAGAATCCGACCGGCTGGACGCTTCGGGAAACCATCCGCGAAGGGCGCGACCGCTACAATATCGTGCTCGGCGAAAAAAGCCCGGTGACTCCGGAGCTCTACATCGCGCTGGTGCACCTCTTCCTCAGGAGCAACACCACGCAGATGCCTCTCGCGTTCGAGCGCGGCCTTACTTCGTTCTTCTCGACCTTCGACGTGACCGGTATCCGCATCACGGCCGGGAAGCCGCCCGCCAGGCCGGACCTCGATTGGGCGCGCATTCACCTGATGGTGTGCGACCCCGATTATTACGGCAAGATCCGCGTACTGCTCTATAACCTGCGCCACGGCGTAGCCGACGATCCGGCCTATCGCAACGCGTTCGGCAAATCCGCCGCGGAAGTGGAGGCGGCGGCGAAAAAACATTTCGAAGCCGGCAATTTCCAAACCACCTCGCTGCCGAGCCGTCCCATGTCGGAAGCGGACTTCCCGGAGCGGCAGGTATCGGCGGCGGAGGCCACGCTGGCCCGCGCCGACCTCCTGCTTGGCGCCGCCTCTGCCGCCGAGTATCAGAAACTGCTGGCCGGCCACGAAAAGGTGCCTGAAGCCGAGGAAGGCATGGGCATCCTCGCCCTGCGCGAAGGACGCAAAGACGAGGCGCGCCGCAATTTCCTGGCGGCGACCGAAGCCGGCAGCACCAGCGCGCGCTGCTACATCGAATACGCCAAGCTCGAACCGGACAACGCCAAAGCCGAGCAGGCCCTGCTCAAAGCGCTGGGCATCAACGACAAGCTCGACGAGCCGTTCGCCCTGCTGGCGGCGCGCGACACCGACCCGCGGAAGCGCGCCCTGCATTGGAAATCCGCCGCGGAACGCGCACCGCGCAATCCGGCATATTGGAAGGCGCTGGCGGAAACTCACCTGGCGGAGCGTAACTTCGGCGAGGCCGCCAAAGCCTGGCGCAGCGGCGAGCAGGCCGCCACTGACCCCGCCGAACGCGAGCGCATGCGGCAGGCGCGCATGTTGATCGAGCAGCAGCGGCTCGATTACGAGGAAGCGGAGAAGCGCCGCGATGCCGAAGAGAAGGCGCGCGAAATCGAGAAGCTGAAGACGGAAGCGCGCGCCGACTTGCGCAAGGCCGAAGCCAAATATAGCGAGAGCCCTTCGCCAGGCGACAAGGCCGTGCCCTGGTGGGACGGGCCCAAACCCGATGCCAGAGTGAGCGGCACGCTCAAGCAGGTGGATTGCCTGCCCAGGCAGCAGGCCCGTATCACCATCGAAGACAGCGCCAAGAAGTTGGTGAAGCTCCTGGTCGCCGACCCGGCCAAAGTGGTCTACGCCGGTAACGGCGAAGTTTCCCTCGGCTGCGGTGTACAGAAGCCGCGCAAAGTCTCCGTGGAATATTTCAAAAAGGCCGACGCCCGTCTGGCCACGCTCGGTGAAGTTGCTACCATCGACTTTCAGTGACGCCGCCGTCTACCCAAGTCTCCGGCACAACCCGTTATCGCTGGCTGGTGCTGGCGGTGTTCGTGCTCTCGACATCCATCAATTACCTGGACCGCGCCACGCTTTCGGCGCTGGCCCCCATGCTGACCAGTGAATTCCACCTATCCAACGTGCAGTACGGGTTGATCGGTAGCGCCTTCTCACTCACCTATGCGGCGAGCGCGCCGTTCGCCGGCTGGCTGATCGATCGGGTGGGGCTGAATCGGGCGATCAGCTTCGCCGTGGGACTCTGGTCGTGCGCCGGAATTGCCACCGGGTTCACCAGCGGACTGGCTGGACTGGTGGGTTGCCGCGCCGTGCTGGGCGCGGCGGAAGCGGCGGGAATTCCGGCGGCGGGCAAGGCCATACACACCTATCTGCGGCCCGGCGAGCGCGCCCTGGGCAACGCCGTGAATCAGGCCGGCGTAAGCCTAGGGTCTGTGATTGCTCCGCTGCTTGCCACCTGGATCGCACTGCGCAGCGGATGGCGGCAGGCGTTCGTCGTGGCCGGCGTGCTGGGGCTGTTGTGGATCCCATTGTGGCAGTGGGCGTCGCGATCGGCCGCCGCGCAGGCGCCCCCCGCGCCGCAAGTCGCGGACACCGGCATGTTGCGCGACTACCGGCTTTGGGTATTCGCCGCGGCCAACGCCGTGAGCATGGTTGGTTACTTTTTCTGGTTTTCGTGGACCACGAAATACATGGTCGATGTATACCGTTTGTCGCTGCAAGAAGCAGTCTGGTACGTGTGGGTTCCACCCGCCTTCGCCAGCGCCGGCGGATTTCTGGGCGGCTGGCTGTCGCTGCGCCTGGTGGAACGAGGGGTGGCGGCGCCGGCCGCGCGCTTTCGCGTTTGCGTGTTCGCCGGGGTGCTTTCGCTGGCGACGGCCGCACTGCCTTGGGCCGCAACGCCCGCGCTGGCCTCGGCCGGAATCTCGCTCAGCATCTTTGCGGTGGCGGCCTTCAGCGTGAACATGTACACGTTGCCTCTCGATACGTTCGGCGCCGCGCCTGCCGGTCTGGCGATTTCGATTCTGGTGTCCAGCTACGGCGCCATCTCGACCTTGCTCGGCCCCGCGCTCGGCGCGCTGATCGACGCGCGCGGGTACGCACCGGTGACGGCAATTTGCGCGCTGGCACCCCTCGCCTCATGCGCACTGTTGTGGAGTACCAGGGCCACGCGATGAAGCAGTGGATATTTCGCCTGCTCGGCAAAGGTCCCGAGGCCGTGGTGGTCAACTTCTGCTCGGGCGACGCCGACCTCTGCCGGCGCATGGTGGAAGAGGTGAGGTCGCTGGTGCCGGACCGCCGCCACTTTGTCGCGACGCAAGAGAATTGGGAGCAGCTTCGCGGCGAGTTGAAGCCCTACCGGATTGGCCTCGCCCCCGTCATGCTGACAAAGGAAGCGAGCGCGCTGCGGCGTGCCGCCTACCGTCTGGCGCCGCACAAGATTCTGGCCTACAATTCGCGCCTGGAGCGCCATCACCTGCGCTTCAATCTCTCTTCCCTGCTCTTCTGGCGCGGCGTGCCGCTGGATCGCATCCATCTGCGTCCCTGGTGGTGGCCCTGGAAAAAACGCGAGCGCAGCACCGTGCCTTCAGGTTATCGAGTGGTGGAAGGGCGCGCGTGCACCGAGGGACGCCGGCGCGTCGCCGTGCTCTCGCCGTACTTTCCTTTTCCCCTGTCGCACGGCGGCGCGGTGCGCATCTATAATTTGCTGCGGGAAATTGCGCGTGAGTTCGACGTCGAACTCTTTGCGTTCACCGACGGCGTGATCGAACTCGCTCCCGTACTGGAGTTCTGCGCGCGCGTGGTGCTGGTGGAAAAGCCGCGTTACCGCGAGCCGCGCTGGAGTTCGATACTGCCGCCGGAGGTTCACGAATTCCGTTCGCCTGCGATGCGGCAGGCGCTGGCCGAAGAGCGCCGCGCGTTCGGTTACGCCGCGCTACAGGTGGAGTATACGCAGCTGGCTGAATACGCCGGCGACGTTCTGGTGGAGCACGATGTCACCTTCGACCTGTTCACGCAGATCGCGCGCCGCGAACGCACACTGGCGGCAGGGTGGGATCTGGTGCGCTGGCGTTGGTTCGAGCGGCGCGCGCTGGCCCGCTTCCCGCGCGTGGTGGTGATGTCCGATAAAGACGCGGAGATGGTGGCGCGCCCGGCTACCCTGATCGCCAACGGAGTGGACCTCGCGCGATTTCAGCCCGCGCCGGAGACACCGGGCGAGCGACTGTTGTTCATCGGCAGTTTCCGGCACTTCCCGAACATCGCGGCGTACCGCTATTTCACCGGACAGGTCTGGCCGTTGTTGCGCGCCAAGTTCCCGCGCATGACGCTCACGGTGGTCTGCGGCGCCGATTCCCTGACCTACTGGCGAGCTTTTTCGGACTCGCCCGAGCCCTCGCCCGACCCGCGGATTCAACTGCTCGATTTCGTCAGCGACGTCCGGCCGCTGTATGTGGAAAGCAATCTGGTGCTGGTGCCGACCACGGTCTCGGCAGGGACGAACGTGAAGGTTTTGGAGGCGATGGCGATGGAGCGCGCCGTAGTGTCGACCAAGTCGGGCTGCGCTGGCCTGGGACTGCTGCACGGGCACAGTGTGTGGGTGGCGGACACGGCGGAGGCGTTCGCCGCGGGAATCGCCACGCTGATCAACGATGCGGAGCGCCGCCAGCAGATCGCGCGTGCCGCCTACGGAGTGGCGCTGCGCAATTTCGATTGGCAGGCGATCGGCGAGAAACAGCGCGCGCTATTCCACGAAGTGCTCGACGGCGACGCACAGCGATCAGCGTGCGAACCTACTGCAGAATGATCCTCCGCGTCACGATTCCATTGGTGACCTGCACCCTTTCGCTGGCCAGCATGCCGCTCTTCTCGATGGTGATGGTGTAGTCACCGGTGGGCAGCGGGATCTGGGCGGGCGTCACGTAATCCGTGCGTTTGCCATTGACTGAAACCACCGCTCCAGCGGGCACGCTGGTCAGCATGAGGGTACCGCCGGAGGCGCGAAAGTTCACGGGCGCGAGTTCCAGGGGACCCGCGCCCACAGTGAACTCGCGCCGTTCGATCGGATAGCCGGGTGTGGTGATTGCCACGACGTGACGGCCCGGCGGCACCTGCAGCGAGCATGGGGTAGTGCAGGCCAGCGCGCGGTTGCCGTCGATCATCGCGGAGGCGCCCGCCGGACTACTCAACAGCGTGACCTCCTGCGGCGCGCCGCTTCGCACAGGCGGTTCGCGCCGGTCTTCCTTGGCGGGAATGGTGCTGGTGGGCGCGGTTTCCACCGGGGTCGATGGCGGCTTGGCTTCGACATTCGCCGAGGTGATCGCGGGGCCGACGGGGCTCGGCTTCGCATCGTCCGGGTTGAGTACGCGCGGAGCGCTGGGTGCAGTCACTGGCGCGGCAGGGGGTGTGGTGGAGGCAACCGGCGCGGTTTCCTGGGGGGCGGGCGCCGGCGCCTCCGTACCGTCGGAGGTGGGCTCTCTACCGGGCATCAAATAGGGCGCTGCCTGCCAGCCGATCAAGGCCAGCAATCCGGCAGCCACCAACACGGCTAGCAAAAATGTCGGGAAGCCCGATTTCTTCTTTGCCTCATGGGTACCGGTGACCGCGACGGCGGCACTCCGTTTGCGCCGTGGCGGAGCCAGAGTGGCTGTGCCGACCTGCCCGGGCGCTGCCTGACCGGGCCCGGTTCGCGGCTGCGGTGCAAGCGACGGAGCCTTGGCATCCGCCATGGTCGGCTCGTTCAGCAGGCCGCCCCGCGGCATCAGCCGCCACCCTTTGGTGGCATTGCAAGCGCCTTCCAGCGCTTCCACAAATTCCACACAGTTGCGGTATCGCGCGTCGGGCCTTTTCGCCATCACCTTACGCAGGACGGTTTCAATCGGGCCCGCCAGCGTGGGGTTCAGGCGATGCGGGGGCACCGGCTCTTCCGCCACGATTTTGTACACCACCGTGGTCAAATGCTCGCCGGTGTAAGGCTTCTCGCCGGTCAGCATTTCGTACCCGATGACGGCGAGCGAAAACTGATCGCTCCGGCCGTCAACCGTCTGCCCCTGCACCTGCTCGGGCGACATGTAGTGCGGCGTGCCGACGATGGAACCGGTCATGGTCAGGTTTTCCGCGGTGGTGATTTTGGCGATGCCGAAATCGGCGATTTTCGCCGTACCGTCCTCGCTCAGCATGATGTTGGCGGGCTTGATGTCGCGGTGAACGATGCCCTTGGAATGCGCGTAGTCCAGCGCTACCGCCGTTTGCCCGAGCACGCTGAACATACGTTCGGCGTCGAGTGGTTCGGCCTCGCTCAGCACCTGATCGAGAGTGGGGCCATCGACATATTCCATCGCGATGTAGGCGATGTCGCCCTCCTGCTCGACGTCGTAAATCGTGACGATGCCGGGATGGGAAAGCATGCCCGCGGAGCGCGCTTCGCGGAACAAGCGTTCTTTCATACGCTCCAGCTCATCGGGCTTCTTGTCACCGAAGCGAATGGTCTTGATGGCTACCGGGCGGCCGATATTAGGATCGATGGCGTGGTACACGACGCCCATTGCGCCGCGGCCCAACTCGCGCACGATCTTATAGCGCCCGATGGTATCCATTCAATCTAGTGATAGCACACGCCCCCGATGTCAGCTTAGGCCCGGAATCTCCGCCTCGCGAAACGGTGGCCTGCGCCGCGCTGGTGCTATCCCTTCCCGCACGGCCCGGCACCGCAGAGCGGCACCCGGCCCTCTGGTCCGGATTGCATTTGGCGCGACTGGGGTTTGCGCGTGGCGTGGGGGTGGAAGTCCGGTTCCGGGGATGCGTGGAGGCTTCGAAATTGCCGTGAGGCAGATTGACGCCGTTTGGGTGATTGACGCAGCTAGCGGTTGGTCGAGGATCCGCGTATGTCAGTAAGCGAGTTTCTTGGACTGTGCGAGGGATGTTAGCGGCCGGAGAGGACTTTGCTATCTGAGTGGGACGATTTACGGCTGCGGGCGGAATGGACAGGTCATAAAGAACGATGACCTGTCCCACAGGCAGTCCTGCGAGATGGACAGGCCGGGAGGCCTGTACTACCGTACTTGCGCGAGATGGACAGGCCGGGAGGCCTGTCCTACCGGGACTTAATACCTGTCCTACCGGGACTTAATAATTGAGATGGGATCGAGATAGTCTGGGTCCACGGCGCGGTAGGAGAACACCAGCGCTGCCAGCACCCAGCCACCCATCAAAAAGAGACCGTCGCCCGAGCTGATCCGGCTATCGAAGGTCCACCACGCACCCAACCCGATATTCGCCAGGGACAGGAGCACCATCAGAAAACTGCATACAGACACAACTCGATTGAGCATGGAGATACCTCTTCATTTTCTATCTGGCAGCAGTCCGGCCGGTCGTCGACAGGCCAGTCTCTCGGCATGTAGACCGCCCTTTGCGGCCCCTCATGCCACTCTCTTGCTGTCACTTGATAAGACGATTCAACCCGCGAATAGTTACTGACGTAATGCTCGCCGGAAGGTAAAAGTATGTTAAGGCGTTGGCGGCTAATCTTCCGATTTGAAGACGCCGCCCAGCGCGCTCAGCGGACCGCGTTCATCGCCGCCGGTTCGTCCGGGTGCCAGTTCGCGGCGCAACTTGTTTAGCGTCATGCTTTGGATCACGACGTGCCCCGGTCCCGTGAGCGTCGCCAGGAAGAAGCCTTCGCCGCCAAACAGCGCGGTTTTGATCCCCCCGGCGAGTTGGATATCGTAATCCACCGTCTCATCGAAAGCCACGATGCAGCCCGTGTCCACCTGAAGCACCTGTCCCGCCGCGAGGTCGAATTCCACGAAATCGCCGCCCGCGTGGATGAAGACCTGCCCCGGCCCGGTGAACTTCTCTAGGATAAAGCCCTCACCGCCGAAGAATCCGGCGCCCAATCGCTTTACCAGCGCAACATTGAACTGCACGGAAGGCTGCGCGAAGAGGAAGGCGTCGCGCTGCGCCAGAAGAGAGCGGCCCGCGGGGAGATCGAACACCTGAATGCGGCCTGGATAATTGCCCGCGAACCCGACTTCGCCCGCGCTCTCGGCCCGGAAGTACGTCAGGAACAGCGATTCGCCGCTCACCGTGCGGCGCAAGACCCCCATCAATTTCTCACCCAGCGTGTTGCCGCTCATGCGAGTATCCCAGTGGACGTTGGGCGTCTTGTAGACCATCTTGCCCGCCTCGGCATACACTTCCTGCCCGGGCTGCAGTCGCACGCGGGCGACCTGAAGATTGTCGCCTTGAATCGTGTACTCCAGGCGCGCCGGCGGCTCTGGTATGGGCGAGGCCGCGACTCCCGCACCGGCCGCCTGCGGGCGTCCGCAGGCAGGACAGAAGCGCGTACCGTCAGCGATTTGGTTTCCACACTGGTTGCAGTAGGCCATAAGATTCATCTTAACGTGCGAGTCCGGGGCGCGCCTTCGTGTCAAAATGAGTACATCCCAGCTATGCGGCCCTTCGGATTGTCGTGTCTGATCTGTGCGTTCGTTTTCTCACCACTGCAGGCTCGCCAGGAAATCGTCTCCTGCGCCACCAGCAGTTCCACCGCGTCGGAAGTGATGTTCCTGCACAGGCAGGCGGAGCGGCGGCGTGCCGGGCGTCCCAGGCCGCTGGCCGCGGCGGCCTCCACCAGCCGCGATCTCGGTAACATCGCCGTGATCGAAGACAGCGATGGCATTGTCGAGACGCTGAATCAGTTCACGCTGGACCGCCACACGCTCACCTTCAGTCCGTTGGCCGGCGGCACGCCGCGCTACCAGTATCTGCTCTCCGATCTCGTTTACGACCAGGCGGCGGCCGACCAGGGGCGCGTGGTGGCCGCGCTGGGCGACGACGATTTCCGGGGCTTCACGCTGCCCTTCGCCTTCCCTTATTACGGCGCCAGCTACACGCAGGCCTTCCTGAATTCCGACGGCAATCTCACATTTACGGCGGGCGAGAGCGCCAGCAGTACGCGCTCCCTGGGCCGCATGACCGGTGGTCCGCCTCGCATCGCCGCGCTGTTCGACGATCTCGACCCCTCGGCATCGGGCGGCAGCGTGCGCTACTTCGCCGACTCCGGACGCGTGGTGTTCAGTTGGGTCAAGGTGCGCGAGTATTCGGACTTCGGGGCGGGCAGGCAGCAAACCTTCCAACTGCGGCTCTATGTGGATGGCCGCATCGAGTTCGCCTATAACGGCGTGGTGCCGCAGAACGCCGTGGTGGGGATCGCGCCGGGATCCGCCAAGGCCGGCACCGCCGTGGTCTCGTTCCTCACCGACCCTTCCGGCGAATACTCCGCCGCCGTGGCGGAGCGCTTCGGCAACACGCAGGACGTGGACATCGTTGCCCTCGCGCAGAAGTTCTACCAGACGCACGACGACGCCTACGATTTTCTGGTGGTCTACAACACCATGGGCGTGGCGGCGCAGGCCGGGGCGCTGGCCTACGAAGCCACCGTTCGCTCGCGTGCCACCGGCTATGGCGTGCCGGCGCAGGATGCCGGGGCGCAGTATGGGTCCGGCTCGCGCCTGCTCAGCATGTTGAATCTGGGAAAGGTCGGCGACTATCCATCCGACCCCGCAGGTACCGTACTCGTGCGTGCCGCCGCGCAGGATACGCCGATGACCGTACTGGGGCACGAGGCAGGCCACCTGTTCCTGGCCTTCGCCAGCATACCCGATCCAGGCGATCCCACGGCGCGGCCCATGATCGGCTTCGGCGGCTCGCACTGGAGCTTCGCCTTCAATTCCGAGGCATCGCTGAATGAGGGCGAGCAGATCATCGATCGCGGGGACGGCCGCTTCGTCACCGGCGCGGTGACTCAAGGGTATTCGCCGCTCGATCGCTACCTGATGGGGTTCGCGCCTCCGGCGGCGGTGCCCGATACCTTCGTCGTGTTGAACCCCAGTGTCTCGCCGCTGCGCCATCCAGAGAGCAATGTGCCCTTCACCGGCACGCGTTTGAACATCAGCGCGGCGGACGTGATCAAGGCCATGGGACGCCGTACGCCGGACGATACGGTGGCGCAGCGCCGCTTCCGCTTCGCCTTCATCGTGCTGGTGCCGCGCGGCGCGCAGGATTCGGAAATCGCGGACAGCGTGAAGCGGGTGGATAGGTATCGCGAGCAGTTGGCGGCATCGTACGCGAGATACTCGTCCAACCTCGCCTCGGTGGATACCACGCTGAATCGCGGCATGCGGCTCTCGGTATTTCCGGCGTCGGGCGTTGTGGCGGGCGCCAGCACTACCGCCACGCTGACCCTGCCAACTCCACCCACGAGCGATCTCGCCGTGCGCCTGGAGACTCCCAAGGGCTTCCTCCGAGCGCCTGCGCAGGTGACCGTGCCGGCGGGCGCCACGAGCGCGAGTTTCACGCTCACCGGCGCGGGCGCGGGCGTGGAGGAACTGCTGGCCGCTCCGGCGGACGCGACTTATGAAACCGCCTACGCGCGCGTGCAGGTGGCCGCCCCCGCGCAGTTGGCGCTCAGCGTCATTCCCGGCAGTACGCCCAACAGCGTGGTGGCGCACCTGACGGACATCAACGGGCTCGCGTATGCCGGCGCGCGCATCGCCGCCGCGGGCAGCGGCAGCGTCACACCCGCGGTGGCCGTCACCGACACGTCGGGCGACGCCCGCTTCCAGTGGCTACCCGGCACGGGCAATATCAGCAGCCTCAAACTCACGGTGGATGCCGCGCCTTCGGTCGCCACTACCTTAAACGCGGGTACCGGCGTGCCGGTGATTGGCGCGGTGGTCAATGCGGCGTCGTTCGCGGCGGGAGTCTCTCCCGGATCGATCGCGACGCTTTTCGGCACGCATCTGGCGGGCGTCACGCTGACGCTGAATGGCGATGCGGTGACTCCGTTTTATGCCGGCGATACCCAGATCAATTTCTATGTGCCCGCCGAAACGCCTGTGGCGGATTCGGTGATTGCCGTGACGGCCGCTGCGGGCGTGACCGTCAACTACATCGTGCCCTTGGTGGCCGCGCAACCCGGCATCTTCGCCGATGCCGTGGTGCTCTCGGGCACGCTGTCCCGCGTCTCCAGCACTCCCGTCCAGGCAGGCGACGTCATCGAGATTTACTGCACGGGGCTCGGACCCACGCGGACCTCGCGCGGCCTGCAACTCGCCACAGTGACTCCGATTGTGTACTTCGGTTCGGTGGCCGTGGCGCCCTCGTTCGCGGGACTTGCGCCCGGATTTGTGGGACTCTATCAGATCAACGTACGGGTTCCCGAGGGTCTTCCAGCGGGCACGCTGCCGCTGCTCATCACCAGCGGGAACACGTACAGCAACGAAGTCAGAATCGCGGTGAAATGATGCTTTCATGGCTTTTTTCCGACCCTCTCGCGGTGGGCTCCGCCGCGCCCGATTTCTCCGCGCGCGATGAGAGCGGCCGCACCGTCGCTTTGCAGGCGCTGCGCGGCAAGTACGTCGTGCTGGTCTTCTACCCCGGCGACGATACGCCCGGTTGAACCAAACAACTCAGCCAACTGCGTGACAGTTGGGGCTCACTGCAAGCGCGCGGCGTGGAGGTGTACGGCGTCAATCCGCAGAGCGCGGCGAAGCACGGGCAGTTCCGTGCGAAGTACGAGTTGCCGTTTCCGCTGCTGGTGGACGACGGGCAGCGCATCGCTCAGGCGTATCACGCGCACGGCTTGATTGTGAAGCGCACGGTCTACCTGATCGGCCGCGACGGCACGATTCTGTTCGCACAGCGCGGCATGCCGTCTCCTTCCGAGGTGATGGAGGCGGCGAAATAATGTACGCTGCGTCCGCGCGGCGCACGGTATCATATTCCAATTAGCTATCCATGAGGCTTCCCCGGGTCTACCCGATTCTCGATACGGAATCGCTCGATCGCCGCGCCGTGGCGCTGGAGACTGCGGCCGCCGCATTCCTGGAAGGCGGCGCGGGCATCCTGCAAATCCGCCACAAAGGGCACTGGAGCCGCGACTTTTTCGAATCCGCGCGCACCGTCGCGCGCCTCTGCCGCGAGGCGGGCGCCACACTGGTGGTCAACGATCGCGCCGATTTTGCGATGCTCCTGGACGCCGCGCTGCATGTCGGGCAGGACGATCTGCCGCCGCGCGACGCCCGCCGCCTGATGGGTCCCGACGCCATCATCGGCTATTCCAGCCATAACGTCCCGCAGTTGTGCGCCGCGGGAGGCGAGCCCGTGGACTACGTTGCACTCGGCCCGATCTTCACCACTGCTTCCAAGTTGAAGCCCGACCCTGTTACCGGACTCGACGAGATTCGCCGCTGCCGCGCGCTGCTCGAAAAGCCACTGGTGGCCATCGGCGGCATCACCCTGGAAAATGCAGCAGAAGCATGGAAGGCCGGCGCCGATTCCGTGGCCGTCATCGCCGGACTATTGCCCGAACCGGCCACGGCACAATCGCTGCGAGAACGGATGGAACAATGGCAACTCCTGCTAAAAGCGGCCTGATCAAAGGACTCGGACTGCTCGACTCCACCACCCTGGTGATGGGCTCGATGATCGGCTCCGGCGTCTTCATCGTGGCCGCCGATATATCGCGTCAGGTGCAGTCGCCCGGCCTGATGATGATGACCTGGGTGATCACCGCGATCATTACCATGATCGCCGCGCTCAGCTACGGCGAACTCGCCGCCGCCATGCCGCACGCCGGCGGGCAGTACGTTTACCTGCGCGAGGCATTCGGTCCCATGGCGGGCTTCCTGTTCGGCTGGACTACGTTCACGGTGATTCAGACCGGCACCATCGCGGCCGTGGCCGTGGCCTTCGCCAAATACACCGGCATTTTCTTCCCGTCGGTGAGCGACCAGAATTACCTCGTGGGCAGCGGGGGCGTGGGGGTGACTACCCAGCAACTGCTCGGCATCGTGGTGATTGTCTTTCTCACCTGGAGCAATACGCGCGGCATACGCACCGGCGCCATGGTGCAGAACGTTTTCACCATCGCGAAGGTGGGCGCGCTGCTCGCTCTGGTTGCGGCGGGCTTCCTGGTGGGCCGCAATCCCGACGCCGTCGCCAGCAATTTCGACGGCTTCTGGCGCAACGCAAGTTGGAGTTTCGATTCCGTCAAGCTGGTGGGCGTGGCCATGGTGGGCGCGCTGTTCTCGTCCGACGCGTGGAACAATATCACGTTCACGGCGGGCGAAGTGCGCAATCCCAAACGCGACCTGCCCCTGTCGCTGGCTTTGGGCGTGGCGATTGTTTCCGCGCTCTATATCGGCTGCAACCTGGGCTACATGAATGTGCTGACTTTCGACGCCATCCAGCACGCCGAGAAAGACCGCGTGGCCGCGGCCGCGGCCGCCAGCATGTGGGGCCCCTCCGCCGTGAAGATGATGGCCGCCGCGATCATGATTTCCACCTTCGGCTGCATCAACGGCCTCACGCTTTCGGGCGCTCGCGTCTACTACGCCATGGCCAGGGACAAGTTGTTCTTCCAGCGCGCCGGCGAACTCGATGCCCGCACGCATGCGCCCGTCTTCTCCCTGACCGTGCAATGCATCTGGGCGTGCGCCCTGACGTTGAGCGGGCGTTACAACGATCTGTTGGACTATGTTATCTTTGCTGTACTGCTTTTCTACATATTGACGATCGCCGGCCTATTCGTGCTGCGTCGCACCCGCCCCGAGATGGAGCGGCCTTATAAGGCGATTGGGTATCCCGTGCTACCCGCGGTCTATATCCTGGCAGCTGGCCTGATCGAAGTTTTGCTGTTGATATACAAACCGAACTACACGTGGCCTGGTCTGATTATCGTGCTGCTGGGCCTGCCCGTATACTTTATTTGGCAAGGAAGGCAACGACATGAGCAGTAGTTTATTTGGGACGAAATCGCTGGCGCGGATTCTGGCGGAATCCGAGAGCGGTGAGCATCACCTGAAGAAGACGCTCGGACCCGTGAACCTGGTAGCGCTCGGCATCGGCGCAATCATCGGCGCGGGACTCTTCTCGCTCACGGGCATCGCCGCCGCCGAGAATGCCGGCCCCGCCGTGGTGCTCTCGTTCGTTGTGGCCGCGATCGGTTGCGCCTTCGCCGGCATGTGCTACAGCGAATTCTCCACCATGATTCCCATCGCAGGCAGTGCGTATACCTACGCGTACGCCACCATGGGCGAGTTGCTCGCGTGGATCATCGGCTGGGATCTTGTGCTGGAATACGCGGTCGGCGCGGCTACTGTTTCGGTCAGTTGGTCCAGCTACGTAGTGAAGCTCTTCCACTCCTTCAGCATTGAACTGCCACCCAGTTTGGTCCACTGTCCGTGGGACCCGGAGCCCGGCATCATCAACCTGCCGGCGGTGTTGATTGTGTGCGCGATCTCGGTGCTGCTGATGATCGGTATTTCCGAATCGGCCAGAGTGAACGCGGTCATCGTGGTGATCAAAGTCTGCATCGTGATCGTGGTGATCGCGGTGGGCTATGCCTACATCAAGCCGGAAAATTACGTGCCCTTCCTGCCCGAGAACACCGGCAAGTTCGGTGAATTCGGCATCAGCGGCGTGTTCCGCGCGGCGGCGGTGATCTTCTTCGCGTACATCGGTTTCGACGCGGTTTCCACCGCGGCCCAGGAAGCCAAGACGCCGCAACGCGACATGCCCATCGGCATCATCGGTTCGCTGCTGGTCTGCACCGTGCTGTATATCCTGTTCGCCCGCGTGCTCACCGGCATGGTGCACTACACGGCGTTCAAAGGCGACGCTTCGCCGGTGGCGACCGTGATCAAACTGTTCCCCTCGGTGGCGCTGCAAACCACGATTGTGGTGGGCATCATCGCCGGGTACACGTCGGTGATTCTGGTGATGCTGCTCGGCCAGTCGCGCGTCTTCTTCTCGATGTCGAAGGACGGACTGCTGCCCGCGGTCTTCAGCGACATTCACCCGAAGTTCCAGACGCCGTGGCGCTGCAATATGATTTTCATGGTGTTCGTATCGCTGTTCTCGGGCTTCCTGCCGATTTCGAAACTCGGCCACATGACCAGCATCGGCACCCTGCTCGCGTTCGTGATTGTCTGCATCGGCATCATCTGGATGCGCAAGACCAATCCGGATGCGCCGCGCCCCTACCGTACGCCGCTGGTGCCCCTCGTGCCCATTCTCGGCGTGCTGGTCTGTCTGGCGATGATGGTGTCGCTCGACATCGACACCTGGATCCGTCTGATTGTGTGGCTGGCCATCGGCCTGGCCATCTACTTCACTTACGGCGTCAAGAACAGCCACCTGCGCAAGGCGCCGCTCGATAAGCGCTAGCCTCGTTCGATCTGTGCGCGGTCCGGCCGGACCGGACCGCGCAAGTTTCTCCCCACCGCGTGATTCCTCGCTGCTGTCTTCCCTGCCCTCGCCCTGCAAACGCGTAGTCTCTCCGATGGTGGAACGTGCGCGTGCTCCCCGCGTTTGTTGCCAAACTGCCGTTTAACTCAAATGGCTGCGGCGGTGAGACGGGTCACGCTATAATTCCAGCAGGTTGTGCGGGCGTGGCGAAACTGGCAGACGCGCCAGATTTAGGTTCTGGTTCTCGAAAGGGAGTGTAGGTTCAAGTCCTATCGCCCGCACCAAATCATTGAAAATAAATGGTTTATTGACGCACGGCATTTGGTATTGAATTCCGTGTTGAATGAAGGGCATGCGACCCTTCGATTGCGGGCCCGTTTGCAGTACCGTCGGCGGAATTTTCGGGTTCGCTTCACCTCGTTCGCAGGTGAACGTCAGGCTCGGGCCACCGCTGCACAACCCCAAACAGACTCCTCCCACCGAAGCCCATTCCGCTTCCCCTTGAGACGCACCCGGTAGCCGGATGACTAGTCTGGACATCTGCGGGTAATGCGTGGGGTTCAACGGTCGAAGATGGGGGTGGTTGCCTCCCCTCAAATGGGGGGCGAGGTCTGGCCGTGGCTCTGGAGTGGTTTGAAACGTGACCTTCCTCGAGGAAAATCTGCCGTGAGTGTCGCCTTCACCAGCAAATCTCCGGTCAGCCAACCGAAGCTGCCCTATCCGCATGCCTTCTGGGTGAAAACGGATGGCGCGTGCGATTTCACTTCTTCCGCCTCCGTGTCCGCGAACAGCATGTGGATCAACTTCGCCGCAAGCTCTTGAGGGCAAACGCAATCATCCACGGCGGGGAAGGAGGACGCACCACCGCGTTGCCACTCAAATTCGATGGTAACCGGCTCAAGCTTGTCGGAGAACCAAATCCCGTGAAACTGCGTGAAGGCCAGTACGTCTTGGCTGCTTGGCGCAATGGCGCGGATGGCATCCTCGTCATGGGATAGCACGATGGCTTCGACGACGGTCCCGTTAGCGTAGGTGATGGTCACAAAGCCATTATGGCTTTCCCGCAACCCTCAAACCAGTCCTGAACGGCCCTGGGCACTCACAGGACCATAACCAACGATAACCGCTAAAATGTTTTTGAGAATAATCTGGATTGGGTTACACCAACTGGACATGGACTGGATTCACATTGCCGATCATGATTTTGAGCGCTACCACCTAGCCTAGGCATGGTAACTGACGAAACTGAGCTTGCTGCGTTAGAAGAGCACCTGTTAGGATGCGGGGCTTGCGCTGACCGTGCGGCTGCTGCTGCGGACTACGTGGACTCAGTGAGGGCCGCAGCCTGCAACCTCCCAGATTGACCTCCGACGTCGGCCCATTTACTGAGGCGGCTTGCAGACGCTACAGGCGGGAATGAGACGGCGCATGCAGTACTCCTTAATGGCAGGAGCGATCGAATTCATCCAATCCGCTCAAACAGGACTCGTCGGCAAGATCCTCGATACCGCGGGCACATGTCCACACGAAGCGTATGGGACTTGAGTACCGCCTTTTCGGGTCCAACGACTCGTGGGCTCACGGCTGCCGGCATGGGGTCAGCATGGTTCGGATGGTCAAGGCCGCGCGTGGTTGATCGAGAATGCCGAGTAAATGAGCACCGCTACTAGCAAGCCGATCAACAGTATTTCAATCTGGGGCCATGCCGCCATCTGCGATATCCAGTGCGGATACCATCCTCTAAAAATGTACATGAAGTGTTCCATCAGTTTCCACCTATTAGCCGAAGCCAGCACAGCCCACGCGGTGATGACGGTTGTCACAATCCTGGGGCAGTGTCGGGCTCGAATTGAATTCCTATATAAATTCTCGGGGAACGGCCAATAATATCCAAGACCCACCTGTACCCAGTCCGTACAGGCGTACCAATGGGACCTTTTTGCCATTTTGGGGCGGTGCCGTTACTTATGGACTACTTGTCCTACTTCGGCATGGCGTCAGGGCAGCCTGGAGCTCAGGTCCTCATCCTTCGTTGGACAGCAGTACATCACGCCGCTGGCGCCTCCGGGTGGGCGTTTCCTTCCCCTGGAGCCCGGCCTGCCGTTCGATGCGAATTTCCTTGCTGGCCAGGGTTGGCAGATTTCTAATGCCGTAACAACGGTGGTAAGTCCGGACCGTAAGACCCTGTTGATTCTCACCAGGCGGATACAATCGAGGCTACAATACCAACTACGTGCCGCCGGTACCGGACGTTCTGTCGGCTCTCGATGCCGGCGGATTCGTCGGAACGGTCCGCTTACGAGATGTGCTCGCCGCTCCTGGGTGGAGGCAACGCGGACAACCTTGATCGCTACGCAAGGAAGTTCGTGGCTTATATGCGAGAGCTTTAGGCGGGTACCGGTGGGAAGGGCGCGTGAAGGCAGCCTCTCGAGCGGACGATATTCGTTATCGCTAGGCGCAGAGACCTGGCATTGTGGCCTCGATGGACCACATCGGGGGAAGGCGCGCCGGCGGCGACTTGCCGCCCGGCACCCCAGACGCGACATACTCACACCCGACAGGAGATCCTATGACCACCCAATCGCGCCGCCGATTGCTACAGGCTCTGGCTGCCGGTACCGCCGCCTATGCCGTGCCTGGTCTGTTTGCCGAGACTCTCAAGACTACCGTCAGCCTCGGAGAGGGTCCGTTCTACCCGGACAAGATGCCGTTGGATACCGACAACGACCTGTTGGTCCTGAATGAAGGCATCACGCCGGCCGTAGGCGAAGTCACCTACGTTTCCGGCCGCGTGCTGACGAAATCGGGTGAACCGCTTCGCAATGGATATGTCGAAATCTGGCAGACGGACACCAACGGCTCTTACCTTCACTCGGGCGGCCGCAATACCGGCGGATACGACTCCAATTTCCAGGGCTACGGCCGTTTCGTAACTGACTCCAAAGGCCAGTATTTCTTCCGCACAATCAAACCTGTCGAGTACACACTCCAGGGGGCGTTCCGCTGCCCGCACATTCACTTCGCGATCAGCAAATCCGGCCATCGGCTCATTGCCACTCAGATGTTGATCAAGGGGCACCCTGCCAACGAGCGCGATGGCATCGTTAAAGGCAATCGCGCTAAAGGCGAAATGCTGGAATCGGTCATGGTGGATTTCAAATCCGTTGCGGGGTCGAAGCTGAGAGAGTACACCGCGAACTGGGACATCGTCATCGGACGCACCGCGCAGGAGATGGAAGACGGCACGCTCGGCATCGGTCTTGGCAAGCCGGACCGCCCGCGGTTCAATCCAGGCAACGCCAAGAAGTAGTGGAACTCCTCACATTCAGCGTCTCAGGCTCATGCCGGAACCGCCGCATCGTTTCTGCGCGAACACACTTCAGCGCGAGCCACTGCCTGAAGGCAGATGGAACAAATTGAGAGACCTTAGCTTGGTGGGATAAACCTCAACCATCTCACCCCGCATACTCGCCTGCCGGTAGTGCTCGCTGAGGTCCTGTACAAAGGTGATCCATCGGAACGGTGAGTGCAGCGCCCGGCAGCAAATCTGCGCCGCCATCCTCGCGTGGGAGGAATATACTGAGTGCGGACAAGGAGGTCCGCTATGGGAAACCATTCGATGCGCATGCCGGCATCCGGCTCTTGGTGTGTCGAGTTTAGGGAACTAAGAACAATGCGGGCATGGATGGCCGCGATGTTCATCTTAAGCCTTGGAGCTTGCAGTTCGCGGCACGATGCGGGGGAGAAGTACTACCTGGTCTCGGCGAATATCAAGAACGCTTACTGGCAGGCGGCGGGTGCCGGCTTTGTGCAGGCGGCGCGCGGCTTGGGTGTGGCGGCCGAGGTTGTGGGACCCGAGAAGTACGATCCGCAAGCGGAGGCGCAGGCTTTTCGCGATGCTGCCGCCAAACTGCCGGCCGGCATCCTCGTCTCCGTGACGGATCCGAACCTCTTGAAAGAGCCGATCGACTCCGCGATCGCGCAGAAAATTCTGGTCATCACCATCGATTCCGATGCTCCGGCGAGCAAGCGGCTCACGTTCATCGGCACCAACAATTATCAGGCGGGCCTCGCGGGTGGCCGCGTGCTGGCCGAAAGGCTGCATGGCAAGGGGAACGTGGTGTTCTATACCATGCCGGGCCAACCGAATCTGGACGAACGGTTGCAGGGGTATAAGACGATCCTCGGCGATCGCGCGCAGATGAAGATCGTGCAAGTGGTGGACGTGAAGGGCGACGCGGGAATCGCTTTCGATAGCACGAAGGAAATGCTGCACCGGAAGCCGGCGCCGGACGCTTTCGTATGTCTGGTGAGTTTCGCATGTCCGGAGGTGGCCGAGGTGCTGGATCGAAACAAGGTCAGCGGTAAGGTCGTGGTTGCCATGGATACTGATCCGAACACGCTGACTTGGATTCAGAAGGGGATGATCGACGCGACCATCGCGCAGAAACCCTTCACGATGTCGCACTACGGCGTGCTTATGCTGGATAGCATGCATCACTCGAAGCTGCCGCTCCTCGATATCAAGTGGTCGGAAGATACACGATCGCCCATGCCTATGTTCGTGGATACCGGCGCTATTCTGATTGATAAAAGTAACATCGAGGGATTCCTCAAGGCCCAGACGGTCGAGAATGGGAGCTAGCGCGGAGCACGCCAGTTTAGGTTAAGATTTGTTAATGCTGGCCTGTTGCACCCTGTTAGCAGGCGCGAGCGGAGGAAACGCGTTCAGTGGGCTACCGTTGCGTGCCTACGAGTAATGAAATTACATTAACATTGGTTCCCGGGAACGGGCAATTGCTGCCTTGCACGAAGGCTCTTGTCTTGCCGGAGCTTGTGCCTTCCGCAATCGATAGCCGGCTGCCACCGCAGGGACGACCCCATTCGCCCATACCCGTATTGAACAATTGGTAGCGCAAATAGGAAGCCTCGGCGCGAATGGCGATGCGTGGGCGTTAACACCAAATATCGGTAGCGATTCAGCGTGTGGCGGACGCCCATTTAGCCAACCACTCCATCGCTTTCCCCGACTGCCCAGTCCCTGCCGCGGCGGGCTATTCCGTTGTGGCGCCAGCAGTTTGCCAAACCGCCAGCGGCCATCCGGCGCGCGAACGTGGGCCAACCGTGGCGGAACGGGGGCTACTGTTAGGAACTCGGCAGGACGGAGACCAGGGTAACGTATCCATCGTGATCGGTGGCGTCAACCTGACTGGCACGGGCGCGATCTCGCTGCAGCATCCTGGGCTGAGTGGAGGCGGGACCGCTACGTTGCCAGGGGCGCACACGGGAGCAGGTGTCATCGCGTTCCAGCATGCCGCGTTGGCCGGCACGGGTACGGCTGCCGCGCCACCTGGCCGGGCTGGATTCGGCGCCGTCGAGTTCCGGCATCCAGCGTCGGCAGCCGCAGGCACGTGCGAGTTGCCTCCGGCCCGCGCCGGAACCGGCGTTATCGCGTTCCAGCATCCAGATCTGGCAGGTGTTGGTCTAGGCCGGCTCATCCCGCTCGCGGCCTCACGCAAGTTCGTCGTACCGGCAGATCGCCGAGTCTTCTCGCCACCGATCGATGCCCGCAACTTTGACGTGTTTCCCGAAATAAGGAGCTTCCCGGTATGGCCTACGAGGTGAAAAAGGACCCCAACTCCGATCTGGACTACCCACCTGCAGTTGGCGGCCGTCTGCCTTTTCTCGGTCATCACGCTGGCCGGCGGTGCATCAACGTGCGCCGGACTTCGCCTGCGCGGCCTGCTGGTGTGCATGCCCGGAAGCAATGAGTTGGCTGGGCCTCTATCCGTGGGAAAGGCCAAAATAGTCCCAAGGGATTGCTTCAGTATCTGGGCCTC
>JBDTMZ010000102.1:0-105682 GCA_039934035.1 Candidatus Solibacter sp. | reverse complement strand
TGATTCAGAACGACTTATCTGCCGCCAACCCCTTCAACTGCGAAAGACAGGCTAGGAGCCTATGGTAAGAATCGCTCATTCACCCTTGCGGCTCTGTATCTCATTGAATCGACCGAGCCGTTGAGGCGATGTTTTGGGACTATTGCCCGGGCTCGTGGCGTTGTTTGACTAGCGCTACTGCCGGCGGTAAATGATGCTGGCCCGGCTACGCGCTACTTCGCGATAGCCGGCCAGCCACTGGCGCAAATCCGCGAACTCCCCGACTGCCAGCCGCGGGTTGTAGGCGCCTAATCCATCCACGATGAACGTGGGCTGCGAAGCCGCGAGTTCCCCCCGGCGGGCGCGCGACTCCGCCGTTTCCACCGGCGTCGATTGCGTCAAGTGCCGGTCGGCCGGAACTCCGGTGAGCGGTTGGGAATCAAGAAATCGCGTGGCCGCCGGCAAGTGCGAGTAGACATAAATCTCGGGCCGGTACCCCCACACAAACAGCGTGTCTCCGCGCTTCGCCAACCCATCCAACTGTGCCGCCGCCGCGCGGCTGTCGCGATCCATCGCCGTGTCCCGCCAGGCCACATCCTGCACAGCCTGCCAGTAAGTGGGAGCGAAGCGGACCAGCGGGACGGCCAGCAACACCAGCGCCAGCACCCGCCACTTTCCGCGCGCCGTGGCGAACGCGCGCGCTGCCGGCAGCACCAGCACCGGCAGCACCTGAAAGTAGTAGCGCGGGAAAAAGCGCATACCAGCCGCGACCCCCGCCAGCGAGATCGCCAGCCAGATCAGCCACTTGGTCCGCGAGAGCTTGTCGCCCGGTTCGTGCCGCCACTCCACGTAGCACGCGCCGCAGACAATTGCCGCGTGGAAACCGGCCCAGTTCAGCGTGCGCGCCAAGCCGTTGCGCAGCGGCGCTTCCACGAACGTCGAGCCCGCATACACGCGCCCCCAGCGCCATACTTCGTCCCAATAGGCGGCCAGCGCGCCAGAACTCCACATCCACCCCGATGCGGCGGCCGTCACTGCGACGAAGCCCGCCGGAACCATCCAGCCAGGCGACCACAGGAAACATACCACCAGCACCAGCAGGCCCTTGGGACTGATCGCAAACGCCAGACCGGCGAGCGCACCCGCCCAGAGCGGCCGTCCGCGCCAGGCCATCCACACTGCCGCGAGATGCGGCGCCAGCATCCACAGATCCGCCGCCAGCGGGACCACCGCCGACGGAAAATCGAACGTCAGGAAGAAGCCCAGCAGTCCGGCCGCCCACAGGCCTTCGCGCCTGCCCCAAAGGTCGCGCGCAAAGCCATACCCGATGAGGCAAACCAGCAGCGCGTAGCAAGCTCCCGCGGCGCGCAGGGACCAGCCGGCTTCACCGCCGAGCGCGGTGTAGAACACGGGCGCGAAGGGCGGCTTATCGAACCAGATGTCGCGATACAGGACTTTGCCGGCGCGCATCTGCTGCGCCGCTGCCAGCGGCAGCGTTTCCTCGGCCCACAGAATTTGGGTGTGGCACAGCCGCGCCGCCAGAAGCAGCGCGAACAGCGACAGGAAAAACCAGCGCGTCTTGGTCAAACCTTGGTGCGCATGTCCGCCAGCAGGCGTTCCAGCGCCACCCGGAAATCCGCGCCGTACAGCGGATCGGCCAGCGCAAATGCGACGAAGCTTTCAAAGTAACTCGGGAAGTTGCCAATGTCGTAACGCTTCTCTTCGGGCGTCAGTTTCACCGCCATAACGCGCCGGCCTTCCTCGCACATAAACTGAATGGCATCGGTCAACTGAATCTCGTTGCCCTTATCGGGCTTCACGCGCCGGATCATGTCGAAGATCACCGGCGAGAAGATATATCGCCCGGCAATCGCCAGGTTGCTGGGCGCTTCGTTCGGCGCCGGCTTCTCCACCAGATTGACGATGCGGAACACGTCGTCGGATCCGCCCTCGGGCTGCACGATGCCGTAGTGCGAAGTCTCTGCCTGCGCCACCTCTTCCACCGCAATCACGCAACTGGCGCGCTTGGCATCGAACACGTCGGCCATGCGGCTGACGGCCCGCGACACGGCATTCAAACCCAGAATCGAATCGCCGAGCGCCACCAGGAACGGCTCTTCCCCCGCGAAATTCTCGGCGCACAAAACGGCGTCGCCCAAGCCTCTCTGATGGCGCTGCCGGGTATAGAAGAAATTGGCTTTCAGCGCCTCGAATTCCAATTCGCGCAGCAGGTCCTGTTTGTTGGAGGCGGTCAACGCCTGGGCGAGTGCCGGGTCGTGGTCGAAATGATCTTCGATCGACGCCTTACTGCGTCCGGTCACGAACAGCACCTGCTCGATACCGTTGGAGACCAGTTCTTCCACTACATACTGCACGATCGGTTTGCGGGCTACCGGCAGCATTTCCTTGGGCTGCGACTTGGTAGCAGGCAACAGGCGGGTGCCAAGACCGGCGACGGGTACTACCGCGCTTTGAATCACCTTCTGAATATAACAACTGGCGAATCTGCCCAACGCGTCCGGGCCGGAATGCTATATTGGGCAAAGAAAAAGCGAATGGAGGACATCCAGGAACAACTCGCCGCCCTTCGCCAGCGCATCGCGCGGGTGGACCGCAAGTATGCCAATGCGCCGCCTCCTCCGCGCCCGCCCCTGCGCCCCGATTGCAAGATGATCGAAGAACTGGTCTCCGGCGAGGTGGTGACGACGCCACACGGCCAGCACTTCGAAACCGAGCGGTTCTGGGAGAGCCATCGCCGCCACGGCAGCGTCTACATTTCGGACCTCGCCGACCTGCCGCACGATCTCTTGCACCCGCTCTCCGATGGCACGGTCGAGCATGCGCCGCCCACGCGCTGGGCCTTTCTCGATACCGAAACCACCGGACTTGCGGGCGGCACCGGCACCTACGCCTTTTTGATCGGCGTGGGCTCCATCGAGGCCTCGGGCTTCCGTCTCCGCCAGTTCTTCATGCGCGATTACGGCGAGGAAGCGTCCCAGCTCCATCGCCTCAGCGAATACCTCGCCAACTTCGACGTGCTGGTGACCTACAACGGCAAATCGTTCGACGCGCCCCTGCTGGAGACGCGCTTTCGCATGTCCCGCGCGCGCCACCCGTTCGACCGCCTGCAGCATCTCGACCTGCTGTTCGGCGCGCGCCGCCTCTGGAAACTGCGCCTCGACAGTTGCCGCCTGGTGGACTTGGAGAATCGTATTCTGGGCGTGGAGCGGCAGGGCGACCTGCCGGGCGAGATGATTCCCTATGTCTACTTCGATTACCTGCGCACGCAAAAAGCCTTTCAGGTGGTACCGATTTTTCACCACAACGCCATCGATATCCTGTCGCTGGCCTGCCTGACGGCGATTGTGCCCTTTGCGTTCCGTTCGCCGGAACAGGTGGACGTGCGCCACGGCGCCGACCTGATCGGTCTGGCCCGCTGGCTGCTGCAAGCGGAGCGGCAGGACGAAGCGCTGCGCCTCTTCCGCCGCGCCCTCGACATGGGAATGCCCGACGATCTGACCTTCCGCACCATGTGGGATGTCGCCGTAATCGAGCGGCGCGCTGGACGCGACGATGCTTCGCTCGCCCTGCTCACGGATCTGGCCGCGGCGCGCAATCCCTACCGGGTGCGCGCCTTCCAAGAGATCGCCAAGCATTACGAGCATCGCGAGAAGAATTACGCCATGGCGCTCGAGATGGTGCGCAATGCGCTCTCCTTCGCGGACACGCCGGAGATCCGCCGCCGCGAAGAACGCCTCAAAATACGCATTGCGCGCCGCCCCCGCAATCTGATGCTGTAAGTGGAACAGGCCATCGTTGTTTGTGGCCTGTTGACCTTCCCGCAAAGGTTCGACAGACGACACAAACCCATCGTCTGTCCGCTCCGGCACACTGAATCTACCCGGCGTTTTGCGGCATCATGGAAACAGGGATGCCGTCGGACGAAACGCAAGAAGAGCCTGTAGTTCCACCTGTGTCTTCAGGGACGCAGATCGCAGGTCCGCCGTCTCGCATGCCCCCCACCAACGCACAAGTCCCCGTCGTCAACCCGTGGATCGTGGCCGTCGCCGTGATGTTCGCCACCTTCATGGAAGTGCTGGATACCACGGTGGTGAACGTCTCCCTGCCGCACATCGCCGGCAGCCTTTCCGTCAGCACTGACGAAGCCGCGTGGGCACTGACCTCCTATCTGGTGGCCAACGCCATCATCCTGCCGATGACCGGCTGGATCGCCAATTTCTTCGGCCGCAAGCGCACTCTGCTGGCCGCGGTCTTCGGCTTCACCGCCGCCAGTTTCCTTTGCGGCCTCGCCACTTCGCTGCCCATGCTGATTCTGTTCCGTGTGGTGCAAGGGGCCACCGGCGGAGCCCTGCAACCGCTCTCGCAAGCCGTCATGCTGGAAGCGTTCCCGCCCCAGGACCGGGGTAAGGCCATGGCCTTCTGGGGCCTCGGCATCGTGGTCGCCCCCATGCTCGGCCCGGTGATTGGCGGCTACCTCACCGACAATTTCAGTTGGCGCTGGGTCTTCTACATCAATCTGCCCGTGGGTCTCGCGTCCGTGATCATGACGCGCCTGTTCATCTTCGACCCGCCCTACATCGGCCGCCAGAAGCGCGGCATCGACTATTGGGGCATCGGCATGCTCGCGCTCGGCGTGGGCGCGCTCCAGGTGGTGCTGGACAAAGGCCAGGAAGCGGATTGGTTCTCCGCGACGTGGATTGTCGCCGCCTCCGTGGTCGCCCTATGCGCGCTGGTGCTCTTCGTGATCCACGAACTCTATTCGAACGACCCTGTGGTGCACCTGCGCGTCTTTAAAGACCGCACCTATGCGGCCGGCGTCTTCCTTATGACCATGCTGGGCTTCGTGCTCTACGGCAGCCTGCTGCTGCTGCCGATTTTTCTGCAGACCATGCTGGGCTATCCCGCCCTCAATGCCGGAATTGCCATGGCGCCGCGCGGCCTCGGCAGTTTCCTGATGATGCCCCTGGTGGGGACCGTACTGAACCGTTTCGACCCGAGGAAGGTGCTGGCCTGCGGCCTGGTGGGCGCATCCTATACGCTGTATCAGCTCTCCAACCTCAATCTGAATGCCGGCTACTGGGACATCTTCTGGCCGCAGTTCATTCAGGGCGCTTCGCTGGCGATGCTCTTCGTACCGCTCACCACGGCCACCATGAGCCCGATTCCCAAGGAGGAAATGGGCAACGCCACCAGCATGTTCAACCTGATGCGCAATCTCGGCGGAGGCTTCGGCATCGCCGCCGCCACGACCTTCCTCTTCCGACGGCAGCAGTTCCACACCCAACGCCTGGGCGAGCATATCACCAACTTGAGCGCGCAGACGCAGGCCTTCATGTACAACACGCAGGCCGCCATGGCCGCCCGCTCCGGCGATCCCGTGGGGGCCTACAAGCAGTCCTACACAGCGCTATGGGGAACGGTGCAACGGCAGAGCGCCATGTTGGCGTTCGTGGACACGTTCCGCGCGATGGCCATCGTCTTCCTGCTGGTGCTGCCCTTCCTGCTGATTATGAGGCGCCCCAGCAACACACGCTCCGCAGGCCCCATGCACTAGGGGCACTGACTCCAGCCTTGTGCAGGCGGAGTTCCCCTTACTTGACCCGAGCCAGCACCTTCTGGATCGCGGCGCGGACGCGCTCGTCCTGCGGCGCCGCCACCGCTTCATTAGAGAACGGCGCGAAGATCAGACCTCGCGGATTCACACCCTCCGGCAATACCGCCTCGCCGCTCAATGCCAACACCGTCACCTGCTTGCCCAACGCGATCGCCTGCACCGGGAACTGCCGCACCTTCTCCCCGCGCTTCTGCAAGCCATACCCAGGCTCCACCATCTGGAATGCCGCTTTGATCGCGCCGCTCACCGCCACCCCATCCGAGCATCCGCCGAGCGCCAAAGCGCCATCCGGCCCCAGACTCGCCAGGCAGCGCTCGCCCACCGCTACCGATACGAAGCGATGCCCGTAACGCACGTCTACCGGTTCCAGCGCCTGGAACGCCTTGGTGACCGCTTCGATGAGTTGTTCGGGTTGTTCCGGCCGCGCCCCGATGCCGCTCCAGTGGAAGAGCATTCCAGGACGTTCCAGTTGCAAGGTCACCAGCAGCCGGGCGGCGACGAAATCCGCCAGCGCCTGCGTGATACGAAACTCCGTCTGCACGAATACCGCGTGATTGCCGCGCGCGTCTTCCAGCACCAGCGCCTGCGCTGAACCGGCGTTGGCCGCGCCGCCGCGGAAGCCCGCCGCCCACATCGCCGCGCCGAGCGTCAGCTCAATAGCGATACAGCCAGCGAGCTTTTTCGACCACCTTTTCCACATTCGGCAGGAAGGCCCCTTCCAACGCCGGACTATACGGCACCGGCGTATCCGGCGCGGTCACCCGCAAAATCGGTCCGTCGAGATATTCGAAAACGTTCTCGGAGATCGTGGCAGCCAATTCGCCCGCCATGCCGCCAGACTGCGTGTCTTCGTGCACCAGCAGCACTTTGGACGTCTTGCGCGCACTGGCGCACACGGTTTCGCGATCCAGCGGCATCAACGTGCGCAGGTCCACCACTTCGATGCTGGCGCCCTCTTTCGCCAGAATTTCAGCCGCTTCCAAAGAGGTCCAGACCATCGCGCCATAGGTGATGATGCTCAGGTCGCGGCCTTCGCGCACCACCTTGGCCTTGCCGATGGGCACCGTGTACTCTTCCTTCGGCAGGTCTTCCTTGATCTTGCGGTACAGCCCCTTGTGCTCGAAGAACAGCACGGGGTCGTTATCCCGGATCGCAGACTTGATCAGTCCCTTGGCATCGTACGCCGTGGCCGGGCAGACCACCTTCAAACCGGGGGTGCGCACGAACCACATCTCCGGATTCTGCGAGTGGAATGGCCCGCCGTGGATGCCGCCACCCGAAGGCGAGCGCACCACGATGGGCACCGGCTGATTCCAGCGATACCGGCACTTAGCCGCGAAATTCACAATCTGGTCGAAGCCGCAGCTGATGAAATCGGCAAACTGCATCTCGGCCACTGGCCGCAGCCCCATCATGCCCGCCCCGATCGCCGCGCCGACGATCGCCGCTTCGGAAATGGGCGTATCCACCACCCGGGTAGCGCCGAACCGTTCCAACAATCCGGCCGTGACCTTGAACGCGCCGCCGTATTCGCCGATGTCTTCGCCGATGCAGAACACGTTCGGGTCGCGCTCCATCTCCTCCCAAAGTCCCTCGCGAATGGCTTCCAGGTAAGTGGTGGACATGATTATTCGCTCTCGTACACGTCGTCGAGCAGCGTGGAGGGGTCCGGGTGCGGACTGGCTTCGGCCCACGCCACCGCATCATCCACCTCGCGGATGACTGCCGCGCGCAATTCGTCGATCTCGTTCTGGAGTGCCAGGCCGTTTTCCAGCATGCGCTTTTCCAGGCGGACGATCGGGTCGAGCTTGCCCCACTCCTCGAAGAGTCCTTTGGGGACGTAGTGCGCGGGGTCGTGCGCCGAGTGGCCGGTCATGCGGAACGTCTTGCATTCCAGCAGGTACGGACCGTGGCCGCCGCGCGCGTATTCCACCGCCCGCTGCGTGGCCTCGTGCACCGCGATCACGTCGTTGCCGTCCACGATCTCCGCGGGCATGCCGTACGCCGGGCCGCGATCGGCCACGTTCGCGCACGCCATCTGCAGGTTCAACGGCGTGGAGTAGGCGTACTGATTGTTATTGCAGATGAAGACCACCGGCAGCTTCTGGACGCTGGCGAAATTGACGCCTTCGTGCCAGTCGCCGCGGCTCGTGGATCCATCGCCGAAGTAGCTGAAAGCAACGCCGTTAATGCCCTTATAGCGCATGGCCAGAGCGGCCCCTGCGGCCACCGGGACCGTCGCGGCCAGCGCGCTGATGATAGCGCATACCCCGACGCTCATATCGCCCATGTGCATGTTGGCGTCGCGACCTTTGGTGAGTCCGCCGACGCGGCCCATGTATTGCGCCATCACGCGGCGGGCGGAAATGCCGCGGATGAAGTACACCGCCATGTCGCGGTGTGATGGGAAGAGAACGTCTTCTGGACGGGCGTGCAAGGCGGTGCCTACGGGGATCGCTTCCTGTCCGCGACCCACATACACGCCGCCTACGATTTTTCCTTGCCGGTACAATTTGCGCTCAATCCGGTCTTCGACCTCGCGCATCAGCATCATGTAGTAAAGACACTTGTGGGCCAGTTCGGCCTCAGGCGTTCCCGCCGCCGGAGCCGCATTGTGGAGTTCCGCACCAGTGGCGTGGACCGCGCTCATGGAAATTACCTCGTCCTCGGGGTTCAACGGGTAGTATAACGCTTTCCATGCGCGCGCCGAACGTGCTTGGCCCGCGACTTGTCAATCGCCGAGGGAGGCGTAAGGTCGGTCACTGCGTTCGCGGATCTGCTGGGCGCCGGCGCGGTCTGGGGATGTCAGTTTTGAGTGCTGCCCAAGCGGAACCGCGCGCGTGAGCAAGCGACTGACATCTTCGCCTGTTGAGACGGTGGCGGGCGAGAACCACGTTTGTTCTGCTTCGCTTGCAGCTGAACCGGTCGCTCGCTCACGTTCACGGCTCCGCGGGGGCGTTCACGTGGGGGGACTACCTCTTGAGTGCTGCCCAAGCGGAACCGCGCGCGGTAGGGGCGCGGCCTACATCGTCTTCGTTACAAGTGCTATCTAGTATCGAGAGCGTTGGGCGGGGGCGGCTCGATCCCCTGCATGAGGCGCGCGGCGCTCCAACATAGGCAAGCGATGGGGATGACTGCGATCAGCGCGGCCAAAGCGGCGTTCCCGGGCAGCAGCGCCGCGACGCGAATTAGGGGCGCCTGAATCAAGACGTTGCGAGCGCTGCCGCTCCACGGGCTGCCCGACCCGAAGTCCGCCACGGCGATCAGTATCATTTGCAGGAAGAACACGACACTGATAACGTGCTGCCCGAAGGGCGCGTAGCGTTGAACGCGCCAGTGCATTCCTCCGACCAGCACATTGGTCAGCAGGAGCACCCATAAGGCGCAGGCGGCCACGTTGAGCGCGCGGAACGGGGCTCGCCCCACGAGAGGTGGGAGCGTCGAACGCTTTGCTTGGTAGTCATCGAGAGCGATAGCTTGGCCATAGATGGCCGCCGTGGCGCGCTGGAACTGCCACTCGATGAATTGGGGGCTGTTTTGCGGTTCGAAGCTGAACGGGTTGTATACCGGGACGCCCAGGAAATGTTCCGTTTTGGGCCGGCTGGATTCTCCCCAGGGGGCCTGGATTTCGGGCGTGCGTCCATAGCGCCAGTACTCTAGCGGCAGCTTGAACGCACTGACGCGGCCGGTCTCCGAACGGGTGAACTGGATCGAGCCCCGCTGGCGGTTTGGAGCGAGCGCCAGGCTTAGCAGCAAGACCAGTAGCCAGGGTGCTAACGCGATTGTGAGCAGGGCTCCTCGCCGGATTGGGAGCCCCAGTGGCCAGGGGGTGCGTAGCGCGGTCTGTGCGGGGACGGTGCAGAAAATCGCGGCCCAGAGCCACTCGCCGCCGCCCAGGCCCATGACAATCATCATGAGCGGGAAGATGCCTCGCCACCCGTAAGCCCAGCGGATAAGGGGCAGCCAGGCCAGTGGCATGAAGCGGCGGGCGTGGGGCGGCGCTGCGAGGGAAAGACTCGGTCTGGCGGCGCTACCGCGCGCTTCTTTCGAGGGCAGAACTTCAAAGGCGAGAGGAAGCTGCCGCCAGATATTCCAGAAGAGTCCCGTCGCAAGCAGGGCGCAGAGGGCCAGGATCGCGGGAGGCTCAAGGAAGTGCACGGTGGGCAATGCCACCGCGGTGATGATGACCATCACAATCGCCGGCGCAAACTCCGAGCCGGAAGCCTGCCCCACGCGCGGGGATTGCGACATCAGGATCACCAGCGACGCAGCGGCGCCCAGTTCGAGCAAGGTGACCATATCCGCTGCGGGTCGCCCAGTGACGGCGAAGGCGGCGGCACAGGTCGCCAGCGGCAGCCACATCACCAGCAGGAGCGCCAGCAACCGGGCCAGGAAAAGGTCCCGGGCGCGGACCGGCAGCGCGGTATGAAGCGGAGCGGCATGCTCCTCGGGCCGGCATTGCAGCCATGGCATCCAGGTGAGAAACGCGATCATCCCGATAGCCTGGCGCGGCAGCAGCAGGCCGGCGAGTACGCCCATCGCCGCCATCTGCGTGTTCAGTTTCCAGGCGGGGTCGGCCCTCACTAATTGGGGAATCATGCCGGTACTCCGCGTTCGCCGCCCACCATTTCTATGAAGAGTTCTTCCAGCGGGACGTGCTCGCAGCGGATGCCGCTGACGCCGAGCAGGGAGACCAACCGCGCCTGGGTAGCGGCAGGCTCACCGCGGAAGACGGCGTGCCACTGGTCGTAGACCAGGCGGACGCGCAGGCATCCTGGGACGCGTTCCAGTATGAGAGGGTCGCTTGCGGACGCCTTCGGTACCAGCGCCAGGCAGATGCCTTCGCGCAGGGCGTCCAGCTCTTCGTCCAGGCGGACCTTGCCCTCGTCGAGGAGAATGACGCGGCCGCCGAGGCGTTCCACATCGTTCATATGGTGCGAGGAAAACAGGATGGCCGTGCCTTCCCGGTTCAGCAGTTGGATGGAGGTTTCCAGGAATTCGCGGCGTGCGGCGGGGTCGAGTCCACCGGCGGGCTCGTCGAGGATCAGCAGTTCGGGGCGATGGCAGACCGCGCAGAGCAGGGCCACTTGCCGCGCCTGTCCCTTGCTGAGGTGCTTGATGCGCGAGGACGGATCGAGGAAGAAGCGGTTGAGGAGATCGCGCTCCAGGGCGCCGTCCCAGCGGGGGAAGAGGTAGCGGTGGAGGGCGATCAGTTCGGCAATGGAGGAGCCGGGAGGCAGCACCTGGTCTTCGGCCACATAGCCGATGCGAAGCTTGATTTCGACCGGATGCTCGACCGGCGACTGGCCGAAAACGCGCACGCTGCCGCCGTAGGGATGGAGCATGCCCATGGCGATCCGAATCAGGGTGGTCTTGCCGGAGCCATTGCGACCCAGCAGGCCCACGACTTCCCCTGTTTGCATGGCGAATGTCACGCCATCGAGGACGGGGATGCCGCGTTTAAACGAACGCACGATCTCACGAAAATCGAGCACGGGGGTCATACAGATTCCTTTGGCGCCGTCGCTGCCTGGAGCGAGCGCTCGGCCTCCTCTAATAAGGCGAGCACGTCCGCATACTCCATGCCGGCCAGGTAGGCCTGGGCGAGAAGTTTGCGAGCCTGATCGCGGATTTGATCGCGCTGCTGCGCGAGATTCGGGTGGGGCGGACGGGCGCATACAAACGTGCCGCGGCCGCGCTGTGTCTCGAGAAAGCCCGCAAGTTCCAACTCGTCATAGGCTTTCTTCACGGTGAGCGGAGCGATCACCAACTGTTCGCTCAACTCCCGATGTGAGGGCAGCTTCTCCCCAGCTTTCAGGCGTCCGACGGCAATCGCGTCGGTGATCTGCCGCATGATCTGGCGGTAGATCGGAACTTCGTCGGCGGGATGGATCAGAAGCTGCACTCCAGTGATATAGTGCACTATATCACAAGCGGTGTCAAGGGAAGCTATCAGCTGAGCGCTGAAAGCTATTCCGTTTCCAGCGTCAGCACCTGCTCCGCGTCACCGTTCTCCGCCTGCTTCAGAACCAGATCCTGCCCGTACGCGAGGCCTTTGTCGAAGGCCTCCAGATTGAGTTTCTGCATGGCCGGCGGGACGGAATCCGCTACCGCTTGGCGCAGACTTGCGGGATCCAGCATGCTCGTCACGGCGGCGAAGAAGCCCACCATGACGATATTCAGCACCACCTTGCGCCCCAGCTCCTCAGCAAGGCGCGTGGCCGGAACCCCATAGAACCGGACGTTCTGCGGCGGATGCTCGATGCGCACCAATTCCTGCTCGACAATCAGAATGCCGCCCGGCTTCAACTGCGGCGAGAAGACGGTATAGGCCTCCTGGCTCATCACCACGAGGATGTCCGGCTGCGTCACGTACGGATAGAGAATCGGGTCGCCGTCGAGAATCACCTGCGCCGAAGACGAGCCGCCCCGCGCCTCGGGTCCAAAGCTCTGCGTCATCGTGGCGTAGCCGCCCTCGAAAATGGCGGCTGCCTTGCCGATCACGCTGGCGGCCAGAATCACGCCCTGGCCGCCGAAGCCGGCGATGCGAATTTCCGTCAAGCCAAGTTTACTCATCTAGCAATCCTCGCCACAGGTAGTGATTTCCGGGTCCGCGTAACGTTCTCCCAGACTGGCCTGCATCTGGTGCGTCAGCAGCTCCATATAGTCCGGGCGGTCGCGATCGACGAATTTGCCGACCACGATTTCGCCCGCGCGGGTGAGGTCGCAGTCGCGCGTGTTGGCCCCGTTGCGCACCTTGCTCACCTGCTTGTAGAACTTCATCGCGTCGAGTCCGTCGCCCATCTTGTTGCGGCGCTGGTACAGCGTCGGGCAGGGCGAGAGCACTTCGATGAAGCAGAAGCCCTTCTTATGCAGCACTTCCTCCATCGACCGGGCCAGTTGTTTCACATGAAACGTGGTCCAGCGGGCCACGTAGGCGGCGCCCGCCGCCTCGGCGAGTTGTACCAGGTTAAAAGACGGCTCGAACACGCCGTAGGGGGAGGTGGCCGAGATGACCTCGGCCGGCGTCGCCGGACCCGTCTGCCCGCCCGTCATCGCGTAGGTTAAGTTGTTGACGCAAATGACCTTGATATCCATATTGCGGCGCGCTGCGTGGATAAAGTGATTGCCGCCAATGGCGAACAGGTCGCCATCGCCCGAATACACTACCACCGAAAGCTCCGGGTTCGACAATTTCAGCCCGGTGGCGAACGGAATGGCGCGCCCGTGCGTGGTGTGGAAGCTGTCCAGGTTGGCGTACCCGGCCACGCGGCCCGTGCAGCCGATGCCCGAGACCACCGCCACCTTATTCAAATCGAGCTTGGAGGCTGCCAGCGCGCGCGCAAAGCAATTCACCGTAGTGCCGATCCCGCAGGCCGGGCACCAGATATGCGGCATCCGGTCCATGCGCAGGAAAGGCTCCACCGGATTTATGGCTGTCAAAGGAACATCGCAACTTGCTTCACTCCTGCTTGATTCGATCGTGCTTTGTTCGATCATCGGGCAGCCTCCACAATGGCTTTCAAAATGACTTCGGGTTTATGCACGCTGCCGCCCGCATGCGGTACGGAGATCACGTTGGCCTTGCCGGCGGCGCAGCGCTCCACCTCGTGGACCATCTGCCCCAAATTCAATTCCGGAAATACGAACGCCTTCACCCGGGCCGCCAGCTCTTTGATGTGCTGTTCGGGGAACGGCCAGGCGGAGATGATGCGGAAAATGCCTGCCTTGATGCCCTGCGCGCGCGCCATTTGCGTCGCCCGTTGCGCCACGCGCGAGGTGATGCCGTAGGACATCACCACCACTTCGGCATCTTCCAGGTCCACCGCTTCAAACAGGGCGCGGCCGTTGCTGAAGGGCTTCAACTTATCGTGCATGCGGTTGACCAGCTTGTCCTGGGTCGCGACGTTCATGCTCGGATAGCCGCGTTCGTCGTGAGTCAACCCGGTGACGTGGAACTTGTACCCGTCGCCCGCCTTGACCATGTCAGGTACCAGATCGTCTTTCGGCGCGAACAGGCGGAACTCCTCGGGCATTTTGTGGGTGAACCGCCGCGGCGTCACATCGATCTGGTCCGCCTCGGGAATTACCACTTTCTCCGTCATGTGGCCGACGCACTCGTCGAGCATCAGCATGACCGGGACGCGGAATTCCTCCGCCAGGTTGAAACCAGTAATCGTCAGGTCGAAGCACTCCTGCGGGGAGTTGGGGCAGAGGGCGATGATGCTGTAATCGCCGTGCGACCCCCATTTGGCCTGCATCATGTCCGCCTGCGCCGGGAGGGTGGGCAGGCCGGTGGAGGGTCCGCCGCGCTGCACGTTGACGAAGACGCAGGGCGTTTCGGTGATGGCGGCGTAGCCGATATGCTCCATCATCAAGGAAAAGCCGGGGCCGGAAGTGACCGTGAAGGCCTTCGCGCCGCCCCAAACCGCGCCTTGAATGGCGATGGATGCCGCCAGTTCGTCTTCCATTTGAATGAAGATGCCGCCGACGGTGGGGATTCTCCAGGCGAAGCGCTCTACCACTTCGGTGGAGGGGGTAATGGGATAACCTGCGGCAAATCGCGCACCTGCTGCGAGGGTTCCCTCACAACAAGCATGGTCGCCGTCGAGAAAATGAACACCGGTGAGTACACCCTTAGGATCAGCTTGCATTGCGAGCTCCGAAGATTGCAAAGTCGGGACAGTACATTCCGCACAAATCGCAGCCCGAGCATTTCTCGGCGTCGATCACGTGGGGCGGGTGATATCCCTTTGAATTAAAAGCAGATGAGAGCGAGAGGACGTGAGTGGGACAGAATTCAACACAGAACCCGCACCCCTTACAGCGTTCTACCGTGATTGCGACCTGGCCCTTTGCCATGTGGGGACCCTCCTGGAGTTTTCAGTAGGAACCTAGCACGCCATGTGCCATTTGAGACTATCAGGCCTGATTCAGTCCGATTTGGCGGTCAGCGGGTGTTAAACCGGCTAGTCGCGGCGCCGCTGGCGAGACGAACGTATAAATGGACGGAATCGGCGGCGGCTCGGCCTCGGTGCCACACACCGACGGCGCGCCCGTGGAGACGAACTTCTAACCGGACAGCGGAGGCGTGGGAATCACGCTGCGGAAACGCTGATTAGTCGCCGCCGCCGCTTTCCCCAGTTTCCAGGCTAATCAATTGCGGCGCCAGCCGGCGCGGAGTAAACACCGCCGGCGTGAGCGACGGGCGCGTCACTCCGCCTTCCCAATTGCGGCGTTCGATGATGGGCGTGGGCTCGTAGGTCTGGCCGGCCGCCAGGCGTTTCTCTTCCCGCCTGCTGGTCCACCAGAGCACCGGACCCAGAATTTTGCCCGCCAGCACCGCCACCAGCCCGAACTCCTGCTCCATCGCCTTGCGCAGCGCGCGGATTTTGGCCGCCACCTCCGGATTGGACCGCGTCAGGCGCTTCTCCATCGCCCACACGAAGCCCACCCAGGCATGGCGCAGGGTCCGCCGCTCGCGCATCCAGCGTGCCCGCACCCGCGGATCCGGATGGTCCTTGTGCCGCATGTACCCGGCGAACGTGCTGCTGGCGATGCGGAACAGGCTGGGACCGTTGCGTTCGAAATCGCGCTGGAAGGCCCAGGCCAGCGCGCGAGTGGATTCCTCGCGGGAAATCGCCGCGTGCCGGAAATTAAATGCGTGCTGCCCGTGAATGTCGGCCAGGTCGATATCGAGCATCCGCCCCTGTTCCTTCATTTCGAAGTAGAGCGGCGTGCCCGGCACCGGCGTATACAGCATGAACTGGTGCAGATCGGTCTCGTGCGCGATGGCGTGCTCGATCTCTTCGTAGATGTTCTCCGGCGTATGATGCTCCAGGCCGATGATGGTAGAGCCGAGCAGGACGATGCCATGCTCCCGCAATTCCCGCGCCAGTTTGATGGTGTCCGCGCCCTGCAGTTTGGCGTAGTTCGACTTCGGCGATTCCAGCCCCAGCCAAATGGTGGCGATCCCGATCTCCACCAGTTCCTCGTAGGTGTATTTCGCGATCGCATTGGCCGACGAGAAGATGTTGAACGTCCAGCTCTTACCCGTCTTCTTCATCAGGGCGAGCAGTTCCATCACGCGGCGTTTCTGCAGCAGGAAGTTTTCGTCCATGATGAAGAACTGCTGCTTGCCGCGCGTCTTTTCGGCATGTTCCATCAGGTGGAAAAGTTGCTCGCCAGTCTCGTAGAAGTTGAGGATTTTCCCCTTGCCGCCGAAGAACGCGCTGGTGGTACAGAAGTTGCACCCCATCGGGCAGCCCACCGACGAAATGATGGTGGCCGAAGTGGTATCAGCCGCGGCCGGGATCTTCACCCCGAGCACGCGCAGGTCGAAAGCCGAAGAGAAGTCGGGGTGGTGGATGGGCGCTTCCACGTCTTCGCCGAGAAATTCGCGCATCCAGGCGATGCCGTCGCCTTTCACGATGTGGTCGGCATCGAGCATCTCCTCGACACCCGGGATGGCGGCGACGTGCCCACCGATCACCACCGTAGTGCCGGGCGATAGCTCGCGCACCATGCGGCACATTTCCTGCGCCTTGCCGATATTGACGATGATCGCCGAGATGCCCACGATGTCGTAGCGATGTGCCTTTAACTCGTCGGCGAATGCCTCGCGCGTAGGGAAATCCAGCACTGTGCACGGAGCGTTGATGTTCCCCTGGATCATGAGGATGCCCCACGAGCGGTGGAAGCTACGCAGCGAAAACGACCCTTGTCCCCGCGTAACTTGATTATGGTAAAGCTCCATCGGATTGATGGAGCGGCTTCCATAGGCATCATCCTGCGCGTAGGGACCAAACACGCTGGAGAGGAGGATTCGGGCCTGGGTACCCTTGGGGTGAGGTGTCATCGTGTGCGTAAACCGACTTTGAGATTCTTTAATCTTAAAGCTAGCAGGTGACGCACCGATCTTTCGCCTGCTGACAAAAACATTACATAGACGGAGGGTATGGGCCCCCATCCGGCCGGCATTGGAGGCCTGCCTTGCCCGATCGGAGGGCCGGTACGCTATCCTGAATCCCATGAAAAAGCTCTCGCTCGCCATGGGTCTTTGCTTGGTTCTCGCGGCGCAGGAGAAGGTGGATCAGGCCACCTCCACTCGCTTCCGCAGTGAAGAACTGGAGAAGTCGCAGATCATGCACACCCTCCATATGCTTGCGGACCGCTACGGTCCGCGCGTCACCGGCACGCCGAACCACGAGGCGGCGGCCAAGTGGGTGGTCAAGGAAATGACCGGTTGGGGCATGAAGAACGCCCATCTGGAACCTTGGGATTTCGGCCACCCCGGCTGGAGTAACGAGCGCGCCAGTGCCTTCCTGATTTCCCCGGTGCAGGAGAATCTGAAATTCGAGGTGCTTGCCTGGACGCCCTCCACAAAAGGCGCAGTCACGGCCTCGACCCTGCAATTGATTCCGCCCCAAGGTCCCCTGCCCACTCCTCCCGCGAATACCGACGCAGCGGTGGGACGAGGGCGCGGCGGCGCGGGCGGTGGCGGTGGACGCGGTGCGGCTGCCCCGGCCCGCGTCGGACCCAGCAAAGCGGAGATGGAAGAGTGGGTGAAGGCCAACCAAAGCAAGGTCAGCGGCAAAATCGTGCTGCTCGGCAAGGCGGCCGTCGTGCCGGTGAATTTCGACCCGCCCGCCAAGCGGCGTGACGACGAGCAGGTCAAAGCGCAGTACGACCCGTCGAGTGCCGGACGCGGGCGCGGCGGCTTCGGTGGCGGCGGACGCGGGAACACGCCGGCCGACCCCAACCGCCTGACCACCGTTCAGGTGCGCGACGCCATCGACGCTATGCTGATCTCTGGCGGCGCCGTGGCGCGGATCAACGACGCCGCGCGCGGCGATGGCGTGATCGTGGCGCAACAGCACAATGCGTACGAACCTACCAAGACCGTGCCCACTCTCATTTTGCGCAACGACGATTTCGGCCGCATCGAACGCCTGCTGGCCGACGGCGAAGACGTGAAGATGGAAATGAATGTGGTCAACCACGTCTATCCCGAGGGCAAGACCAGTTACAACGTAATCGGCGAAATTCCCGGCTCGGATAAGGCGGATGAGATCGTCATGCTCGGCGGACACCTCGATTCCTGGCATGCCGCCACCGGCGCCACCGATAACGCGATCGGCTCCGCCATCATGCTGGAGGCGGCGCGCCTAATTCAAGCGCTCGGGCTGAAACCGCGGCGCACTGTGCGCGTGGCGCTGTGGTCGGGCGAGGAGGAAGGCCTGCTCGGTTCCATCGCCTACGTCAAACAACATTTCGGCACGGCTGAGAATCCCAAACCGGAGTTCGCCAAGCTGAACTGCTACTTCAATGTGGATACCGGCACCGGTCGTCTGCGCGGCGCCAGCATCTTTGGACCGGCGGAAGCGGCCTCCCTGCTGCGCCCGGTACTGGCGCAGTACACCGATTGGGGCGTCTTCGGCGTGAGCACCACCAACAGTCGCGCCACCGGCGGCACGGACAGCACCTCGTTCAACAACGCGGGATTGCCCGGTATAGGCTTCGCGCAGGATCCCATCGAGTACAACACGCTCACCCACCACACCAATCTGGACACCTACGAGCGCATCATTCCCGACGACGTGCAGAAGGCCGCCGCGATTGTAGCCGCCGCGGTCTGGCACGTCGCCAATCGCGATGAGATGGTCCCGCGCTTCACCAAGGAGACGATGCCGGCTGCAGTGGAGGCGCGGTAAGCGACTCTTGAGATTGACAAGGAAACAGTGGAGTAAGAGAGCGACTTCCAGAGATCACCGCGGAGACGCAGAGAACGCAGAGGAAGCGCAGAGAAGACGAGAGGCTGTTCTCCCGGACAGTTGCTCTGAATAATCCACGGAGAGAGCCCTCGATCGTTCCCGGTCTTCTCGGCGCTTTCTCTGCGTCTTTGCGTCTCTGCGGTGATCTCTAAATCTCCAGACCTCTCCGCCTCTCCCGTCTGCGAAAATAACCCCGTGGACATCGCTGCACTCATTCCGGAAGCGGCGCGCTTTGCCGAGCGCATGCGCCGCGTCAAACAGAACCTGGGCGACCCGGGTTTTGAGTGGTACCCCTACGATACGATGTCCGCCGTGGGGCACCTGGAAAAGCTGCTCACCAAATCCAACCGCGCCTTGCTCGATGGACGCGGCCGCGTGCTGGATATGGGCTCGCAGGATGGCGAACTTGCCTTCTTTCTGGAAAGTCTCGGCTATCGCGTGGTGGCCGCCGACCACCCCGCGTACAACCACAACGGCATGCGCGGCATCCGCACTCTCAAAGCGGCGCTCGCTTCCTCCGTGGAAATTCACGAAATCGATGCGGACCGCCCCTTCACCCTGCCCCACGACAGCTACGACCTCGTCATCTTCCTCGGCATCCTCTACCATCTGCGCAACCCCTTCTACGTGCTCGAGGAACTCGCGCGGCGTACGACGCGGTGCGTCATGAGCACGCGCGTGGCTCGCTGTCTGCCCGGCGGCGCTGCCCTGCCGCCCAACGCGGCGCTCGCCTACCTGTTGGGCGAAGACGAACTGAACCGGGACAACAGCAACTATTTCATTTTTTCCGAAGCCGCCTTGCGCGTCATGCTCCATCGTACGCACTGGCGCGTGCTCGATTACGTCAGCCTGGGCGACACCGCCGCCAGCGACCCGGTGAATCCCGGACACGACGAGCGCGCCTTCTGCCTGCTGGAGAGCCGCCACGAGCGCCTCGCTAATCTCGAACTGCTGGCGGGCTGGCACGAGAGCGAAGAGACCGGCTGGCGCTGGACTGCGCGCGAATTCGCGGCACGCGTTCCCGCGGCCGGCGGACGGCGCGTACTCACCGTGAAACTGTACGTCGCAGACGACTCCATCGCCCGCCTGGGCGCGCTCACCCTCCAGGCCGAGGCCGGCGGAGAACGGCTGTTGCCCGCCGTCTTCGACGCTCCCGGCGCGCATGTGTATGTGCGGGAACTCGCATCGTCCCCGGGCGCCCTCGACTTGCGCTTTACGCTGGACCGGGCCCTGCCCCCCGAATCAGCGGACTCCCGGGAGCGCGGTATCATCGTGGCCTCAATCTCTGTGGAATAACCCACTGCGAAATCAATTACGGCGCCGTTGAGCACAGTTGGACAACGATTCCCACCCCTGCCGGCAGCGGTTTTCAATCCGCATAAATCCTCTCGTATCCGTGGCGATCTGTCGAGTTCGGCGGCGCATCGGCGCGTGCAGAAAGCTCCGCAAGGCTTCTGAAGTTTCTCTGTCTGGCGGGGTTGACTCGCCGACAGGTCCGTTTTACGCCAGGTGTTAGACTTCTACTGAATGCCTAAAGCGACCCACCTGGAATGCAGCCTGTGCGGCACCAAATACGATGCGGGAGCGGCGGCCAACCTCTGCACGTGCGGAGGTCCGCTGTTGGTCCGGTACGACCTCTCGCTGATCCGCCATCGCTGGCTGCGGCGCGACGTCGCGGGCGGTCCTTCCAATATGTGGCGCTACGCGCCGGTGCTGCCCGCCTCCGAGCCATCCATAGTGACTCTGGGCGAAGGCTGGACTCCGCTGGTGCGCACAAGGCGCCTGGGCAAGCGCATCGGCGCCGAGCAACTCTGGGTGAAAGATGAAGGTCTCAACCCCACCGCGTCGTTCAAGGCGCGCGGACTTTCCTGCGCTGTCTCCATGTGCGTGGAACTGGGCATCCGGAAAGTCGCCATCCCGTCGGCCGGCAATGCGGCCAGCGCCATGGCAGCCTATGCCGCGGCGGCCGGCATTGAAGCTCACATCTTCATGCCGCGCGACGTGCCCCAATCCAATTACCTGGAATGCAAAGCCTACGGCGCGCACGTCACCCTGGTCGATGGCTTGATCAGCGATTGCGGCAGAATTGTGGCCGAGGAAGGCCCGAAGCAGGGCTGGTTCGACGTCAGCACGCTCAAAGAGCCCTACCGCATCGAAGGCAAGAAAACCATGGGTTACGAAGTGGCCGAGCAGATGGGCTGGGAATTGCCGGATGCCATCTTTTATCCCACCGGTGGCGGCGTCGGCATGATCGGCATGTGGAAGGCGTTCGACGAGATGGAGAAGCTCGGCTGGATCGGCAGCCGCCGTCCCAAGATGATTGCGGTGCAGGCCGATGGCTGCCAACCCGTGGTCCGCGCCTTCCTGGAAAACGAACCGCGCAGCCGCTTCTTCGAAGGCGCGCACACCGTGGCCAGCGGGCTGCGCGTACCCAAGCCGCTGGGCGATTTCCTGGTGCTGCAGGCCGTCCGCGAAAGCGGGGGCACGGCGATCGCCGTCAGCGACGACGATATGCTTGCAGCCGGCGTACAGATGGCCAGCGACGAAGGCATCTTCGCGGCGCCCGAGGGCGCGGCTTGCGTGGATGCAGCGGCGCGCCTGCTGCGTTCGCGTTTCCTCAAACCCAGCGACCGGATCGTGATCTACAACACGGGGTCCGGACTGAAATACCCCGAAGCCTATTCCACCCGCTTTCCGCGCACGGCGTCGAGCGAACAGGATAAGCTTGGCGGGTTGATCACTCCGCGTTAAGGCCGCCCCATGAAAGATCTCGCTCTGCGTGCCCTCGATGCCGTGGCGCGGCGCGGCGTCACCTACGCCGATGTACGCGCGGTGGATTCCCGCGATCGCAGCCTGTCGACAAAGAACGGCAAGGTGGGTCGCGTGTCCAGCGGCCAATCGCAGGGCATCGGAATCCGCGTGCTCGCGGACGGAAGCTGGGGCTTTGCCGCTACCGACGATCTGTCGGCGGATGGCATCGCGCGCGCTGCCTCGCTGGCGCTCGAGATCGCACACGCCGGCGCCGCTGCGCGCACGCACCAAATCGCGCTCGCCCCCGAAGAGAAGTACGAAGCGGTGTGGCATTCGCCCATGCAGGTGGACCCGTTCACCGTTCCGGTGGACCGCAGCCTGGCCGCGCTACTCGCCGTGGACACCGAACTGCGCCGCACCCCAGGCATCAACCTCGCCGAAGCCTCGATGCAGTTCGACAAGCGTCGGCAGATCTTTGCATCGACGCTCGGCAGCGTGATCGATCAAACCCGGTGTCTGTCGGGCGCGGGCTTCACGGCGACGTGCTACAAGGATGGCGAGATTCAGAAGCGGTCGTTCCCCAATTCGTTCGGTGGCCAGTTTCAATTGAAGGGCTACGAACTGGTGGACGAGCTGCAGTTGCTCGCCCACGCTCCCCGCATCGCCGAAGAGGCCGTGGCGCTGCATGCCGCCGCCCAGTGTCCCGAAGGTGAGTTCGACCTCATCCTGGATAGCTCCCAGCTTGGCCTGCAGATTCACGAGTCCATCGGGCACCCGATTGAACTCGATCGCGTCCTGGGGAGCGAAGCCAATTACGCCGGCATGAGCTTCCTAACGCTCGATCAGTTGCACCGTCTGCGCTACGGCTCGGACATCGTCAACGTGGTGTGCGACGCGCGCCTGGAACACGGTCCGGGGCTCGGCACTTTTGCGTTCGACGATGAGGGTGTGCCCGCGCAGGGCAGCGACATCATTCGCAACGGCCGTTTCACCGGCTACATGACGTCGCGCGAAACGGCGTCCGCCGTGGGCGCCTCGCGCTCCAACGGCTGCATGCGCGCCGATGGCTGGGCGCGGCTGCCGTTGATCCGCATGACCAATGTCAGCCTGCTGCCGGGCACGCAGAGCCTCGATGAAGTGTTCGATGTGGAACACGGAATCTACATGGAGACCAACCGCAGCTGGTCGATCGACGACAAGCGGTACAACTTTCAGTTCGGCTGCGAAATCGGGTGGGAGATCCGCCGCGGCAAGCGCGTGCGTATGCTCAAAAATCCCAGCTATAGCGGCATTTCCACCGAGTTCTGGAATGCATGCGACGCCATCGCGGGACGCGAGCACTGGACGCTCTGGGGCGTTCCCAACTGCGGCAAAGGGCAGCCGGAGCAGGTGATGGGTACCGGGCACGGCGCCAGTCCCGCGCGTTTCCGCAAGATGAAGGTGGGCCGCGCCTATGCGTAGAACAGTCCATCGTTTTGTTCGCCATGTTGTTGGGCGCTGCGCCCGCGAAACTGTGATGAAAGACGCCCCAAGCGGAGACGCGACCGTGAGGGAGCGCCCGTCTCTCGACCCTGTCATGCCTGCCGCAAACGAAGGACAGCGAGGTCCCGCCCGCCGGGGATGCCCATGCGCCTGACCGATGACGTGTTTCAGCAAGTGGTCGATGCGGCGCGCGCGCTGGGCGTCACCGAAGTGGAAGCCATTGTCACCGAAGAGACGCAATCGCTCACGCGCTTCGCCAACAACACCATCCACCAGAATGTGAGCGAGCGGAGCACGCAGGTCTCGATCCGCCCCTTGATCGAGGGGCGCACCGCGCGCGCCACCACCAACCGGCTCGACCGCGGCGGCATTCGCGATGCGGTGGCGGAAGCTGTCGCTCTCACGCGCCTCACCGAAAGCGATCCCGACCTGATGCCGCTCGCCGCGCCCGCTGCGTTCGATTCCGTGCAGCGGCATTTCGAGAGCACGGCGGACGCCGCACCGGACGCTCGCGCGCGCGCCGTCGCCGAGGCGATCGGCATCGTGGCTGCCGAAGGTCAGGTCGCGGCCGGAATCTGCTCCACGGACTCTTCGGACTTCGCGGTCTACAACTCGCGCGGCGTGCGGGCGAACCATCGCGAAACCATGGCCCGCTTTTCCATCACCGCCATGGCGCCCGACAGCTCCGGCTGGGCGAAGGCCAGCGCCTGCGATCTACGCGCGCTCGAGCCAGCCGCCCTGGCGCAGGCGGCGGCACGCAAGGCGGCGCACTCGCGGAATCCGCGTGAACTTCCCCCGGGCCGCTATACCGTGATTCTGGAACCCGCCGCGGTGCTCGATCTGGCAGGCCAGATGTTTATGGATTTCAGCGGCACCGCCCTGCGCGACGGCCGCAGTTTTCTGAACGATCGCGTGGGAGCGAAGCTTTTCGGCGACAACATCACCGTCCACGACGACGCGCGCCATCCGCTGCAGTCGGGCGCACCGTTCGATGCCGAGGGCGTGCCGCGGCGCGGTCTGACGCTGATCGATGCGGGCGTGGTCCGTGAGGTGGCGTATTGCCGTCAGGCGGCCGTGCTCGCCGCCACCGCCCCCACCGGCCACGGATTTCCGCTGCCCAACGAAATGGGGGAAGCGCCGGCTAACATCGTGATTGCCGGCGGCAACGCCAGTGTGGGCGAGATGGTCGCTTCAACCGGGCGTGGCATTCTGGTGACGCGCTTGTGGTACATCCGCGAAGTCGATCCCTACGAGAAGATTTTCACCGGCATGACGCGCGATGGCACCTTCCTGGTGGAAGACGGCGCAGTCACGGGCGGGGTGCGCAATTTCCGTTTCAACGTCGGCCTGATGGAGATGCTGCGCAACGTGGAAGCGCTGGGGCCCGCGGTGCGCGCCTCGGGCGAAGAGACGTTCGATATGGTGGTTCCCGCCATGAAAGTGCGCGACTTCAACTTCACGGAAGTCACGCGTTTTTAGTTGAAAGTGAAATCTAGCCCGCGACCGCGGAGCTACCCTACAGTCCGCGGCGTCTTCTATTCGCTGGACCCAGCCGCCGCCTCTCGGGCGCCATGGGACGCGCACTCCGTAACCAAGGTCACCAGTTATTTAATCCGGTGGCGCCGGAGGCGGGGCTGAAAGCTGGCCTGTGACCGCGGTGCTACCCTCCAGTCCGCACTCCGTTCCAAAGGTCACCAGGTATTCAATCCGGTGACGCCGGAGGCGAGGCTGAAAGCTGACAGCTGATCGCAGAAAGCTGAAAGCTGATCGCTGCCGGCGCCGAAATCAGCCCATGCGTCCGATATGGAGAGCCACAATTCCGCCCGTCAGGTATTCAAAACTCACGTCCTGCATGCCGGCGGCGCGCATCATCGACGCCAGGCCCGGCGCGGCGGGAAACTTGCGGACGGATTCGGGCAGGTACGTGTAAGCCTCGCGCGACCCGGAAATCATGCCGCCGATGACCGGCAGCAGCCTGCGGCAATACAGGTGATAGAGGGCGGCGAAAGCGGCATTCGGAGGCGTGGTGAATTCGAGAATCGCCGCCATTCCTCCGGGCTTCAGAACTCGCCGCATTTCCACCAACCCATCTTCATAGTTGGCCAGATTGCGAAAGCCGAAGGCCACCGTCAGCAAGTCGAGCGAGCGATCGAGCAGCGGCAACTGCAGGGCGTCGGATTCGAACAGCCTGGCGGGTGCCCGCTGCTTTTGAATTTTGTCGTGCGCCTCCACGAGCATGGGGTGGCAGAAATCGCTGCCCAACACGGGGCGGCCCTGTTTGGCCAGAGCCAGCACCAGGTCACCCGTGCCGCAACAGATATCGAGCACGCGCGCACCGGGGCGATCGAGGATTTCACGCGTGCGCTTCACCGTATGCGAACGCCAGTAGCGATCGATATTGAAGGAGAGCAGATGATTGGCGAGGTCGTAACGCGGGGCCACGCGGCCGAACATGCCGCGAACCCAGCGCGATGCCTCCTGCTCGCTGCGCGCGCCTTCGGGGGTACTGCCGCTCATGCCAGGGCGAGCCGGATTGCGCCCAGCACCAGCCCCTCGTCGATTCCCGAGACTACGGTGACTTCGCCGATCCGCACCGGCAACACGAAATGCACCACGCCCTGGACGGTCTTCTTATCGTGCACCAGGCGGGCCAGCAGATTCGGGGCGGAGATGCCGTCGACCGGCGGAATCGGACCATAGGCGGCAATCATTTTGAGAATCTCCACGGAATCCTCCGCCGAAACGCAGCCTGTGGATTCGCCCAGGTAGACGGCGGCGCGCATGCCCCATGCCACGGCCTCGCCGTGCAGGAAGCGCTTGTATTGGGTTTCGGCTTCCAGCGCGTGTCCGAAGGTGTGGCCGAAATTCAGAATGCGGCGCATATCGCCTTCGCGCTCGTCGCTGGATACCACTTCGGCTTTCATGCGGACGCTTTCGGCGATGATGTGGTCCACCGCATCCTGGCGGCGCGCAAGTACGGCGGCGCTGTTTTCCACCAGATAAGTGAAGAGTTCGCGCTCGCGAATGATGCCGGCTTTGAGAATCTCGTAAAGTCCGGCGCGGTATTCGCGTTCCGGCAGCGAGTGGAGAATGGCGGGATCGGTGAGCACCGCGATGGGCTGATGAAAGCTGCCAATCAGATTCTTACCGCTGACCAGGTTGACCGCGGTCTTGCCGCCCATGGCCGCGTCCACCTGCGCCAGCAGGGTAGTCGGGATTTGCAGCACGGGAATGCCGCGCATGAAGATGGCGGCAAGGAAGCCGGCCATGTCGTTGACGATGCCGCCTCCATAGGCGATCACCATGCTGGAGCGATCGCCGCCCAGGCGCACCATCTGTTCCGCCAGTTCTTCCACATGCTGCAGGCGTTTGTGTTCCTCGCCGCCCGGAAGGTGGAGCACGTGATAGGAGAAGCCTTCCAGTCCGGCGGCCAACGCCGCGCCGGCGTGATGCCACACATCCTCAGTGGTCACCACGAAAATCTTCCCGGTTTTCGGGGGGATATACTGCGCCGCCCGGCCGATTACGCCGCGTTCGACAATGGCGGCATAACACCGCTGGGGCGTTTCAACCTGATAAGTGGGCATACAACCATTTTTACCATGTGGCGTCACAGAAGCTCTTAATGTGATAGTGTCCGAGTGGAAGGTACCGCATGCCGGAAGCGTTCGCACTCCGCAAATCAACTTGTCCAAGATACAGGGCGGCGGGGGCGTAGCGGGATCGCTGTTCGCAGGGATTAGCATACTAATCTTCCTGATCGGCATTCCCGCGCTGCGGTATTTCCTTCCCGCCGCGATCGTACTGGGTTCCGCAGTGGCCTTAGTGATGCATTTCAGCCGGCATGAAACCACGGGTGCTCCCTGGATCGCTGCCGGTACGAAGAGGTAACGGTCAGGCGACATCCAATTCCGCGGTAAGGTCGGGGTGAACAAACTTGCGCGCGGTATCGGCGGGCGTGCTGCCGTCGTTCGCGCGCCTCGTGCGATCCGCTCCGGCCTTCAACAGCAGATCGACAATCTCGCGATTGCCGCCCCCCGCGGCGGTGTGAAGCGGCGTCAAGCCGGCGCCTTCCACGGCGTTGGGATCCGCGCCATTCGCCAGCAGCAGTTCCACCAAACCCATCGAGCGCGATGCGCACGCCGAGTGCAGCGGAGAGACGCCCAGCGCGTTGGCGGCGGCCAGATTGGGGTCCGCGCCAGCGGCCAGCAGCGCGCGCGCCACCGCCTCGTGTCCAAAGAAGGCGGCGAAGCCGAGGCCCGTGAAACCGTCGCCGGAGTGTTGGTTGGCCAGCGCCGGATCCGCGTTCACCAGCTCCTGAACCCGGTCTGTCGCGCCCAGCGCGCAGGCTTCGAAGAAATCGGGGGCGCGCCCTTCCAGCAGCAGCGGCGCAAGGTCGGCATGTTGCGTGTAGACAGCCCATAGCACCGTGCTGGCCCCTTCGGCGGTACGCGCCAGCGCCAGGTCCGGCCGGGCGGCGAGTAGGGCGCGCACATCATCCGCATTCCCTTTGCGAATGGCATCGAAGATCATCCGTGTTCCCCCTGCAACCAATGTACACAGCACCGCCCCTGCTATGCTGGCAAGTGACGGATGAATCCGGATTTTCTTGTCATCGGAGCTGGAGTTGCCGGATTGCGCGCCGCCATCGAACTCGCGGAAGCGGGAACGGTGCTGGTAGTCGCCAAAGACAGCCTCAGGGAATCCTCCTCGGAATACGCGCAGGGCGGCATTGCGGTCGCGCTTAGCGACGACGATGAGGTGGAACTGCACGAGCAGGACACCCTCTACGCCGGCGACGGACTGTGTGATCGCGTAGCAGTGCGCACCCTGGTGGAAGAGGGTCCCGCGGCCATTCAGGAGTTGATCGAATGGGGCGCTGCCTTCGACCGCGAGGGCAATAAGCTGGCTTTCACGCGCGAGGGCGCTCACAGCCGCGACCGCATTCTGCATGCGCATGGCGATTCCACCGGCCGCGAGATTGCCCGCACGCTCTACCAGAAGGCATGTACGCTGCCCAACATCACGTTTCGCAGCTACGCGGCCACCACCGAGTTGTTGCTGGACGACGGCGTGACGGGCGCGATGACCTGGGACGCCAAGGCGGAAGTGGAATTTCCCATCTACGCGCGCGCCGTGCTGCTGGCCACCGGCGGCCTGGGCCGGGTCTTCCTCAACACGACCAATCCGGAAGTGGCCACCGGCGATGGCGCCGCCATGGCCTACCGCGCTGGCGCCGAAATCAGCGATATCGAGTTCGTCCAGTTTCACCCCACCGCGCTCGCCGTGGATGGGGCGCCGCGCTTCCTGCTTTCCGAAGCGCTGCGCGGTGAAGGCGCACTGCTGCTGAATACGCTGGGAGAGCGCTTCATGGAGCGCTACCACCCCCTCAAGGAACTGGCGCCGCGCGACGTGGTGGCGCGCGCCATCGTCAGCGAGATGACGCGCACCGGCGCGCCGCACGTGCTGCTCGACATCACCCATCGGGGCGAAGCGTTCATCCGCGAACGCTTCCCGCGGATTTTCGAGACGTGTCTGCTGCATGGGGTGAATATCGGACGGTGTCCCGCTCCCGTGGCTCCGGCGGCGCACTATGCGATGGGCGGCGTACGCACCGATTTGGAGGGGCGCACCAATGTGCCGCGCCTCTTCGCCGCCGGGGAAGCCGCTTGCACAGGAGTCCACGGGGCCAACCGTCTGGCCAGCAATTCCCTGCTGGAAGGCGTGGTCTTCGGCATACGCGCCGGCCGTGCGATGCGGGAGACGGCCGCCGCCTCGCCGGCGCGGGTGGAGCAGCGGCCGCTGCCCGTGGTGATGCCCAGCCTCAACGTGGTGCAACGCATCGCCTGGGAGAATTGCGGCATCGTACGCTCCGCCGCGGGCCTGCGGGACGCCATCGCGGAACTCGAGGCGCATCTCGCGCAATCGCCCGAAGAGCAGAACGTGCGGGATGTGGCACTGCTGATCGCCCGTTGCGCACTGGCGCGCGAGGAAAGCCGCGGGGCACAGTTTCGCACGGACTTCCCTGCAAAAAGCGACGCTTTCGCACGTCATTCTATCGTCCGGAGCGGTACCGACGTTACGTTTCGGTAGGGCGGCCCGTCCCTGCGCTAAAATAGGGTTACAACACACACAATGCGAGAGAAAATCCGATCGACGACGGTGCTCTGCGTCCGTCGCGACAACAAAGTAGTGATGGCCGGAGACGGACAGGTGAGCCTCGGCGGAGAGGTACTGAAGAGTTCCGCGCGCAAATTGCGCCGCCTTTACAACGAGAAGATTCTGGCCGGCTTTGCCGGGTCAACTGCCGATGCCTTCGCGCTCTTCTCCCGCTTTGAAACCAAGCTGGAACAGTTCAACGGCAACCTGCCGCGTTCGGTCGTGGAACTCGCCAAAGACTGGCGCACCGACCGCGCCCTGCGTCATCTGGAAGCGCTGCTGCTGGTGGCCGACAACAAGAATGTCTACCTGGTGAGCGGCAATGGGGACGTGATCGAACCGGACGAGGGCGTGATGGCCATCGGTTCCGGCGGTCCCTTTGCCACCGCCGCGGCTACCGCCCTGCTTCGGAATACCAAGCTCTCTGCCCGACGGATTGCCGAAGAGTCCATGAAGATCGCAGGCGAAATCTGCATCTATACGAATTCGAACGTAGTTTTCGAGGAGCTCGAATAACATGGTCATCTACCTTCCCGGGCAGAATGTGGACGAAGAACCCCTACTTGATGAATTGACTCCCCGCGAAATTGTGCGCGAATTGGATAAGCACGTCGTGGGTCAGGCCGACGCGAAGCGCGCTGTCGCCATCGCTTTGCGCAACCGCATCCGGCGCCAGAAACTCCCTCCCGAAATGGCCGAAGAGGTGATGCCGAAGAATATCCTCATGATCGGCCCCACGGGCGTGGGCAAGACCGAACTGGCGCGGCGTCTCGCGCGCTTGGCCAACTCGCCGTTCCTCAAGGTGGAGGCCAGCAAATTCACCGAAGTGGGTTACGTCGGGCGTGATGTGGAATCGATGATCCGCGACTTGGTGGACATCGCGATCGATATGGTGCGCGAAGAGCGCCTGGATGAAGTGGCCGACCGCGCAGAGGTCAACGCGGAAGACCGCCTGCTCGATCTGCTGATGCCCCCGGGCTCCGAGCCCAGCGAAAGCACCGAACGCACCCGCGAGAAGTTGCGCGAACGCCTGCGCGAAGGCAAACTGGACGAGCGCATGGTGGAAATCGAGGTCAAGGATCGCGCACCGTCGTTCGAGATCACCACCAATACCGGCATGGAAGAAATGGGCATCAACCTCAAGGACATGCTGCCCAATCTGTTCGGCCAGAAATCGCGCAGCCGAAAAATGCGCGTCGCCGAAGGCCTGGATTACCTGGTGCAGGAGGAAGAGAGCAAGCTCATCGATATGGACCAGGTGACGCGCGCCGCATTAGAGCGCGTGGAATCTAGCGGCATCATCTTTCTGGACGAAATCGATAAGATTGCCGGGCGGGAAAGCGGCCATGGTCCCGACGTGAGCCGCGAAGGCGTACAGCGCGACATCCTGCCGATTGTGGAAGGCACCACGGTCAATACGCGCTACGGCTTCGTGCGCACGGACCACATTCTGTTTATCGCGGCGGGCGCATTCCACGTGTCCAAGCCCTCCGACATGATTCCCGAGTTGCAGGGCCGGTTCCCGATTCGGGTCGAACTCAAATCGTTGTCAGTGGAAGATTTCATCCGGATCCTGAAGGAGCCGAAGAATGCGCTGGCCAAGCAGTACACCGCGCTGCTCGAAACCGAAGGGATCAAACTGACTTTCGGCGACGATGCGCTGGAGGAAGTGGCGAAGTATGCCGCGCAGGTCAACGAATCCAGCGAGAATATCGGCGCCCGGCGCTTGCACACCATCATGGAGAAACTGCTGGAAGAGGTGTCATTCGCGGGGCCCGACCTGAAGAAGAAGACGGTCAAGGTGGATGCGGCGTACGTGCGCAAGCAACTGGCCGACATCGTCAAAGATCAGGATCTCAGCCGGTACATTCTCTAGGACATTCACATCGTGGGCGTGGGGCTACTGCGGTTCCACGTGCACGACTTCTGAACTGTAGGGCTTCGGCAACAGCACACGCACGCCGTTGGACATCAATTGCGCGCCGGTCTGCGAATACACCGATGAATCGATTTCAAACGACACCGTGTAGCGCTGGCCGGGCTGCAAGCCTCTCGGGCGGAGTGTGTAGGACGGACCGCCGCCGGCGGCGCGCGTGACCACCGCAAGGGCCGTATCCGTGGCTTCGTTGTAACTCTGAATGGCGTCGGTGGCGTTGAAGCCGGGCGACAGGATGTGGAACACCTTGCCGGCCGAAATATCGCTTCGCTGGTTCTTGTATAGCTGAATCTGGCTCTGCAGGAAGGCGACATTTTCGGCGGGCAGTTCCGCCAGCTTATTCATCAACACCCAGGGTCCGCCAAAGCGATAGCTGTGAGTGGCGTAGGGCGTGAAACCGTCGGATTCCGGCATGTAGCGTTCCGCGTAGCGCGGGGGGAAGGGGTAGGTGGCGCCATAGACCGCGCGGCGCGAGGCCAGCGCGCCGGAGGCATCGTTGGTGATCGACGTGACATAGTTTTTCACCATGTTAAACGTCATCATGTTGCCGCCGTTCTCGCAATTCTCCCAGAGCACATGCGGCCGGGCCTGCTGGATGGCGGCCACCACGGCATTGATGCCCTGCACGGCATTGGAGTAGTTGCTGTCGGCAGGGTCGTGGGTGTGGGTGGTCTTGGTGCACTGTTTGACCATGTTCTGGCCGTCCTGCAGAATCCAATCGACATGGTATTCGTCGATCATCCGAATGGCTTCCTGGATCAGCCATTCCTGCGTGGGCTTGTTGGAAAGACAGAGACCATTGGCGCCAAAATAGTTGCTGACATCGGTGGCGGTCCAATCCGGATTGTCTTTCAACACCTGGCTGGCCGGGTCGGCTTCCGCTAGCGCGAAATGCAGGCCGAACTTCATGCCGAGCGAGTGAACGTAATCGGCCAGCGCGCCCAGTCCGCTGGGGAACTTGGCGGCATCGGCTTGCCAGTCGCCAATGCCCCGCGCCCAGCCCAGGTCCACGGTGAACAGTTGCACCCCAATGGCGGCCGCGAGATCGGCATTGCGCCGCAGCGTCTGTTCGTCGATCTTATCCTGGTATCCCCAGGAGTCCCACGAAACATAGGGGAACGATTTGGCACCCGGCGCGGGCCGCGCCAGCACGCCTTCCACATAGCGCTGTGTGCGATAGCCGGCCTCATCCCAATCGCCGTGGAAGAGACCGATGAAGCCGGCGGGGATCTGGAATTCGCCATTCGTCTCCACCGGATGATTCAGATTCAAGATGGAGGACGCCAGTTGCAGATACCCCTTCGCGCCATCCTGCCGCACCGTGGTCTTGGTCAACCCGTCGAATTCCCAGCCAATGAAAAGACCGCGCTGCTCGCTATCGCGCACCGCCAGCCAACCGCACTGCCGGCCGTCGGACCCGGAATTGAGATCCACACCGGTACCGAGGGTGTCCAGCAGGCTCAGCAGCGGCTGAAAATCATCCGGCCTGGATGTCACGTTCCACTGATTGACGCGGAAGGCCGCGTAGCGCTTGCCCAGATCGGCGAAGGTCCACGGGGCCATATTTACCCAGGTGACGTGAGTGGACGCAGGGGTCAGATTCTTGTACTTGACGCTGTAGCGCAGAACCGGGTAATCCCCATAGAGGTCCAATACGACGGTGAGCAGTGCCCGCTGCTGGACGTCCCGCAAGACGATGAACTGGCGCACGCCGCCGGGGCTGAGGCTCTCGGCGTATTGGCCGACCAGGGAAAATTGCGTTTCCGCGTCAAACGAATCAGTCTCGGTCTGCAGGCGGATCACTGAGTTCGGACGGCCGTCAGCCGCGACCCAGCGGTCTCCCGTCTGCAAACCGGAAAGATCGTTGGTCAGGAAATTGCCGGACGGAGTAAGTTGAAACGTGGCGCGGATGAGACCGTTGGAAAGGCTCCAGATATTCTGGTCCGGATCGAAATTCGCTTGGGCACCGCCGAATGCCAGCCCGGCAAACAGCAGGCTACTACCGAGGATACCCGCTAGTCGCATGGCGCATTTCCCATTTGTAACAGGGACGATACCAATTAGAACCCCAGGTACAGAAAAAGTTATCTCCAACGGGATAAGAATCGGCGGTAAATGTTTGTAACTGTATCGGGATGTACTAACTAAGGCGGCACTAATGAACGACGGAGGTACGCACAAAGCCAGTAGGGGGCGTTCTAGGACTTTTGCGGCGGGTCCTTAGGGATATCCCTGTGGTTCACCTTGGCCTTGTAGCCGGACCCGGCGAGCGCCATGCGTACTTCGTCGGCGATCATGACAGACCGGTGTTGTCCGCCCGTGCAGCCAAACGCGATGGTCAGATAACTCTTGCCTTCGCGAACATAATGCGGCAGAAGAAACAACAATAGTTCCTTGATGCGGTTCATAAATTCGGCAGTCTGTGGAAATGAACGGATATATTTTGCGACACCCGGGTTCTTTCCAGTAAGATTCTTGAACCGTGGAACGTAATTGGGGTTGGGCAGAAAGCGCACGTCGAACACCAGGTCGGCATCGGAGGGTACTCCGTTGCGGAAGCCGAAACTGGTAACGTAAATTTGCACCGCGCCTTGCTCACGCTGCCCGCGAAAACGTTCCCCGATGAAATCGCGCAGTTGGTGAACGGTGAACCGCGAGGTATTGATGATCAGGTCTGCCATGGAGCGAATCGGCGCCAGTTCGGCGCGTTCGCTCTCGATGCTCCGTGTGATGGATTTGCCGGTCCCCAGGGGGTGAGGGCGCCGGGTCTCACTGAAGCGGCGGACGATCGCCTCATCGTCCGCCTCCAGAAAGACCAGCCGCGCGGTCACGGTTTTCGCGATCGCTTTAAACACCTTGGGGAACGCTTTCAGCCCCGCACCCTCGCGAATGTCCACCACCAGAGCTGCGGCCCGAATAGTCGGATTGTTGCCGGTCAATTCCGAGAATTTCGGGATCAGCTCTACGGGCAGATTGTCCACCGCGTAAAAGCCCAGGTCTTCGAGGGCCTTCAACACGGAACCTTTGCCCGATCCACTTAAGCCGGTGATGATGACCAGTTCCGGTTTGTGCGGGCCGGGCTTGGCGGCGGCGACTTTTTTGCGCGGCATGGAACGGGGTTATCCCTCGACCAGGTCGAAATGGCCGTCTTTACGCCGCAAAAGTACGCTGACCCGATCGGTCTGCGCATCGCGATACACCAGATAGTTCTGCGACTTATCCATTTCGAGGACGGCTTCTTCCACCGTCATCGGCTTGCGTTTGGCCGCAGGTTTCAATTTGTAGATTTGCTGGGCCGGCTCCTCTTCTACCTCGGCCGCGACGGCCTTCTCCGGCTCCGTCTCGGGCGCAGGCTGGCGCGGCGTGCGCTTGGCATCACGCCATTTGGTGCGCGCCTTCACGCTCTGCTTCTCCAGTTTCTCGGTGGCTTCGTTGATTGCCGTGAACAGGTCGGCGCTGCTCCCCAAACCGACCAGTTGCTGACCGTAATAGTTGATGGTCACTTCCGCTTTATGGGTCTTGCGTTCCAGGGAAAGCACCACATGGGCGTCGCGCTCTTCCTTGCCATCCAGCAGTTTCCCGACTTTTGCAAACCGGGCTTCGAGCTTCTTCAACTGGGCTGGAGCTAGTTCTACTTGCCTACCGGTGTACGCGATCTTCATGAAACACCTCGTCGGGGCCGGCAACATCCCCTACCTCATTTATAACTCGAATAGGGCCGCGTTGGCCGCGTACACTAGACGCGCACGCGACGCTGATGGGTGGAAGGAATTTTCATGTCTTCCCGGTATTTCGCCACGGTGCGGCGGGTCACGTTGATCCCCTCGTTGCAAAGCATCGCAGTGATCTGCTCGTCGGTGAGCGGTTTGGAGCGGTCTTCGTCCTCGATCATCTTCTTCACCTTTCGCTTGAGCAGCAGCAGCGGCGTGCCACCTCCCAGCGGACCCTGTACCGCTTCGGAGAAGAAGTAGCGGAGTTCGTAAACGCCCTGCGGCGTGTGCACGTATTTGCTGGCGACGGCGCGGCTCACGGTGGAAGGGTGCACGCCCACTTCCTCCGCGACCTCTTTAATCATCATGGGCTTGAGGTAATCCAGCCCGTGACTCAGAAACTCCGTCTGGCGGCGCACGATAGCCTGGCAAACCTTGAGAATCGTCTGCTTGCGCTGCTCGATATTCTTCATCAGCTGGATGGCCGATGTGTAGCGTTCGCGCACGTAATCGCGGACTTCCTTGGTGGCGCCGTTCTCGCGGTCCAGCATCTTGCGGTACTGGGCATTGAGGCGCAACTGCGGAACGTCTTCATCATTCATCTGAATGATGTAATCGTCGCCATCCTTGGTGAAGAAAACGTCCGGCTCCACGATTCGCGCACCGGCGCCCGAATAGCGCAAACCCGGGCGGGGATTGAGGCGTTGAATCATGCGGACGGCGATTTCGATGTGCTCCATCGGCCGCCCCAGCACCTTCACCATTTCCTTGTACTGGCGCGTTTCCATCAGGCGCAGGTAGCTGGAGACAATCTGCCACGCCACGCCGCCACGCCCGTTCACGCTTTCGATCTGCAATAACAGGCATTCGCGCAAATTGCGCGCCGCCACGCCCGCCGGATCGAGCGATTGCACTGCCTTCAGCCCCTGCTCCACCTGCTCTGGCGTGAGCTCGCCCACCGTGGCAATTTCTTCCAGCGAAGCCGTAAGATACCCGTCCTCGTCCAGGTTGCCGATGATGGATTCCGCCGCGTTGCGCACTTCCTCGGTAATTACGCTGACGCTCAACTGCGACCGCAGGTAATCGCCCAACGTCACCGGCGAAGACAGGAACGTCTCGAAGGAGGGCTTTTCTACGCTTTCCGAGGCCGGACTCTTATAGCCTGGGTCCAGGTAGTCGTCGAAAAAGCTGCCGAAATCGATTTCATCGAACGGATCTGTGGCCGCCGGCGGCTCCGCCAGCGGATCGTTGACCGCGATTTGATCGTTCTCCGCCACCACCTGCGCGGCTGCCGATTCCTCGGCATCGGGGAACAAATTGCCGTTGATTGCACTGCCCGCGTCTCCGTCCACCGAGTTGGCGTCGCTCAATACGGCGGCTTCCAACAGCTGTCGATCGGCGGGATCGTGAAACTGTTCGGCTTCGAGGAGGGGTAGCAGTTCCTCGGGAGTGATCTCTTCCCCAGGCTCGTTGGTAGATTCTTCGAGCACCGGGTTCTGTACGATCTCCTGGGTCACCATCTCCTTTAATTCCAGCCGGTTAAGCTGGAGGATCGTGACCATCTGCACGAGGCCCGGAGTTAGAATCTGCTTCTGCGCTACCTTTAACTGCAGTCTGTGCGACAGTAAGCTCATCTGTCCTCCATTCTATCACTGCATTTCCGCATCGCCATTCAAACTCGTGGGCCTACTTGCAATTTCGATGCCGTTCAGAGTTTGCAGACGTACAGCCGCGCGTTAGACATAGACACGGCGTACCCGGGCACTGATGCTGCACAGAATGTTGTAGGAAATCGTGCCGGCGACCTTGGCGATTTGCTGGGCGTCGATAGAGGCCTCCCCCTCTGTCCCCAGCAGGGTCACGTCGTCGCCAGGACTAAGCGCGGTGGTGTGGCTGAGGTCGATGGTCGTCAGGTCCATCGAGACGGTGCCGAGGATGGGCGTCAATTTGCCATCGGCAATCACCCGGCCGCGGTTCGACAGCCGATGAAAAATGCCATCGGCATAGCCCGCGCCCAGAATTCCAACGCGCATCGGACGCGGCGCGCGGAAACTGCCGCCATAGCCCACCAAGGCTCCCTCCGGTAGGTCTTTCACGGCCAGAATCTTGGCCTTCCAGGTGAGCGCCGGCTTTACCTGCAAGCGCTGCGCGGGCGCATCGCCGCGCGCGGGGGAGACGTAACCGTAGAGCGCATGTCCGGCGCGCACCAGGGTGTGCCAGCCATCCGTCCGCCCGTACCCGATCGCGTTGGTGCTCGACGTGTGAAGATGCGGCACATGAATGCCACCGCCGCGCAGTGCCTCGCCGATTTCGTGAAAGTAGCGCAACTGCTCTTCGGTCTGCGCCGAACTGTAGTCCGCCGCCGACGCGAAATGCGTCATCAGACCTTCCAGGCGGGCGTGCCGCGCCTCGGCCAGGGTCTGCAGAATTTCCGCCGCGCTGGCCCGCGTGCCCAGCCGTCCCATTCCGGAATCGATTTTCAGGTGGTACGAGACCGGTTTCCCCCAAGTGGCTGCCAGGCGGTCCACGTCGCGAATTTGCTGCAGGGAATGTACGGCGGGGGTGAGGTCGAATTCCACCACCGCGTCGCTTTCAAAAGGCAGGAAGCCGCCCATCACCAGGATGCGCGCGCCGTGAATGCCGCTGTGCCGCAGTTGCACGCCTTCGTCCACGGAACTCACCGCCAGCCAGCGGGCGCCTTCGGCACACAAGACACGCGCCACTTCGAGAGCGCCGTGGCCGTAGGCATCGGCCTTGACCACGCAGGCCACTTCCACATGGGGGCCAACCACCTGGCAGACATTGCGGTAATTGCGCGCGATCTGGTCGCGGGATACCAGGACGTACGATCGGAAAGGAGCGGACACTCCTTTCATCGTAGGACAGGGCACCGGGAGTGTCTATTTTGAAGGCAGTGGGCGGGTGGCCGCCGCGCGGCCCTCATTCAGCAAGAAACAGCGGCACGATGTGGCGGTCGAACAGATTCGTCGTCACATTACGCGAAATGCTGGCCTCACACACATCCAACATGTGCAGATATTGGTCGCCCATCTTGGCCGCCACCTTGAAGCCTACATGCAGCAACTGGCGGAAGTCGGCGTTGAATCCGCGGTTGGTCTGGTCGTGGCGCAGCGCGGAGGTGTACTGTTGCGAAGTCCAGTGGTTCACCGCCGCCGGGCCGGGCAGTTTCGCCGGGTCGATATCGATCACCGCGGCATACGGCTCGCAGAGCGCCTCGCGATTTTCGAACGCCTTCGCGTAGACTTTCTTTGCGAGTTCCAGTCCATCGCCACCGGCTTCCGCCAGCCCGATCAACTCCTCGAGCCAGGTGGTTCCGGCAGTCTTCAGGTGCACGCCGGCGCCGGTTCTGCGCAGCGCGCGGCGCATCGGGGCGTAAATCGAAAACTTGTCGCTGCCCGAGTGCACGCTAAGTTTGAGATTGCCGGGAAGCCCGTACTGCGCGATGGCGAAAGCGATCACCGCCAGGTCGTCTCCGAATTCCTTCTCGAACTGCGCGACGTCGCCCACGTAATCCACGCCTTTGTTGAAGCGGCCGGTGAATTTCGGCGCGATGGTCTGCACGGGGATACGCTCGTCGGCGATAGCTGCCAGGATCACCAGCAACTCGGGCGGCGTCTGTGGCGCATCGGTCTCGTCCATCGAGACCTCGGTGATAAATGGGCGGCCTGCGCGGTATTGGTGCACGTGGCGGTAGATCGCGCCCGCCTGCATGACGGCGGCGAGGTATTTATGAACGATCCGCCGCACTTCCGCTTCGTCGATTTGAAAAGGCGTCTCGATCCCCGGAATGGCAAGGGTCCCCTGTAGTTCGGGGTGACGCGCCACGAACAGGTCCACGCGCTCGGCTTCCGGCGCCTCTCCGATGCTGGCGGCCACGTCCAGCGTGTAGAAATCGCTGGCGTCGATGAAGCGATCGACCGTGGTCAGATTGATGTGATCGGCATCCACGTGGTAGGGGAGTTTCCAACCGGATTGGGTGACCGCAGCATCGGCCGCCGCGCGGACACTGGACGGTTCCGACCCTACAATACCGTGCTCGCGATTCGATTTGTTCCAGACCGGGATGACATTCACCCCGCGCGCGGCCGCCATCATACAAGCCTGCAATTGTGCCAAAGCCTGATGAGCGAAACGGTCGCCGACGCCAATTGAGTATTTGTCAAGGGTGAGCATGAGATGGTCCTACCAAATTATAGGGCAGTACCGGACCGTAGATTCCGAAACAGTCCGTTTAGCTCGACTAAACGATTCGGCGCTTGACGCGCATTCGCCCGGGACATACCATCGGTGCAAGATGTCTATCTTGACACGCCGCCAGGCTCTCGCCACCGTCGCAGGAAGCACGCTGACCGGCGCGCGTTCGTGGGCGGCGGAGGCCAACCCCTGGACCGCCGTCTACCCGCAAATCCTGAAGCGCATTCAGGCGCCCAAATTCCCCACCCGCGATTTCGAGGTGACCCGTTTCGGCGGGAAGGCCGACGGCCGGACGGACTGCACCGCGGCGTTCCGCGCCGCCATCGAAGCCGCCAACAAAGCGGGCGGCGGACGCGTGGTGGTGAAAGAAGGCGTTTGCCTCACCGGCGCCATTCACCTCAAGAGCAACGTCAACCTGGTGGTCGCAAGAGGCGCCACCCTCCGGTTCGATCCGAACCCGGCGCTCTATCCCATGGTCCTGACGCGCTTCGAAGGGCTGGAACTGATGAACTACTCGCCCTTCATTTATGCGCTCGACCAGCAGAACATCGCCATCACCGGCGGCGGCACGTTGGACGGGCAGGCGAGCGAGCGAAACTGGTGGCCGTGGGCAGGCAAGCGCGGCGCGGCGCCGGACGAACCCAATCAGCGCAAGGCGCGCGCGCTGCTCATGGAATTAGCCGAAAAGGGCACGCCGGTAGCCGAGCGCAGGTTCGGCGACGGCCATTATCTGCGCCCCATGTTCGTCCAGCCCTACCGCTGTACCAATGTGCTGATCGAGGACGTGACCATCACCAATTCGCCGATGTACGAGGTGCACCCGGTGCTCTGCCGGAACGTCACGGTGCGCAACGTGACTGTGAACACTCACGGCCCGAATAACGATGGCTGCGACCCCGAATCCTGCGTCGACGTGCTGATCGAAGGCTGCACGTTCGACACCGGCGACGATTGCATTGCGATCAAGAGCGGACGCAATGCCGACGGGCGGCGCCTGCACGCTCCCAGTGAAAACGTCATCGTGCAGAATTGCGAGATGAAGGACGGGCATGGCGGGGTCACCCTGGGCAGCGAATGCTCGGGCCATATCCGCAATGTGTTCGCGCAGGATTGCCGCATGGACAGTCCCAGCCTCGACCGCGTGCTGCGCTTCAAGGACAACGCGATTCGCGGCGGCGTGATCGAGCACGTCTACCTGCGGAATGTGCAGTGCGGGCAGGTGGCGCAGGCGGCGATCGAGGTCGATTTCTATTACGAGGAAGGCGAGAAGGGGTCGTTCACTCCGGTGGTGCGCGACGTGGAAGTAGTCAATCTCAGCGTGAAGAAATGCAATATGGCATGGTCGCTGCGCGGCTACCCGAATGCCCCGATTCGCGACATCCGTCTCCAGAACTGCACGTTCGAGAACGCCGCCAAAACGGCGGTAGCGGAGCACGTGGAGGGCTTGGCGCTGGAAAAGGTGACGATCAACGGCAGGCCGGTCTAGTGGCACATGGCTCCAGCCTTGTGCAGGCCGGCATCTCGCCCTTCAGTCTGTGGTGGGACAGGCCATCGTTTTTTCGACCCTGTCCTTGCCGGCCGAAGACGTAGCTCCTCAAGCCGCAAAGCGCCAAAGTGTTTGGCCCGCTTGTGGGGCCCCTGCCGCCGCCTTCAGGCCGCGGCCTTCTGAAAGCCCGCGCGCTTTACCGCCGCAGCCCCATCAGCAGCTTCTCATAGGCGTCCGTGACCGCGTCCCACGAATAGCGTTCCCGCACGATCGCCATGGCCGCCGCGCGCAGCCGCTCGCGCTCCGCTTCCTCCATCGCCAGCACCCTACGGATGGCCTCCGCCAACTCGCCCGATTCGAACGGCACGCCGGCATGCCCCGTGACCTCGGCATTCTCCGGCGTATTGCGGTAGATCACCAGCGCGCCGCGCCCCATCGCCTCAATCAACGCGGGATGCGTACCGCCCACTTCCGTGGCGTGAATATACGCGAAGCAGTGCGAGCCCAATTCGTGATAGCCGTCGCCATAAATCGCGCCGGGCATCGCGATGCGCGGATCGCGCGTATCTCGCACTTTGGCGATGTACTCCGCCGCGTACGGCGCGTCGCCGATCAGCGCCAGCTTCAGCGGAGTCTCCACCTGCTCGAACGCCTCACGCACTTCCAGGGCATGATTCTCCGGCTCCAGGCGGCTGACGTAGAGGAAGTAGCGGCCCTTTTCCAATCCCAGCCCGTCCAGCACCGCTGCGGTCGGCACTCTACCCAACTCCGCGCCGTAGGGAATGAATACGCTCTCTTTGCCGTAGCGCTCCCGGTAGTATTGCTCGATGGTCAACGCGTCGGTGATCACCACCGTGGGACAGAAAGTGCTCAACCACTCCGAAACCAGATACCAGGCGCGGGCCGCGCGATTCCACTTCTTGCGTTTGCGCTCGATGCCATCCACATTCAGCGCCACCTGCATACCCAGCAGGCGCGGCCAGGGAGTGAAGATGGCGTTGGCTCCGTTGCAGTAAAGCGCGGCCTCGCAGCGGTGAAACAGCAGGTGCCAGGTGGAAACCGCGGTGTGCGCGAGGGTCTCGAAATACTTGTGGCGAATGGTGGGAAGATGCTTCAGATGCACGCCCCGGTACATCGCGCCGGAATGTTCCTTGCGGCAATAGACCGTGACCTGATGACCGCGGTCCACCAGGCGGGTGGAGAGTTCTTCGGCGAAGGTTTCGAACCCGCCGTAGTGGGCGGGAATGCCGCGCGTGCCCAGAATTGCGATGCGCACTTACGTTCTGGCGGTTTCGGAGCGCGAAAGCGTGCGCGCCATCTTCTTAGGCGCCTGTTTACTGACCGGCGCGTATTGAAACCAGCTCGCCATGTACTGATCGTCCACGCGGCGCGTTGCCTGAATTCTGCGGCGCTTCTCGAGTACGCGCGGGAATTGCTTACCCAGCAGCCAGAACGCTTTGAGCGAACTGTGTTCCCACAGAACGCAGCAGGCCACCACCATCAAATCGCGGGCAGTAATCGAGAACCAGTTGCGGCGGTAAAGATCAGGGGAAATATTTTTGATGCGCATCAGGAAACGGTTCTTCACTGAGTGCATGTTGATTTCGGGCGGTAAGGCGCGGCGATTGCCGGGCAGCACTTTGCGCACATGATAGCCGCGCGCGTAAGGCGCATAGAGGCACTTCCAACCCATCAACTGTGCGCGCCAGGCCACGTCCGCGTCTTCGCGATAGACGAAGAAATCGGGGTCGAAGAACTCGCCGTCCAGCGCGACGTCGTCGATCATGGCGCGACGGTAAAGCGCCGCCGCGGCTGTGGCGCCGAATACATACTCGTATTGCAGGTAGTGCCCGTTGTCCACTTCCTGGCTGCCGCGGTCCAGGTGCCGTAGCATGGGGTTGAAGTAGATGCCGGTGGAATCCACCACGGGCTTCTCGGGAATTTCGAAGTGGCTCGTCATCGTCAGCAGCTTGCCGCAGACGGAGCCGATCTTCGGGTCGAACTGTCCCCCATCCACCAGCGCCTGAATAAAATTCGGCAGCAGCAGGACATCGGGATTCAGCGTCAGGATCCATTCGCCGTTAGAGAGCCGGATCGCCTGATTCTGGGCAGCGGCGAACCCCACGTTGTCGTCGTTGTAGTAAACCGTGCAGCGATCCTCGAACTGTTCAAGGATATCCACCGTGCCATCGGCCGATGCGTTGTCAACGATGATGATTTCTTTCAGCGGATAGCGTTGCGCCAGAACGGATTCCAGGCACCGCTTGATAAAACGGCCGCTATTATAAGTCACTATCGTGACGGAGACGACGTCGTGATGCGCCATGAACTCGAACCTGAGAACTTGAATGTGCGTTACTGCTTACAACCTGCGAAACAGACTACGACCTGCCAGTGTTGCCACTCGCCCATATACCGCGATGGGCCTTAAGCTGCAATGCAAGGCCGATTCCGCAATGCCGCGCAGAAAGGAGCCCGTTACGACGGCCAGACACACCGCTCGAAATGCGTGCGGATGGAAGTGCTTGGCTGAATACCTTAGTAAACTACGATACCAGTAATTTACACGCTTCTCTACTGCCAGTCCAGGGATCGAATGGCCGCCTGTATGTTCTGCGACCACCTCAGGGATATAAAACAAACTAAACCCCCGGTCCCGAATTCTGCAGCATAGGTCCACGTCTTCGAACCATAGGGGAAAGTAGCCTTCATCCAGGCCTCCGAGCTCTTCCCACACTGCGCGGCGCACCATCAAAAACGCCCCGGCCGGTTGTTCCACCTTCGAACGTACGGAACTATCCCAGTCCAGGCAGCGGTACCGTCGATTCACGGGATTCGCTGGCCAGACTCTGTTTAGCAACAGAGCTTCCAAAGCCAGGGCGGCCGGCGTGGGCAGGCGGCGGACATTAAAACCGGTCTGTGGAAGGCCGTCCCTTCCCACCAATTGTCCGCAAGCACCCGCCGATCCGGGAAGGTCGCACGCTTCCCGCAGCGCGTCCAACGGCGTGCGGATCACCGCGTCTGGATTGAGCAGCAGCACGTACGGGCAGTCCAGAGCCCTAACCCCTTGATTTACAGCAGCTGCGAAGCCGCGATTTTCGGGATTCGCGATCCAGCGCACGCTGCGGAGGCTGACCTCGTCCGCCGTGCTGTCGTGGGACGCGTTGTCCACGACGACGATCTCCGCCCCGGTCGTGAGCGCCGCGTCAAGGCACGGGCCGATCTCTTTGGCGGAATTATAAGTGACGATGATAATGCCCACTTCAGCCATGTGTCACTTTGCCCCACCGGTGAGATGGAAATACAGGCTCCAGTATGGATCCGTACTATGCGCGCGAATAAAACGCTCGTTCTCTTGCAGGATCTGTTCTAACCGGGCGACCCCATCCGGTAGATTCTGCCGGCTGAGAGCGGACCTTTGCCGAATGCCCTGCCATTTGCCGCGCGCCCAGGCCAGACCGTTTCCGTGGCGGGCGGCCACCGCCCCCCAGAGCAACTGCGCCACGAAGATCCGCCACCGGTCGCGTCCCTGCCGGTGGCGGGCAGCCAGCAGCACCTGATTGCGGGCCATTCGCCGGACCGTCTCCGGGTGCCAGCGTCCCAGGGTCGCGCTTCCCTGATGGATGGCGCGGGCCTCGGGCACATATCGCCCGCTCAGCCCCTGCGCGGCGCAGCGCAAGCCGAAATCGGCATCTTCCAGGTACGATTCGAAGCTCTCTTCCAGCCAGCCAACCTGCTGGAAGACTTCGGCGCGATACAGCACCGCGGTCCAGGGCGGCGAGTGAATGGCGCGCGGCTGGTCGTACGGGGGCGAATCGGGTTGTCCCGCTCCGCTGCGCCAGGTGGTGGCCCCGCGACAGGTGAGGTCGAAGGTGCCATCGAGGCGTCCATCGGGCGCCAGGATCTTGCCGGTGGCGAAAGGCGCGCCGGCGGCAGCGAGTTTTTCCAGGTAGTCCGGAGCCAGTTCCACGTCGGAGTTCAAAATGGCCAGTAGCGGGTGAGCAGCCTCACGAATCCCGCAATTGACCGCCGGCGCAAAGCCGGCATTGCGCCCCATTGTGATTACGCGGGCTCCTCTCGCGCGCGCCAGGTCCGGCGCCCCGTCGGTGCTGCCGTTGTCGATTACCAACACCTCGGCGGCCGGCAGGCTCTGGGCTTCCAGCGAATTCAGCAGGCGCGCCAGCAGGTCGCGGCCGTTCCACACCGGCACGATGGCACTGATCTTCATCGGCGGGCTCAGCGGAAAAAGCGTTTCTTGAACAGCAGCAGCAGGTTCTGGAAGCCGTCGCGCCAGAGGTTGAGCTTGGTTTCGCCGACGCGGGAACTGTACATGATCGAGATCTCGCCGAACTTGATGCGCGGGCTGCGCACGGCTTCGATCTTGATTTCCTCGCTGAAGCCCATGCCGTCCGATTCCAGCTTCATATCCTGCAATATCGAGCGGCGGAAAACCCACATGCCGGACTGCGAATCGCGGACCCACCGGAAATAGAGCAGCGACATGGCCAGCGAGAGCCCGAGATTGCCGATTTCGTTGATCGCGCTCATGCCCTGGCGGTCGCGCACCGGGAAGCGGGAAGCGTTCAGGAAATCCACGCCCAAGTGGAGGAAGGCCTCGATCAGGTAGGAAAGGGCATCCACGGGGTAGCTGTGGTCGCCATCGAGCGTGATAATGAGGTCGCTGGTAGCCTCGGCGAAACCACGCTTATAGCTGCGGCCGTACCCGCGCACGTTCTCGCGCACCACCTTCGCGCCCAGAGCGGCGGCCACGTCACTGGTGCGGTCGGTGGAATTGTTGTCCACGACGATGACTTCGTCGACAAAGTCCGGCATCGCGCGCAGCACTCTTTCAATGCCCTGCTCCTCGTTCAGGCAGGGGATGATGACGGTGATGCTGAGCGACTTATACATGAAGTTCCCGGGGAGTCCGTCTTTTCCGCGGAGCCTCGCGTCTCGATATCATGGGTTCTATGAAGCGGCTTGCGCTAATCTTTTCCTGCTCAGCGGCGCTGGTGTGCGCGGCAGATCTGCCGGATGTACATACAGTGTATGTACTTAAGATGTCCAAAGGGCTGGACCAGTATCTGGCGAGCCGCCTGATCGCGGACCACGTGTTCCAGATCACGACCGATCCGAAACTGGCTGACGCGGTACTCACTGACCAGATTGGCGAAGCTTTCCAACTGAGGCTGGAGGAGATTTTCCCCACGCCGGAAGCGCCGAAGCCCGCGCCGCCGCCGGAAACAGCCAAAGACGCCAAGGACAAGCTCGCGGACGAAGGTTTCAACCCGATTCTGGGCGATACCGTGAACAAGCTCGATGATCCGTCACTGCGCTCTACGTTCGGGCGTTCCAAGGGCACCGTCTTTCTGGTGGACGCCAAGTCGCGGCAGGTCGTGTGGTCGATGTACCAGCCGCCCAAAGGCGCGAGTTCGAAGGATATGGATCGCACGGCCACCGATATTGTAAGCCGCCTCAGGAAAGATCTGAAAGGCAAGCAGTAAGACCCCCCATCCGAGCCGCGATCGTGAGGGAGCAACCGTCTTTCGGCCCGGCCGCTCACGCGCGCTTCTCCTTCACCAGTTCGCGGTAGCTCTCCACCAGCCTGCGCGTGATCGTCCCCATGTCCCATTCGTCTTCCACTTCGCGGCGCGCGCGTTCCGCCATCGCCGCGGCGCGCTCGGGGTCGCGCAGCAGCGCCACCACATTCGCCGCGAACTCCGCCGGGTCGTCGGCCAGCGCGCATACTTCGCCATCCTTGACGGCCAGCCCTTCCGCGCCCACCACCGTGGACACCACCGGAATTCCGGCGGCGAAGGCCTCCAGCAGCTTCACGCGCACGCCGCTGCCGCTCAGAATCGGACAGACGAAAATCGCATAGCGCGCCAGCGCCTCGCGTACGTCCTCCACATACCCGAGCATCTGCATATGCGCGGCGTGATCCGCATACGTGTGCTCGGGCGGCGGATCGCTGCCGACAATTACCAGCCTGGCCGAAGGCTCCTGCGCCACCACCAGCGGCAGCACGTTGCGCACAAACCACTCCACCGCCACGCGATTGGGGTCGTGCCGCCAGCTGCCGAGGAACAGCATGGTCATGGGCTCGCGGCCGCGCGGTTGGAATCGGTAGCGCGCGGTGTCGATGCCCGCGCGCAATCCAGCCCGCATGCGCGGCGCGAGCGCGGGCTGGAAGCCCAGCAGATAATCACGATTAGCCGGCGTGCACACCTGCACCTGATCGAAGGCGGAGAGCATGCCGAGTTCGTAGCGCAGCGCGCGCAGATACTCGATGCGCGCCTTCGCTTCACTGAAGATGCCAATCATATGGCCCAGTCCACGGCCGATGGACTGGAAGTATATATCGTGCTCGAACAGCGCGACCGCGATGCGGCGGAACTGGCCGCGGTACTGCGCCATCGGCGTGTACTCCAACTGCAGCACATCGATCTGCCGGGTGTACATCTGGCGATGCAGCAGCCACTCCAGGTCATCGTTGGCGAACTCGCGCACGGCATGCGGCTCGAGCGATCCCATCCCCTTCGGCTTGCCGCTGGGACGCACCAGCCACTCGGCGCTGGCGCAAAAGGTGCGTAATTCCAGGTTATCCTTCTCCTGGCCCGGCCAGTCCAGCAGTTCCACCACGTGCACGTCGGCGAGCGTCACCATCGCCCGCAGCGTCTGGTACATGAACACGCCGCCGCCGTGCACCGGGGGGCAAATGGGATACGGCGAAACGAAGAGCACGCTCAGGCGCTGGGGCTCCGGCCCCATGGGCGCGAAGCGGTCGCGGTAGTAGCCGCCGAGCGGCCGTTTGAAGGCCTCCGTGTCGCTGATGGCTGCCAGCGAAATGGCGCGGGCGCGCGAGCGCATGGCCTGCGGCAATTGCCGGAACGCCCACCACAGCGACCCCAGATTGGGGCGCAGATCGACATCGCCGAACAGGACGGTCAGCACCGCGCCCGCCCAGGCGAAGAAGAAATGCGACGTTAGCCGCGGCAGCTCGTGAATGTTCTTCCAAGCGAACAGCACGTAGTTCTTCTTCAGCACGGAATAGATGTGGTCGCGCGTGAACTTCTTGCCGATCGTGCCCTGGTGCTCGTGAAAGACGACGCTGCGCGGCTGGTAAAGCACCTTCCAGCCGCGCTTCCAGGCCATGTAGCTGAGTTCGGTATCTTCCAGGTAGAACGGCTCCAGCAGAGGATCGAAGCCACCGAGTTCGAGAAATTTCGCGCGATCGAAGGCGCAACTCCCGCCGCCGCCATAAAAGCAGGGGAAGAGATCGGTGACCCCTTCGTCGACGCGATGGCGCACGCGCAGCATACCGTCCTGCCACCAGCCTTGCGTCAGGCCGGTCTCCTGGCGCACCTTGGTGGGGTCGCTGAAGAAAATCTGGCAGGAAACGGCGAATACCTCGGGATCTTCAAACCCCTCCAACAACGGCGCCAGAAAATCGGACGCCACCCGCATATCGCTGTTCAGGAGCACGACAATCTCGTTCTTCGCGGCGCGGAGACCGGCGTTGGAGCCGCCGCCGAAGCCCAGATTCTCGGGCAGCGCCAACACGTTGACCTGCGGGAACTGGGTGCGCAGGAAATCCGCGCTGCCATCGGTGGACCCGTTGTCCACCACCAGAATTTCGTTATCCGGATGGCCGGACATGGCCACGATCAGGTGGGGAATGTATTTGGCCAGTAACTCCTTGCCATTCCAATTAGGAATGACCACACTCGCCTCGTGATTGCGCGGCTTGCGGGAGGCGGGCAGCGGCGCACGGCGTGCGAACAGTTGCGCGGCCAGCAGGCAGACAAAGCTGATCGCCATCAGGAAGGGCGACAGCACAAGCAGAGGCAGAGCGCGGAGAAGGCGTTTCAGAAAGGCCATGTCAGAGCGCGGGTCCCAAGCCTACTTTGCGGCCCAGCTTAATCCAGCGCGACGCGCGCACCATGGTGAGCTGGCCTTCCAACTGCCGCCGCTCTTCCTCCAGGCGAAGGGCCCATTGGGTGCGCTCCTGCAAGTCCGCTTCGGTCTGCTCCAGCGCGGCAACCACGGTGGCGTGTTGCTCCGCCAGTTGTTTGATTTCGGCAGTCAGACGCACTTCGGTGTCCTGCGCCCATTTGGTCTTTTCGCGATTCTCGGCTTCGAGCGCCCCGACCTTGGCGTTGTAGCCGGCCACCACTTTCGCTGCGTTCTCCTGGTCGCGCGCCAGTTCCTCCTGTAGTTCGGTGACGCGCGCGCGTGTCCCTCGCAAGGTAGCGTTCAACTCCTCCGCCCAACGGTTGCTGCGTTCCAACTCGTCCTTCTGCTCGCGGAACATGGCCAGCAGTTGCTGATGCTGGCGGTCGAATTCGACAAGGTCGCTTTGCGCCTTCTCCAGCCACGCGTCCTTGGTGGCCAGTTCGGCCTCGAGTTTGCCGATGTGGCGCTCCCGCTCGCGCAGCACATTCGCGGTGCGCGGCACATAGAGAAAAGTCGGATTGCCGATCTGCGGGCGGTGCGCGCACACCGCCAGGAAGAAATGGCTCTCGTCCGGGACCGGCTCCGCGCTGTCCACGCGCGCCTCCACCGTATGCCCGTGCTCGTGCGGCTGGAAAGTGACGCCCTCGATGTGATTTTCCAGGAACATCGAAACGTGCGGGAAGTACTGCTGCAACTCGCGATGGAATTCTTCGAAATCGAATTCGTGTACATGGAACGGGTTGGCCCCTTCGGTGCCGCGCGATTCCGTGTAATACAGGCGATTCGGCGTGGAAACGATCAGTTGGCCGGAAGGCGCCAGCACGCGCCGCGCCTCCTGCAGAAACTCGCGCCAGTGTTCCAGATGCTCGATCACTTCAAAGGCGACCACCAGGTCGAAGCGCCCGTCGTCATAAGGCAGCGCCGTGCAGGACGCCTGTTCGAACGCCAGGTTTCCCGCCGGGTAATGCGCGCGCGCATGCTCCACGGCTTCGGGCGCGATATCGAAGCCGGTGACGTGCTCGGCCACTTCCGCCAGCGCGGCGGAGCCATAGCCGGCGCCGCAGCCGGCGTCGAGCACGCGCTTGCCGCGCGCCAGTCGGATGGCGAAGTGATAACGCGCCATGTGCTCGTTCAGCAGATCGACATCGACCTCGCCGGGGATCAGGCGCTCGCCGGTGAACTCAGCCAAGGTGATTCTCCAGTTGACGCTCCGTGCGAATGCGCGCGTTGACTTCGACGCGGCAGGGCAGGTGGAGGTAGCCGTAAATCTGGGCCTCCGAACGGCCCATTTGCAGCGTGATGGCGTTGTCGATCCAATCGCACATCTGATACCCCATCAAGGTCCCGTCCGCGATGGCGGGCGAGAAAGAGAACGACGCCGGATACAATTCCGGCAAATCGAGATAGAAATCCACCGTAGTCACGTCGCCGGCCTGCAGCGGCGGCAGTTCGTACCCCTCGCGCGTCGTGTTGGTGCCCGAAAAATCCATGCCCAGTTGATTGCGCAGCATGAAACCCACAATGGGCAAGGCGATGTCGCCCGAGGCACGCACACTGATGCGCACCACGATGCGCGTGCCCGGGTCCAGCATGGCCAGATTCCGGCCCTGCTCGTCGAGCACCGCGATGCCGATGATCTGCGCGCGGCCGTCGCCGAAACGATGATCGATGTTGGGGATCGTTTCGACAATCTCCGGCGCAATCACCGGTCCGCCGCTGCGCTCCTGAGGCTCGGCGACGGATTTGGACAGCAGGTAGCTGGAATCTTTTTCGGTCATCGCCGCCAGGTATTTGGAGATGACGCGGTCGGGCTCGCCGACATCGACCATGCGTCCGTGATCCAGCCAAAGCACGCGATCTCCGATGGCCTTCACGTCGCTGACCGCGTGCGAGACGAAGATGATCGTGATCCCGCGCTGCCGCAGTTCGTGGACCTTGCGCATGCAGCGCTGCCGGAAGTAGATGTCGCCCACCGCCAGCGCTTCGTCCACCAGCAGGATCTCAGGGTCCACATTAATCGCCACGGCGAAGGCCAGGCGCACCACCATCCCGCTGGAATAGGTTTTGACCGGCTGGTCGATGAAGTTGCCGATTTCGGCGAAGGCGGTGATGTCCCTGTAGCGCTGGTCGATCTGGCGGGTGGTGAGGCCCAGAATGGAGCCGTTGAGATAGACGTTGTCCCGGCCGCTGAATTCGGGATTGAAGCCGGCGCCGAGTTCCAGCAGGGCGGACACCCGCCCGTTGACGGCGACACTGCCGGAGGTGGGATGCAGAATCCCGGCTACCATTTGCAGCAAAGTGCTTTTGCCGGAACCATTCTCGCCGACAATACAAAACGTCTCGCCGCGTTTGACCTGAAAGCTGACGTCGTGGAGCGCCCAGAAATCCTGGTGGCGCTTCAGACGGTTTAGGGAGAGCAGCTCTTTGAGGCGGTCGCCCGGCGCGTCGTAGATCGCGTAGCTTTTCGAAACACCCTGGAATTCAACGGCGTTCACGGTTGGGAAATCGAAAGACTAGTGTAGCGCGAGAGGGCCGTGGCAAAGAACAATGCGGCGGAAACGAAAGGGCGGCCGCCGACACCTGGGACGTCTGCGGCTGCGAATCTGAGGGACTGGCGGTGCAGATGACCGCGGCGCTCATCCTTACAGGATGTCAGCGCGTCAGGATTCGCAACGGGTCCGATGAGGAAGCCGGAAGCCGCCCATCTGATGTATTGGTACTATGAACGTCCTCCTTATCTTCGTAATTCCTCCGGAAGGGAGGTACCGAACCCGCTGCAGATAAACGGGTCTGCAACCAAAATATGCGCCTGACGGCGGTTCAAGTCAAGACGCATTTTTGAGGCCCAATCCGGGTATATTTGTATACACCCCGTCCATGACGTTCAGCTCGAAGGTACAGCTCGGTTTCGGAGTGTTTCTGCTGGCCTTTGTCGGATGTACGCCTCCGCCTGCTCGTAATACTCACGATGCGGATGTACGGAGCATCGCCGAAGCGGAAGTGCTGTGGGTGCGCCACTGGCGGTTGCATGATGCCGAAAGAGTGATGTCCCACTACGCGGAAGACGCCACGCTGATGCTTCCCAATCAGCCGCCGGCCCTGGGACGCGAGGCCATTCGGGAGGCATTTAAGGAAATTGTGCGTGACGGCAATTTTTCGTTCACGTTCGATGCCGCGCGGGTGGAAGTGGCCAGGAGCGGCGATTATGGCTACGTGCAAGGTTCCTACGCGTTGAGGATGACCGACTTCGCCACCAAGAAAGCGGTCAGCGACGAAGGCTCTTTTCTTCGCGTTTACCGCAAGCAGTTGGACGGTGCCTGGCGGGTGGTACAGGACACGCGGGCCAGTCGCCTGCCCGGCGGTCCGGTGCCGGAACTCTCGCAATAGCCGCGAGGCCGATTCTTTCGAGGCTTGCAATCGGCGGTGCCGGGGTGTAGATACAGTTCAGGCCTATGCCCGAAAAATCCGTGCGAAGCGTGCCGCGGAACCAGTTGAAGCCCTCTGCCGCGACTGTTCCATTGGCGGAAGCAATGGAACGAAATGACGAGTGGGTCGCCGAGGCAATGATCGGACTCCGGTCCTCGCGCGGAGCGGCCAGACTCGATTCCAGCAAAGCGCTGCGTATGCTGAGCGAGCGCGAACCGGAATTGCTGTACCCGCATTTCGATTCCTTCGCGGCCCTGCTCGACCAGGAAAACCTGGTCTTGCGATGGAATGCGCTGCTCACGCTGGCGAATCTGGCGCGGGTGGACGAGCAGGCGAAAATTGAGCGGATTCTGGACCGGTATCTGAGCGACGTCTGGGGATCGAGCATGATTACGGCGGCGAACGCGATTCGAGGCGCCGTCATCATCGCGACCGCCATTCCCGCCTTGATCCCCCGGGTCTTGCCCGCAATCATGCGGGTGGAAGAAGCGGTCTACACCACAGCGGAGTACCGCAACGTGGCCATCGGGCACGCATTGGATGGGCTGGCGGCGCTGGCACCGCTGGTGGACGATGCGCGGCCGCTCCGTCTGTTCGCGGCGCGCCAGTTGGGCAACCGGCGGCTGGCCACCAGCGCGAGAGCACGGCGCTTTTTGAAAACCCGCATCGTCGCGGCCGCTTAAATAATGTGCAGGTCTTTCGGGGTGGAAGTAAGGATCTCGCAGCCACTGGCCGTGACCACGACCGTGTCTTCGATACGCACGCCGCCGAAGCCCTCGATGTAGGCGCCGGGTTCGATGGTGATTGCCATGCCAGCGCGCAGCCGGCTGCGGTCGCGCTTCCCCAGGCGCGGCGGCTCGTGAATTTCCAGGCCGAGGCCGTGCCCGGTGGAGTGAATGAAATACTGCGCCAAGCCGTACTTGGCCAGCACGCGGCGGGCGGCGCGGTCCACACTGGCCGTGGTCGCATCGGGGCGGACCGCGTCGATGGCAGCCAGTTGCGCTTCCAACACGGCGCGATACATGCGCCTGGTCTTGGTGCTGGGCGTGCCCACCGAGAGCATGCGCGTCATATCGCTGGCGTAGCCCTCTTGAAACGTACCCATATCCACCACCACCAGATCGCCCGCACCGAGCCGGGCGCTGCCGGGCCGCGCATGCGGCAGCGCCGAACGGACGCCGGTGGCGACAATAGTATCGAACGCGGGTTTCTCCGCGCCCTGGCGGCGCATGCGATATTCCAGTTCGGCCGCCAGATCGCTTTCGCGGATGCCCGGCTTGATGCGCGAAACCGTCTGCTCGAAGGCGCGCGAATTGGTGTCCACGCTCTGGCGAATCAACGCCAGTTCCTCCGGCGATTTCACCATGCGCAATTCCTCGATCCAACCGCTCACCGGCTCTAGCGAGGCGCGCAGCGGCAGGCCCGATTTGATGGACTCGTAAATATCGCAGGTCATGCGTGCCGGCTCGAAGCCGATGCGTTTCAGACGCGCCTTGGCGATTGCGGCCATCACCTCTTTCACCAGCGGTCCCTTGGCGATGCGGATTTTGCAGGTGGATTCCTGCGCCGCCTGAATGGTATAGCGCGGATCGGTGAAGAGGATGCTCTGCTCCGGCAGAATCAGCAGGAGTCCGCTGCTGCCGGTGAACCCGGAGAGATAGCGGAGGTTGGGGCTATGTGCGACCAGCAGGCAATCGAGCTTGCGCTCTGGCAGCGCGGCGGCGACGGAGAGCCGGCGCTGTTCGTAGGCGTTATTTTCCACTCTGCAGTTCCTTGGCGAGAATCTGTGCGCGCTCCGCCAGGGCGTCTGCCTGGCGCATGTCGTTATACTTCTCGGCCTGTTCGGAGAGGGCAAGGAAGTTGCGAATGCTGGCCGCGACGCCTTGTTGCGTGCCGTTGAGCCGGCCGATGCGGCTGAGGATTTGCGAAGCTTCGCCGCGGCGAGCCAGGGCGCGTTCCTGCAAGCGCTTCATGTCGGCGGCGGGGACAATCTCCTGTACGGCTTCGCGCGGTTCCGGCGCGGTGGGGACCGCGACCGGCGGAGGCGGCGCAGCCGGCGGGGTGGCCGTCCGATTGGTACGAGGCCGAGCGGGCGGACCCGCCGCGGGCGCCGGTTCCGGCAGGGGCGCTGGCTGGGTGACCAGCGCCGCTTCGTCCAGCGGTTGTTCCTTGGGCAGCACCACGTTGGTTTGCGGGGTGGAAAGCGGAGCAGGCGGAGGCGGCGGCGCCACGGGCACGACTGCCGGCTTGGGAGCCACCGGGGGTACCACATTCTTCCCCTTGCCGCGCAGGTCGCAGCCGGCCAGCAGGATGGCGAGAAGGGCGGTGAGCAGTACCTTGCTTTTCATGGTCACACCGCGATGGGCAGGCGAATCAAAAACGTAGTCCCTTTGCCGGGCTCGCTCGTGAAATCGATTGTACCATCGTGCAGTTGTACGATCCGGAAGGTCATGGCCAGACCGATTCCCGAACCCTGGGTTTTGGTAGTGAAGTACAGGCGGAAAATTTTCTCGCGCAGCTCCGGCAGGATCCCCGGTCCGGTGTCGGAGATCCGCAACTCCGCCATGTCGCGGGTGGTGGAGGCTTCGAAGTGCAGTTCGCCGCCCTGCGGCATCGCCTGCATGGCGTTGACCATGACGTTGAGCACTGCCTGTTTGAGCAGGTCGCGATCTACCCGGACATCGACGCCTTCGGTCTCTTGTTTCACGGAGACGGTAATGTTGCCGGCGGCGGTTTGGGGGCGCGCGAGGTCGACAATCTCGCGCACCAGTTCCTGCATCGGCACGGTTTGCAGCTGCAGTTCCACCGGACGAGTGAAATCGAGGAAGGTGCGTACGACGCGGTCGAGGCGGAGGATCTCGCGGGCGATGATTTCCATCTGCTCTTCGATAGCGGTATCGCCGCGCGAGAGCTTGGAACGCGCCACTTCGACGTGCAGGAGAATGGCGTTGAGCGGGTTCTTCACCTCGTGGGCGACGCCGCTGGAGATGCGGCTGATGGCGGTGAGGCGATCTGCGGTTTGCAGCTGGCGATCGATCTTGCGCTTGGCTTCGGCATCGCGCAAGCGCACCAGGATGCCGTTGCCGCCGTTACCGCCCGGGTGCGCTTCCAGGGTGTCCACGGAAAGCAGTACGACAGCCGGGCCTGGCGCGGTCTGTCCGGGCACGGCGGTGGGCACGCGCCGGTTGCGGACGGCGACTCCGTTTTCGGAGGCCTGCGCCACCAGGAGCCCCACGAAGGTCGCCGGAGGAAATACGGCGGAAAGGGTCTGGCCGGGCAGGGTGGCGCGGTCGCGGCCGAGGAATTTTTCCACTGAACCGGAAGCAAAGACGAGTCGGAAATCGCGATTGAAAATGAAGACTGCGTCTTCCAGATCCTGCAACAGGTGATCGATATTGCCGCGCAGGTCGGACACTTCGTACTGCGCGCCGCGCAGGCGCTCGCCTAGCAGGTTTACTTTGGACGCCATGACGGACAGTTCGTCCTTGGCGGAATTGGCGGAAGCGGGATCCACCGGGCCATATTCCCCACTGGCGAAGCGGTCGAGCAGTTGGCCGATGTGTCCCAGGGCGCGGAACAGGGCCATGGAGAACAGGAAGGTCACGAACACCGCGCCGGCAATGGACAGTACGGCGACGCCGAGCTTCTGGTAGAGCGTTTCGGTGAGCGTGGGGTGGATCAGCGCCGGGTAAATCACCACTTGAACCCAGAAGAGCACCTTATCGTTGGAGCCCACCGGGTCCTGCAGCATGTAATAGCGGCCCTCGCTGAAGACCAGTGCATTCACCTGCTGAAGCCAGCTGCGTTCGCGGACCAATTTGCCGAAATCGGCATCCGCAGCTTTGGTGGCGATGCGGTTAGGGAGGGTACTGGCGATGACATCCAGATTTTCGGCGCTCACCACGTCAATGGAGAACACGCCGTTGGGCAGGCGCATCAGGTTCAGCAGGCGGAACTTAAGTTCCGAGGCGCGCAGCGCCTCCGGCGCCGCCACATCGCGCCGGCTGTTGAGCGCATCGATGACAGCGAAGCGCGCCGCATCCTTGATAGTTTCGGCGCGCTCGTAGGTGGATTGCAGCCGGAGCTGCATGAAACTGTACAGATCGACGCTGGAGACGAGGATGACGATAAAGGTCGCGAGCAGCACGGAGCCCAGCGTCACCTTGGTCTGCAGCTTCATGGCTCAGCCAATGGTGAGGAGAAGCTTGCCGGCCGTTTTTCGTGACTCCAGATCGCGATGCGCCTGCGCGGCATCGGCCAGGGGATAGGTCCGGTCGATGCGGAGGCGAAGCTTCCCGGTCTCAAGTGCCTTGAGCACATCGCCGGCACGCCACAGCAGTTCCTCACGGGTTAAAAGGTAGTTCGGGAGGCCGGCGCGGGTCATAAAGAGCGAGCCCTTGGCGGCGAGAGCCAGCGGATCCACAGGGGGCACGGGACCGCTGGACTGTCCGAAGAGCGCCATCATGCCGCGGGGGCGCAGGCAATTCAAGCTTTTGTCGAAGGTGGTCTGGCCGACGGAATCGTAGACCACGTCGACGCCGCGTCCACCGGTGAGCCGGCGCACTTCGACGTCGAATTCCTGTTCGGTGTAGAGGATGGTTTCGTCGGCGCCTGCCTCGCGCGCGATAGCGGCTTTGGCCGGGGTTGAGACCGTGCCGAACACGCGCGCTCCGATATTCTTGGCCATCTGCACAATCAAGCCTCCGGCACCGCCGGCCGCGGCATGCACCAGGCACGTTTCGCCGGCTTTCAGCGGGTAGGTGGAGTGAGTGAGATAGTGAGCGGTCATACCTTGAAGCATGGCGCCTGCCGCCGTATGGAAATCCACATGATCGGGGATTTTGATGAGTTGGGCGGCGGGCACCGTGGCGTACTCCGCGTAAGAGCCGCGCGCCATGGCATATGCCACGCGGTCTCCGGGAGCGAACTCGGTAACGCCGTCGCCGACCGATTCCACCGTGCCGGCGCCTTCACTGCCGATGGCAATTGGGTTGTCCGACTTATAGAGGCCGGTACGGAAATAGATGTCGATGAAGTTGACCCCGCTGGCAGCGAGGCGGACGAGGGCCTGCCCGGGGCCGGGCTTAGGCGTAGGGGTTTCGACGAGCTCGAGACGTTCCGGGCCGCCTGGAACAAGGACTTGTATGGCTTTCATAGTTTAGCTTTTGCGCAAGGCCCGACTGGCATGCGCGGACGTTGCATAGAGTAACAGATACAGAATTGTGAACGGGAACGAAATCAGGCGCACCAGAGTGCGGACGGCGCCCGACCCTGCCAAGCCTGAGCGAAACAGTACGAATTGGCGGAGGGCGCCGAGGTGCAGGCGATCGAACCAGAAGTAATCGCCGTTCTCGTTAATGATGAAAAGCTTGGCGGCGAGGCGCAGCGCGATCACCCATTTCCACTTGGCCATGACGACTTCGCCCGAGCAGATAATACCCACCAGCGAGTAATTGTTGGCGGCCAAGTCGGTATAAAGGCGTTTGCGCGCCGCGCGGCCGCGGAAATCGCCCACTCGGTAGATACGGGTGTTGTGGGCTTCGAAATTCTTCGGCAGCGTGTTGTAGCAGGTGACGAGGTCGATGTGGAGCTGGTTGCCAAAAGCCTGGCGCAGTCCGACGACGAGTCCTTCGAGCAGGCCGCGGGTGCCGCTCTCCACCAGCAGAATGGACGTGACCGGGGGGAGGCGGCCGGTTAGAAAATAGCGCACTGATTTGAATATAGCGCGGCGCAAACGGCGGCTCTTGCGGCGCTTGGGTTGGTTGGGTTCCTTGGGTTCGCTGGGTTCATTATTTCTCCGAGTTTTGTTGTAGTGAAAGGACTTCTTGGGTTCGACCCGAAATTCGGGGTTGGCCTCGGAGAGGGAGTGCGGCATTGGGCGGAAGTGATGGAACGAAGCCAATTTCGTTCGGATGGAGATGGCGCGGGTGAAACTGGCGAAACGAACCCAATTTGGGTCGTGGGCGGCGCCACAGTGCGTGAGATTTGCCAAGGCATAGGAAGCGTTCCTCCGCTTCGACGCTAGCACGACGGGTGGTGGGAGCGAGGGGGGCTCAGAGGCGTAAGTTTCTGATTGTGCTTGGCTTGTCGATTGAAATGTAGGCGTTACGGTTTCTTTGGTCGAAGCGTCGGAGCAGGCGGGCTCACGTCTTCCAGGTGTGCGTCCCGGCCGGCCCTCAAGCAATGTCAATTCGCCAGGTGAGGAGGAAAGGGGTGGATTCGGTATTCCTTTTACACGCTGCAGTGAGTTACTTTGCGGCTTCGGCTACGGGCGCCCGGTCAACCGGAAATTCCGAATCAGCATCAATTCGGAGCTGTGTTCACGCCAGGCGACCCACGTCACGTATTTACCGTCCCGGCTCACATCCAGAGCGGGGACACCCATTGGGAAACTGACGGAAATTGTGCCAACAGTTGCGAGGACATTTGTCACCAGGTCGAGCCTGCGAAGCTGAAGCGGGCGTTCGATAGAGAAGGCGTCGGGCATTACCGCGGATACATCGAAGTAATATAGGCCGTTTCCCGTCAGACACCATAGATTATGCCAAGCCTCCCCGGAAACGAGAGTTTCGGCGCCGCCATTCGCCGGTACGCGCCAAACGCCTCGGCCGTACTGTTGCTTGGCATAGTAGACGTAGTTTCCATCGGCCGATTCGAAAGCTTGAAATCCTCCGTTCAAGGTGACCTGAACGGCCGGTCCACCCCTCGAGGGAAGCTTCCATAGTTGCTTCCTTCCGGAGCGGTCGGACATAAAGTAGATCCATTTTCCGTCGTGGGACCAGTTGGCCTGCACTTCCGCGGAAGGCTCGTGCGTGACGCGGACTAGAGCACCGCCCTGAGGATCCACCGCATAAATGTCGGAATTGTGATCTACCGTGGCGTCAAACACGACCAGCTTGCCGTCCGGCGACCATCGCGGTGAATTGGCGACAGCGGCCTTGAATGTGGTCAACTGTCGAGGTTGAGACCCGTCCGACATAGCGACCCAGATTTCTTCGTAACCCGAGCGCGCTGAACTAAACGTGATCTGCTTGCCGTCCGGAGAGATGCTCGGCGCCTGATCGGCACGGATCGAATCTGCTATGGGCGAGGCTCGACCGATTCCGCCGGACTCGAGTGGAGCGCCCCAGATGTCCCAATTCGTATTTTCGTGGCCGAATGCCAGGTTTGGTTCGCTTCGGCCATTCCCAGGAGCGATTGTAGGCTCGAAAACATTGGTTCCGGCAATTTCCACGAGTTGGAGCCGCGTGGCGTCACGCGCTTCCGCGGGAATGGCGAGGAGGCCCGGGGCGTGGCGCCCCGTGGCATACAGCAAATATTTGCCGTCGGGAGTCCACACCAAGCCACTGGCGGGCTGATCCGTGATGGCCATGCGGATGGGTTTGCCTCCGGACGAGGGCGCTCGCCAAACATCGGTCATGGTCGTGGCACGCCGCAAATACGCGACCTGCTTCCCATCGGGAGTGAAGCTCGGCCACATGTAGTCGTCTCCATTCTGCGTGACGGCTGCCACCATGCGTCGTTCCCCAGTTTCGATGGAAAAACTGAAAATAGCACGGCCGTCACCCGGAAACTCCTCGTCAGAGAATGCCAACAGGCGCGAGTCCGGCGACCATCCCAATCCTCTGCCGCGGGCGGTCGTGAGTCTGTGCTCCACTCCCCCCTGTGAAGGTACTATGAAGATCTCGCCGCTTCGGATAAAGGCGATAAGCCGTCCATCGGGCGACCACGCTGGATACTCCTCGGCCGCCGGATCTTTCGTTAGGCGCACACGCCCGCTTCCATCCAATCGCTGTTCGTAGATGTCGAGGTTGTCCCCCGACTCACCTACCCAGATGAACGCTACCTTTAGGCCGTCCGGAGACAGCGTAGGGCTTCGCTGTAGTCCCCGATAAGAAGTGAGAGGAACTACTTCCGGCGAGCTGGAACGCTTGGTTGAGTTGCGCAACCCCAGGTAGGCGAGGGCGGCGAAAAGGCCGAGAAGCCCGATGCCTGCGATCCACGGCAACCTTCTCGTCTGCGGAATTGGCGCGGGCGGAGCTGAGGTTGAAGGCGCGACGGGCGGAGTGGGTACTATATCGCGCGGGGGAAGGGCTGGTTCGTCTTGCTTCGTGTCTTCCGGATTAAAATCCGGAGCTTCTTCCGCAGCCTCGTCCACCGTGACGGACGCGATAAAGCTGTACCCTCGGCGGGGGATTGTCGCAATGAACCGCGGACGGGCGGCAGAATCCCCTAAGACCTCACGTAACTTGCAGATCGCCGTATGGAGGCCTTCATCATATTCAACAACGGTATCGCCCCACAGCCGCGTCCGCAGTTCTTCGCGGGTGACGATTTCGCCATGCCGCTCCAGCAGAGTGATCAGGAGCCGGTAGGGCAACTCCTGGACCTTAACTAACCGGTTCCGCTTTTTCAACTGCCGCAGCTCGAGATTCAGTTCAAAGGTGCCAAAGCGGATCAACCGGGTCGTGCTGGGGCGCAGGTGCATCGGGAGCGCTTCACATTATACCTGTTGAAACACTCCATCAGCGCTGTTGCGGGGGCAGAGTGGTAGTGTCCTATCTGGGCAATGTAAGAATGTCACATTTGACGGGGTCCATCCTGAAGGGTGGACGAAGGACAGCCACATGACCCAAGCCGAGCGAGACCGGTTGGTGGCCTTGAGTGACGGGCGCGGCCACTCCCAAGAAACTGCGGCGCAAGGAGACCAGGCGGTAAGCCCGGAGTTGCGCGGCCCAAACCCCCATCGAAAGCAGCCGCCGTTGGAGCAACTCGCCACCAACATCCATTCCGAACCCCTGTTGCAGGGGTTAGATACGACGTATGGTGCGTTCGATGAACTTCTCTAAATAGTTATAAAAGAATGGTTTACTTGTATTCGGACAGTTAAGGTCCATTTAAGGTTGGTTTAAGAAGAGTTCAGTTCCATCCGACGGGGCAACGGGTACAGTGGTTCCACTAGGAGAGGGAAGCCTACCCATTCAGTATTATGATTTTTCAACCTCCAGCAGGTGGGGCGCGGCGTTTCCTGCCTCTGGCCATCGGCCTTTCCGCTGTCAGTCGTCTGTTGGCCCAGTCCGCACCACACGACCCGGGGAAAGAGTTCACCGAATCGATTCGCCCGGTCCTCGTGGAGAACTGTGGCATTTGCCACAATCCGAACAACGCTCAGAATCCGGCCAATTTTCTGAAGGCTCAGACGGCCAAGGGTATTGAAGCGGAGCGTGGGCTATGGAGGAACGTCGCCGCCCAGATGCGAAACCGCAGCATGCCGCCCGTTGCTTCGAAGTTGACGGAGCAAGACCGGCTCCGGGTTGCGACCTGGGTGGAAGACCGATTGCGCGAAACCGCATGCAGCATTGGACAGTTTGCGGGAGCCGTGGCGATCCGCAGGCTCAACCGGCGTGAATATCGCAATACGGTTCGCGATCTGCTAGGCGTGGATCTGGACGTGAGCGATATCCTGCCCGCGGATGGTTCCGGGGGCTCCGGCTTTGACACGAACGGAGAGACTCTCTACGTGGGTCAACTGCTGAGCGAGCGCTATCTCGAAGCCGCCCAGCTGGCGCTCGACCGCGCAATCATCACTCAACCCTTCTCTAGGAACTACGCCCCGTCCGCGATGATGCCGGCGAAGGGGGGTGAAACAGGATCTCGAAAAGTGGCGGTTGGCGAAGAGCTAGCGGCCACAATCCCGGCGTTCGCCGAGGGGAAGTACCAAGTCCGTGTATCGGTCGAGCGTTCCGAGATTCCGCCGAAGCTCGATTTAAAGATCGACGGAACCGCAGTCGGGGCCCTGGCGGTGCAGCAGGGGAGAGCTTTCGGAGGCGGTGGCGGCGGTGGCCGTGGAAATAGCGGGCCCATCATCGCGTCGATCGAGGCGCACCTGGAACGTGGTACTCACAGTTTTTCGATCGCCGCGGGCGCTCCCGCTTCGATCATCGCAATTTCGGTTGAACAGAAATTGGCGACGAAATTGGCCGAAGGCACGAAAGCCATCGAATCCGCCGACCGCTACAAACAGGAGCTCGTGGAGGGGCCAACCCCCGAGAGGCGGGCGTTGCACTTTCGGTTATTAGGAAGCGAACCGGGCCGCGAGCCGCTGCAAGCGCGCAAGACCGCCGAACGCGTGCTTTCGGCATTCATGCGCCGGGCCTTCCGCCGCCCGGTCCAGCCCGTCGAGGTCAACCGAATTCTCATCTCCTACGACCGGGGCGCGCAGCGGGGGGATCCCTACGAAGAACGGATGAAGCTGGCCTTCAAAACCGTTCTGGTTTCGCCCGACTTTTTGTTTAAGATCGAAGGCAGACAGGAGAAACCCGGTATCTATCCGATCGGCCAGTATGAGATGGCCACGCGGTTGTCCTACTTTCTCTGGTCGACGATGCCGGATGACGGGCTGTTCCAGCTAGCCGATCAGGGCAAGTTACAAGATCCCAAGGTGCTGGCCGCAGAAGTGGACCGCATGCTCGACGATCCTCGTTCCAGCGCGTTCAGCACCAGTTTTATAGGGCAGTGGCTCGGCACGCAGGACCTGGGCGGAAGAGTTCAGCCATTTATCAACACGCTATCGACGACCGCCAATTACAATGCGGAGTCGGCAGCGGACTTGCGGCAGGAGCCGGTAAGGCTCTTTGAGCGAATTATCGGAGAGAACCGCAGCCTGCTGGACTTCTTGACCGCGGACTACACCTATCTGACGGAGCGGCTGGTCAAATACTATCAGCTCGAAGGAGAAGTGGATGTCCATGGCAACGACTTTCAGCTGGTGACATGGCCGGATCACCGGCGGGCGGGCCTCTTGGGAATGGCGGCTCCGTTGGCCATCACGTCACAACGGCTGAACACCAGCCCCGTGCTCCGTGGGGCATGGGTGCTTGAGACGCTGTTGGGGACTCCGGTTCCACCTCCGCCTCCGGGTGTTCCACCGCTGCCTTCCGACAAAGGCGGTCAGGAAAAGCTCACGGCGCGGCAGAAGCTTTTGCAGCACCGCGGGAACCCGACCTGTGCGACTTGTCACAACCTCATGGATCCGATTGGATTTGGGTTGGAGAATTTCGACGGATTGGGTCGCTGGCGCGAGCAGGACGTCAATGGCCAGCCGATCGATGCAACAGGCACTCTACCATCCGGTGAGAAATTCAGCGGGCCGGTGGAATTGCGCCAAGCTCTTTTGGCAAAGAAGGGCGATTTCATGGAGCACTTGACCGGCAAGGTTCTGGGTTACGCCCTGGGGCGGAGTTTGCAGGACGGGGACAGCTGCACGGTTCAACGCCTCACACAAAGCATGGAGAAGGACAACTACCGGGCTCGCACGATGTTCCGCGAAATCGTGCTCAGCACACCATTCCGCAACACGCAGGGCGGGCTTGTGGCCGCGGCGCCGGCTCCGGCCGCGCACAGGCCGACAGAGCGCCTCGTTCCTTGCACTGAAGACGGATCCTGCACACCGTTGAAGAAACCGGACCAGCCGCCGCCAGCGGAGCCGCCGCTCGTGAAGTAGCTGGTTAGCAGCCTGACAGTAAAGCAGCAAATTGAAGGTGAATCGAAGGAGCTTGTCGATGAAACGGATTTCCCGGCGAACGCTTTTACGGGGAGCGGGTGTTGCCGTCTCGCTGCCCTGGCTCGAGATTATGGGGAAGGCGGCGCCAGCCACTACGGCCGAGACGCTTTCCGCGCCGCCATTGCGGCTAGCTTATTTGTTTGTGCCGAACGGCGTTCGGCCCGATTATTGGACGCCGCCGGGCGATGGCGAGACTTACGATGTAATCCCACCGCACCTGAAGCCGCTCGAGCCGTTTAAAGGCGATTTTTCGCTGCTCGAGAATCTGTGGAACGAGCAGGCGCAAGGACGCAACGGGCATTGGCCCAAGGTTCCCGCGTGGCTTAGCGGCGGCCGGGTGGCCAGAACCGCGGGGGACGACCTGTATTCGGGTGGCGTCTCGGTGGATCAACTGCTCGCCCAGCGCATCGGAGACCGGACTCTCCTGCCATCGTTGGAACTCGGAATCGACTCGGTCCGCAGCGGTATCGACACCGCCGGTGGCGGCTTTGCGCGCATGTACGGGTCGCTCCTTTCTTGGCGGGACGAAAAAACGCCGGTGATCAAAGAGATTATTCCGCAGTTGGCGTTCGATCGAGTTTTCCGAACCAGCAAAAGACCCGCTATCTCGTCGGTAGACCCGACCAATCCTTCGCTGCTCACCGCACTGCAGCGCGACGATGCCAGCATCCTCGATCTGGTTCTCGAGGATGCCAAAGCAGTACGACGCCAGGGAAGCGCCGGGGACAAGGTCCGGTTGGACGAGTATTTCGACTCTTTGCGATCGGTGGAAACGCGTCTCACGGCCACCTTAAAGCCGCAGAAGCGGTGGATCAACAAAGGGGAGTTTCCGCTGGACCGTCCGGCACCCGGAACACCTGACCAACATGCCGATCATGTGCGCCTGATGCTGGATATTCTCACCCTGGCATTCTGGACCGACACGACGCGCGTGAGCACGTTCATGTTCGGGGACGCCCAGACGATGCAGGACTACTCCTTCCTGCCCGGCGTCAGAGGGAGCTTCCATTCAATTTCTCATCACGGTGACGAACCGGAGAAGCGCGAGCAGTACGAGAAGATTATCAACTGGCACTACGAGCAGGTGGCGTATTTCCTTGGGCGGCTGAAGAGTTTGAACGAAGGCGAAACTTCTCTGCTCGACAATTCGATGATTGTGATGGGCGGCTCCCTGAAGGATGGCAATCGCCACCTTGAGGAAGATCTGCCGCTATTGATTGCAGGCCGGGGTAAAGGCACGTTGAATCCGGGGCGGCGCGTGCGATCCGCGGTCAAAACTCCCATGTGTAATCTCCATCTGGCGCTGATGCAAAGAATGGGAGTTATGGACAAGTCGTTTGGCGACAGCACGGAACCGTTAAAAAATCTGTAGGTAACAGGGTGAAGGAGTGCTTATCTATGAATCGTGTACCTCGTAGTCACTGGATTCGGCGTTTCCTCGTAGTTGCCACGATTTTGCTGGTGACGACTACTATGTTTGGCCAAGTCGATCAAGGCGCAATCACTGGCACAGTTACGGACGCATCGGGCGGTGTGGTTCCGGGAGCCAGGGTCAAGGTGGTGAATCAGGACACCAACTTTGAACTGGTCAGTACCACGGACGCGAGAGGGGTTTACACGTTTCAGCCCATTCGCATCGGACAGTATGTAATGACCGTCAGCGCACCAGGATTTGCTACTACCACCCAGCAAAACATTCAGCTCCAGGTGAACCAGAGGCTGGGGCTCGATGTTTCATTGAAGGTGGGAGGGCAGGCGGAGGTAGTGGAGGTTTCCGGGACTTCGGCGCCACTCCTGCAGACCGAAGACGCCGCGACCGGCAAAGTGATCACGTCGACGGAAATCAACGACACTCCGTTATCGCAGCGCAACTACGTATTCATCGCCCATTTGACGGCGGGCGTGACGCCGGGGCCGGGCGGCAGCACGCGCGAACAGAGCGGCGCCTTTTACGCCAATGGACAGCGGTCGCTGCAGAACAACTTCGTCCTGGACGGCGTGGACAACAACTCCAACTCGGTGGACATGCTCAACGGCGCAACGTTCGTGGTGAAGCCCCCGCCGGACGCGCTGCAGGAGTTCAAGATTCAGACGGGTTCGTTCAGTGCTGAGTTCGGCCACTCGGCAGGCGCTGTGGTGAATGCGAGCATTCGCTCGGGCACGAATAAGTTCAAGGGAAACCTTTGGGAGTACCTGCGAAATGACGTCTTGGCCGCCACGGACCGGTTCGCGGTTAACGGCAAGCCCAAGTACCGCCAGAATCAGTTTGGCGGTACGTTCGGTGGGCCGATCGTAAAGAACAAGTTGTTCGGCTTCATGGACTCCGAGGGTAACATTATCCGCGCGGGCAGGACGGTATTGGCGAGTGTTCCAACCGCCAAGATGCGCCAAGGCGATTTTTCAGAGCTCCTGAACACTGGTTTGACAGGGCAGTCGAATCCGGTAAGACTATTCCAGCCGGGCTCGGCGGGAACCACTCCCCTGACCTGCAATGGGGTGGCAAATGCCCTGTGTAGCAATCAAATCGATCCCTTGGCATCGAAGCTCTTCAACATGTACCCGGTTGCCAATACCAACGGGAGCCGCACCTTTAACAATTACACCTCCAATCCTGTAACGGCTGATCGCACGGCGCAGTTCGATATCCGGGTGGATTACAACATCAGCTCCAAGGATCTGGCGTTTGCACGGTATAGCTGGACGAATCAGGTGGTCCAGACCCCCGGCACCTTCCTGGGCATACTGGGTGGTATCGGCAGCAGACTCGCCTATTCGCAAAACGGCGCATTAAGCGAGTCGCACATCTTCAATCAAAGGTTGACGAACGAGTTTCGTGCCGGCATTACCTGGGGCAACTACTATAGCCGGCAAGGCAATTACGACCAGGATGTCGTCGGCAGCCTCGGGATGACTGGTTTCCCCCCCGTCCAAACTGCCCTCGGCATGCTCAATGGCGGCTTGCCGAATATCTCGATCTCCGGAGCAAGCGGAATCGGATCCGGCCAGTTCACTCCTAACGAGCAATTCCAGAATATTCACCAATTTACTGACAACCTTACTTACATCCGCGGCAGCCACACTCTGAAGGTCGGGATCAATTACCAACAGATCCGTTTCAGCGTATTGCAGCCTACCGCCGGCCGGGGAACACTGAATTACACTGGCAAATACACCGGGCAACCCGGAACTTCATTCACCGGGTCGGGCATGTCGGACTTCCTCACGGACTCCATGGACTCCGCATCCCTGTCGGGGTTGAACAACACCAACTTGCAGCGCTGGTATGTCGGAGCGTATGTGCAGGATGACTGGAAAGTCACTTCCAAGCTGACTGTGAACCTCGGGCTTCGGTACGACTACTTCACGTCACCCTTTGACCGCGTGGATCGTCAGGCCAATTGGTACTTCACGTCACTCGGACCGGGCACGGGCACGGGCGTCTATCTGCTGCCCGAGTCGCAAAAGGGCGTTTTGACGCCGGAATTTTCGGCCTTGCTCGCCAAAGATCACATCGACGTCAAGTACACCGACAATCGTTCCCTGATTAACGCACCGACGAACAATTTCGCGCCTCGGCTGGGCATCGCTTACCGGATTGCGGATCGTTTGGTGCTTCGGACGGGAGCCGGATTGTTCTATGGCGGCGTTGAAAATCTGGGCGGATTCCCCGTCCTGGGAACGAATTTCCCCTACGCCAAGGAACTGGCGTTCACCAGTCCTACCTGCGGTGTGGTGAGTGGAACCCCCAGTTGCCCGACGGTGGGAATCAAGTTACAGACCGGGTTCGCGACGGCTCCCGCTTCGTCCTCCACTCCAGAGTTTCGCGGCTCTGACCCGGACTGGAAACTGCCCACGAGTTACCAGTGGAATTTCACGCTCGAGCACGCCTTCACCAAGGACCTCACACTCGAAGTGGGTTACGTAGGCAGCGCCACCAAGCATATGGCGGTTGTGCTGACGCCAAACGCGGGAGCAGCCCTGGTTGCCCCGGGCGTCAATATCAACCCTTATCGGGCTTTCCCTGACTTCGGACCCTCCAGCTACATGCAGAACGGGGCGTCCTCCACCTATCATTCGCTGCAGACCACTTTACGGCGGCGCTTCTCGAGTGGCCTATCCTTCCTGGCGACGCACACTTACTCCCACTCTCTTGACGACGCACGGGAACCGTTCCCGCAAAGCGGAGAAGGTGGGTATCGCTCCTATCCGATCCTCGGCCGGAAAATCGAGTACAGCAATTCACCCTTCGATACTCGCCACCGCGTCACGTTGATGACAACTTATGAACCGCCCGTCGGTGTAGGAAAGCGGTTCTTCAACCACAAAGGCATAGCCGACTATGCTCTAGGCGGATGGAGCGGCACGCTGGTCTGGATGGCGCAAACGGGCTATCCGTTCACTGTCAGGGCCAACACGGTGGTGGCCAATGGAGCATCCGGCGGCTGTTGCAATAGTGGCGCCTTCCCCACATTGATCGGGGATCCGTACACGGGCGGCGGCACACCTCCGCCGAGCAATCCCAACATCATATGCCCGGCAACTGTAGGGAACACCGCCAACTGGTATAACCCTTGCGCCTTCGCCAATCCTCCGTTAGGCAGCCTGATTCTGCCCGGCCAAGCGCTTACGGGCGCAGCGGCGGCAGCGTTCATGCCAAGCGCCCGGTCCCAGATCCATGGGCCCGGCTACAATCGTGCGAACCTCTCGGTGTTCAAGAGCTTTACCGTCACCGAGAATCAATCGCTGCAGTTCCGCGCGGATATTTTCAATCTGTTTAACCATCCGAGCTACGGACTTCCGTCTCAGACCCTGGGAAACACTGCCGGCCAGATTACCTCGTCGCGAAGTTTCGGCTCCAACACGCCGGACGCCCGCTTCTTCCAACTGGCATTGAAGTATTATTTCTAGAGACAGGCGGCCGGGAGTCAATCCCGGCCGCTGGTTTTGTGTGGATGCTCGTGCCAAGGGAGCCGCAGAATCTCGCTCGCGAATCCCAGCCAGTGGGCTGGCGCCGCCGTGATTTTCTAAGGACCGCCTGCGGAGCAGTTGCCGCAGGAACAGCGCCCCGGCACTTGGGGGGCGCGGTTCGTGCCGGGCGGAAAGTCATCATCGTAACCTTCGGCGGCGGGGCTCGCGACGACGAGACCTTCGCACTGGAAGGGCAGCGCAACATCCCCCACCTTATCAATGAGCTCGTGCCGCAAGGCACTTTCTTCACACGCGTGGTGAACCGGGGAATTCTGGGCCACTACGTAGCCACCGCCAGCATCTCCACGGGGCGCTACGAGACCTTCAACAACTTCGTCGCGCAACCGCCACCGGCCCCGACGGTTTTCGAATACTTTCGAAAGCAGGCACGCCGTCCCGCGTCTGATGCGTGGGTGATCGCGCCTTCGAATGGCTTTCGCCTGATGGGCTCGAGCGGCAGCCGGGATTACGGACCGCGTTATGGCGCCGGAGTGATCCTCCCCAAGCATCTTCTCGCTTCCTCCGGTGCATCGACCGATTTCGAGCATCTGCTGCAGGACAGCTACGAGATGGCCGGCCCCGTGGCGGGCGCCGAAATCAACCGCGATCTGAACTTGGGGCAGCTCTCCACGGTCCTCAAGTTATCCGTAGACGAGTTCCGGCGCAATGCCGCCGCTCTCTCCAGCCCCGACGAGCTGTCGCTCTATGTGGCCCGCCAATTAATGCGAGTGATGGCACCCTCGCTGCTGTTTCTTACCCTCCACGACATGGACGTCGCCCACACCGGCGCCTTCTCTCTTTATCTGGATGGCATCCAGCGTTCGGACCGGCTTTGCGCGCAGTTGTGGCAGTCGATTCAGACGAATCCGGAGTACAAGGACCACACCACCCTTCTGATTCTTCCAGACTTCGGCCGCGATGCGGATGGGGACCCCGGAGGCAACGGATTCCAGCACCATCGCACCGGGAGCGCCATCGCGAGGACTACCTGGTTGCTGGCCCTGGGACCGGATGTCCGGCAGAACGCTACCGTGGATCGGCTGGTAGAATCGATCGATGTGGTGCCGACCGTCGGCGGACTCCTGGGATTCGATGCCAGCATGGCACAGGGGCGTCGCATCGTGGAATTGGCATGACCCCAGGGGCACTGGATCAGTCGAACTTCGGCCGGTATCCGGCGCTCGGAAGGCAATTTGCGATCAACCACGTGAATTTGTTACGCCGCCTTCCGCTCGCTGTACTGCCATCGATCCTGGAGCAAGTCATCACGCTCGATTGGAAGTTTCCGCGGGAGCGAGACCAACTCGAAGTTCTGTTGATGGCACTCCAGAAACTGGATCCCGAGGCCTTTCAGAAGCTGGCTGCTCCGTTTTCCAAGATCGACCTTCCGGCGAAGCTGACAGCTTTTGACTGGGTAAATCAACCGGCGCAGTTCGTGCAGTTGCTGACACCGCTGCTTTGGTCCTCCGGTCAGATCGACCGCTATCGGGATGCAGCCACGCAGTTATTTGCCCCCATGTCGACCGCTAGCACGGGGCCTGCGGAATACTCGCGCGTGGTGCTCTTCGTTGCAGCGGGCGCGCTGACCGCTCCGCGGTATCCCCTATTCTCAAAGTTGCGCCCCCATGGACTCCACTTTACGAACGTCGAACCAGAGGACGATAGCAGTTGGGCTCTGGACCTGCTTACCCGACGGGCGTCCGGACATCAGGAACCCTACCTACATTGGTATTTGGACGGTGGGGAGGCAAGATCCGTCCAAGGTTCCTCAATCACAACGTTGTCGTACAAAGGACTGGATCCGGTGCGCCGGGCCGTGGTTGCGAAGATGGATCGCGCAATCCGCGACGGCGTGGGGCCGGAAGTGCTCTACCGCCAGATGGCTGCAATGCAGCCTGCCGAGTGTGGTGCACAGACCGTCACGACGGACCCCGTGTTGCAGCATTTTGTAGTCGACCTTTTCACTTTAGGAGCCGGCACTCAAATTTACAGTACGACCTTCGTCCAATGGACCGCCCGCGAGATACTCCGTCGTGCTCAACCAGAAACGATGTTTGTCCGCGTCGCACCGCGCGTTCGAGGGCAGGATCTAAATAGTCTGGTGAAGGGGACGCAGGCGGAAACCGAGTTGGACCCGGCGGGCTCGATGGTCGACGCGGATCTGGCGGCCTACTATACCTGGCTTGAGTTGCGGAAACTGCCGGGGTCTGAAGGTTCGGTTTTCCTGGCGTGGTTTCCAGGTCGGCATGAGGCACTGCTGACAGGCCCGTCCGTACCCACGAATGTCAGGAGCGAAAGCGCGATGAAGATCGGCCAAATTCTGGCATTGGCGCCGGCCCCGATAAGCTCACCCCGCCGCTAGGTCTTAACCTCTACCGGCGGCCGTTCGAAAAACAAGAGCGGCGAAGTTCGGAGGATTCTTGCGTTGGAGAGAACGTGGCTATTTGGCGCGCGCGGTGTGGTCGAAGACGACCTTGCCGCCGACGATCGTGTAAATAACGTCGGTGGCGAGGATCTGGTCTTCGGGGATGGTCATGATGTCTTTCGAGAGCACGGTGATGTCGGCCAGTTTGCCGGGTTCGAGGCTGCCCTTGAGCTTGTCTTCGAAGGCGGCGTAGGCGTTGTTCACGGTGTAGGATCTCAGCGCCTCTTCGCGCGACATGCGCTGATCGGGATAGAACACCGTGCCATCCTTCAGCTTGCGGCTTACGGAAGCATAGTAGCTGGCCAGGGGACTCACGTCTTCCACCGGGGCGTCGGTGCCGTTGCCCACGATGGCGCCCGATTTCATGAGTTTCTGCCAGACGTAGGCGCCTTCTTCGGCGCGTTTGGCGCCGAGGCGGAGCAGCACGTAGGGCGCGTCCGACGTGCAGTGAATGCCTTGCATGGCGGCGATGACGCCGAGCTGCCCGAAGCGCGGGATGTCGGCGGCGCTGAGGTGCTGGGCGTGCTCGACGCGCCAGCGCAGGTCCTTCTTGTCGGGGTGGGCTTTGAACGTGTCTTCAAAGATGTTGAGCGTCTCGCGATTGGCACGGTCGCCGATGGCGTGCACGCAGAGTTGGAAGCCGTGCTGGATGGCGAGTTCGGCGGTCTTGCGGATGTCGGCGGGGTCGTCGGTATTGAGGCCGCTGCTGTCGGGCTTGTCGGTGTAGGGAGCGAGGAGCCAGGCGCCGCGCGAGCCGAGCGCGCCGTCGATCTGGCGTTTGATGCCGCGCACGGTGAAGAAATCGCCGCCCGCTCCGATGATTTTGTAGCGGTCCAAATTGGCGGCGAGCTGTTCGTTGGAGGTGCGCAGCATCATCCAGATGCGCATGTCGAGCTGGTGCGCGTCCGCCATTTTTTTGAGGATGTCGACGGTGGAGAAGGAGGAGCCGGCATCCTGGAAGGTGGTGATGCCTTTAGAGAGCGATTCGTCGATGGCGAGTTTGATGGCTTTGTTGGTCTCGGCCAGACGGTCGGCGGCGGTGCGTTTGGCTTCGTACGTGGAGTGGGCGCGGCTGGTGAGGTCGCCGGCGAGTTCACGGAGGAGTCCGGTGGGTGCGCCGTTGGAGTCCTTGAGGATTTCGCCGCCTTTGGGATTGGGGGTTTGGGTGGTGATGCCGGAGAGTTCGAGCGCCTTGCCGTTGACGAAGGTGGCGTGGCCGCTGGCGTGGGTGAGGATGACGGGGTTGTTGGGCGAGACCTTATCGAGGGAGTCGTGGAGGGGGAAGCCTTCGACGTTGGGATTGGGCGCGCTGGTCCATTTGGATTGGTGCCAGCCGCGGCCGATGATCCACTCGCCGGGCTTGGCCTGTTTGGCGGCACGCGCCACTTGGGCGACGATGTCGTCCCAGGTGCGGGCTTCGCGGAGGTCGAGGCCCATGCGGAACTGGCCAAGGCTGGTGAAGTGGCCGTGGCCTTCGATGAAGCCCGGGATGGCGAGCATGCCGTGGAGGTCGATGACTTTGGTGCGGGGTCCGAGCCACTGCGCGGCGGCGGTATCGGGACCGAGGGCGGTGACTTTTCCGGCGCGCACGGCGATGGCTTGCGCCGAGGGCATCGCGGGGTTCATGGTGACGATTTTGCCGTTGCGGAGAACGAGGTCAGCGGGCTGGGCGTAGAGGGAGACGGCAAAGAGGCAGGCGAGGAAAGCGCGCATGTTTCAGCATACTGGATGGGGGCGGCGGGCGTGGTAGATGGAGTGAAGGCACAGACACGGGCCACGATAGACTTCAATTCGGAAAACGACTTCAAACGTTTTCAGAAGGCAGTTGCAGCCTTCACGAGGAGCTTTGATGGCCAGGCGTGCTCGCCTTGGACAGGGTCAGTGCACCGGACTCTCGTCAACCGTTGAATTCGAGGCGGTGTAGCCGTCGAGCCGTGAACTCCCATCCGTTTATGATTACATTAACGTTCGCTGTCACTTTCAGAAGAGGAGCATCTATTTGCGCGGCATGCTGATCGCGTCGGCGCTCGCCATCGCGCTGATATTCGTCCCCTTCGCTTCGGTCGTGACCTATCCCTGCAATCTGTTCGTCACTCTTGTCCATGAATCGAGCCATGCCCTTGCGGCGCTCGCGACCGGCGGTTCCGTGGAAAGCATAACGGTCAGCCCGGACACGAGCGGCCTTACGCTGACCCGGGGCGGGTCTCGCCTCATCACCCTCTGCGCCGGATACACGGGTGCGACGCTCTTCGGGGCAATCATCCTGGTCCTGCTTCGGAGGGAACGGAGGCGCGTGGCGGCAGCCTTCGGAGCGATTTTTCTTTTCACCACCGCGCTGCGCTTCGGAGCCAACGTGCTTACCTATGCGACAGGCGTTGTGGCCGCGGCCGTCTTCCTGTTCTTCCTGGCATATAGTCGCCGGCGCCTCGCCTACTACGGAATGAGCTTTCTCGCCGTCCAATGCATATTGAACGCGTTCTACGACCTGAGGATATTGATTGCGGTCTCAGCGAGCGACACCCACACAATCTCCGACGCCAGCATGCTCTCAAGGGAAACATTTGGCGTGATCCCCCCGCTCGGCTGGGCCATCGGGCTCTCCGGCGTTTCGCTCTTCATAACCTATACCCTGCTCCGAAGATTGATCCGTTAGCTCTCAGGAAAAACTAATGACGCGGGCGGCTTGTAGGAAAACGGCGAGCGGGGCTCGCCTTGGACCGGCCAGGAGGCCCGTCCTACCTGATGTAGTCTTTGGCGATTTCGCGTTTGTCGTAGCCGTCCAGCACGTGGACTACACGAATCTTTTTCAGCGTGATGGGCGACAGCTGGCCGATGGGGATATACATGATGTTGCGGTTCATGCGGGCGGCGATGGTGCGGAAGATGGAACGGGGCGGCTTGGCGGCGACGTATACGACGTGCCGCTCAATGGAATAATCAAGCGCTGCCAGCAGCAGGCGCTCGGACTTGGATTCGGCGAACTGGTAATCGAGGTCCTGCCAAACGTCGTACATGCGGCGCGCCGGCAGACTCATCAAGAACCCGCCGTATTCGCCGCGCCCGATGCCGGGACCCACCAGATTGTCGAACGGGAACGTGGAGTAGAACGCCATGTCGCTCTCGTTCTGATTCTCGCCGAGCCACGTGGTCATGTACGGGTAGCGATTGTCGCGGTCCTCATCGAAGATCACCACGACGCTGCCGACATCGCCCTGGATCTTCTGATACTGGCGCACATAGATCTGCTTCTCGTACCACCTGCGTATGGTTTCGCGCATATCGATGCCATCCAGAATGGAGGTGGTGAACGGCTCGACGCGCACGCGCTCTTCGCTGACTACGCTTTTGCCCTTCTTCTTGAGATAGCGGCCATAATCTTCGATCACCAGGTCTTCCGGCGGGTAGGAACAGATTCCGGCGCCGTTCAACTGGCTGGCCCACTCGCCGGGGAATTTCTCCTTTTTGCGCGGCTTCAGGCCATAGGGCCGGAGTTTCTGCTTGGTGTTCGGCAGGCGGCGGCGCAAGCGCATGCGGCGGGTGTCGATCCAGACCTCGTCGCCGGAAATGCGCGCGGTGGGCAGGTCTGACTCCAACTGCTGCGGCGGGTATTTCCCGGCGGCCTCCCACACATCCCAGGCGTAGTTATCGTCGACGATGGAGCGCGCCGCCAGGGTGACATCGAAAACGCCCGCCGAGAGTTGGTTGGCGGAGAGGGCGAGATTCCGCGTGTAGCGCGCCAGCAGGCGGCGCTGCCAGTGAGCCATCCGCTCGCCGGTGTTGATTTCGTATTCCTTTTCGGCGGTCCGGAAGACCGCCAACTGCGCATGCCGCCGGTCGATTTGATTGGTCTCCGCCATGGCGCCGCGGAAGCCCTCGTAGCGCCATTGCAGCGCGGGGTACTCCACCAGGATCTCGGCCAGCGATTCGGGATGCGGATTGAGGAGTTCGATGCCCTCGCGCCGGGTGCGCATCATGGGCTGCGCTTGCGGCTCCTGCATGGCATCGAGCACGGGATCCAGCAGGTTCAGGGAGACCACCACCAGCACCCTGGCCAAGGGGTTCGCGCCCTGCAATTTCCAGGCGATGCCGGCGGCGTGGCGCGACAGGTCGTCCGAGCGCGGCTGGGGGTAGACGCGATAGGCTTCGACGTAGCGGTCCATCCCGATGTGGCGGATGGCGTAGGTGTCCGGGTAGTTGTCCTTCAAGTGCGGGCGCGGACCGGCGTCCGGATCGGCAAACACGATTTCCGCGCCGATTTCGAGCCCGCTGCGAATGGCCTCGGTGAAGGGATCGGCAGGCTCCACGGGGACGTACACCACCTGCTCGCCGCCGGCATTGGCCTCGGCCCGCTCGTCGGGGTAGAAGATGACAGAAATCTGGGGCAGGCGTTCCACGGCGCGCCGCCAGACGGACTGGAGGGTGCAGGGCAGTTCCACCGCCACCACTTCGGGACGCAGGCGGAGAATGGCGGCGCGCACTTCGAGCGCGAACTCGAGCGCGCCCGGCACCACGGGGAAATAGGTGAAGCGCCCGCGGACCAGGCTGCCGGAGTCGGATCCGAACTCAGGAATCGGCGGGTCGATTTCTGCGGACATAGCGGAGGGCTTCCTCGCCGAGCACCTGCACGATGGAGATTTCCAAGGCCTCGGATTCGTGGGTGCGCTGGGTGGCCAGGCTCTTCAACTTGATGGCATAGCGGGCGACGTTGATGCCGTCGCGCACGGTGTAGCGTTCGTCGGCGGCATGCGCCATTTGCAGGAAATCCACCACGTAGTTGAGGATGCGATCTTCGGCGAAGGGCAGATTTTCGCGCAGGATGTGGTGCTCTTCGTCGCGCTCCGGAAAATCGATGAAGATCTGCGGCTGCAGGCGTGAATGGATATATTCGGGCAGTTCGAAGGTGCTGGCATCGTCGTTCATGGTGGCGACGAGGCGGAAATGCGGATGCGCTTTGATTTTGATGCCGGCCACGATGGATTCGACGTAACGCCGGTTATCGAGCAGGGGCGCGAGCGAGGCCCAGCTCTTTTCGCTCATGCGATTGCCTTCGTCGATAATGGCGACGCCGCCCTTGATCATGGCCGTGACCAGGGGGGAAGCGACATAACGCAAGTCACCCCCACCCTGGATAACCGGTGTAACCAGCAGGTCTTCGGGCCGGGTATCGAGGGTCGCCTGCATGATGTAGACGTCGCGGCCCATGCGCCTTCCGGCAGCGTAGGCGAGGGTGGTTTTGCCGACACCGGGCTTGCCGAGCAGGCGCGGGTTCATCGGCAGGTCCTGTTCGTTGACTACCATCCAGGCGGCCAGCAGTTGCCGCATCAGTTCGTCCTGCCCCACCCATTGCACGGTAAGTTCGTCCGGATGGGCGAGGTGGAGAGTAACGCCTTCAATTTCGACGGTCATGGGCTGAACTACATTATGCATCCGCGAGGAAGGAGAACGGGGAGCGATCTAAGGATGGGTATGCGAAACAAATGGGCCAAAGCGGGAAAGACCCGACGTCCGCGCCTTCGATCTCAATGAACTCTCGTTCGGCATGGGCTGCAAAGTTCCTTCACCGTCGCGTCTCTGGTTGGGTTACTGCTCATCGCTACGTCGCACACCCACAGATTCCCTGCCGCGCCAGTTGTCACGTTCACTTTGCTAAACTACGCTGATAGATGAAGCTTTCGATCCTGATGCCCGTCTACAACGAGCGTACCGTTGTAGAGCGCTGCATCTCCCTGGTATTGACCGCCCCGTTACCTGAGAACATGGATCGGGAACTGGTAATTGTGGACGATTGTTCCACCGACGGAACGTTCGCCATCTTGCAGCGCCTCGCCAGCGCGTTTCCGCAAATACAGCTCTACCAGCACCCGGTCAATCGTGGCAAGGGCGCGGCCGTGCGGACCGCCATCGACAAGGCCACCGGCGACTTCGCCCTGATTCAGGACGCCGACCTGGAATACGATCCCAGCGAATATCCCAAGCTGGTCCGCCCCCTGCTGGATGGCCACGCCGACGCCGTTTTCGGCTCGCGCTACCTCGCGGGCGAACAATCTCGCGTGCTGCCCTTCTGGCACTCCATGATCAACAAGGGCCTCACGCTGGTCTCCAACATGTTCTGCAATTTGAACCTGACGGACATGGAGACCTGCTACAAGGTTTTCCGCACGGACCTTCTGAAAAGCATTCCGATCCGCTCCGACCGTTTCGGCTTCGAGCCCGAGATTGTGATGAAGAGCGCGAAGCGGAAACTGCGCATTTACGAAGTCCCCATCAGCTATCACGGACGCACCTACGAAGAGGGCAAGAAGATCGGCTGGAAGGACGGCATCAAGGCATTTCTGGTGATCTTCAAATTCTGGCTGATCGACGATCTCTATGCCGTCCCCTATGGCCGCGGTGTGCTCAACAACCTCACGGGAACTCCGCAATATCTGAGCTGGCTGGCACAAAAACTGCGCCCCCATGTGGGCGACGAAGTGCTGGAAGTCAACGCGGGAATTGGGAACCTGGCCGGACGTCTGATGTCGCGCCGCACCTTGTACGTGGCGGCGGAGAGCGACCCGCTACACCTGCACGCCCTCCGCAATCGCTTCCTGCGCACCCCCAACGTGGCGGTGCAGCGCATCGATCCGAATGTGCCGGCCGATCTCGCCGGGTTGGAGAACTGCTTCGATACCGTGCTGTGCCTGAACGTACTGGAATTTCAGGAGGATCCCGCAGCGGTGCTGGCGTGTCTGGCGGCCACTATCCGGCCGGGCGGCGCCCTGCTGGTGCTAGTGCCGAACGTGCGCGGCGCCTTCGGATCGCTGGACCGGCAGATGGGGGGACGACGCCGCTATTCGCGGGAAGATCTGAGGCAACTTCTGGCCGGCCAGGGCTTCACGGTGGAAAGCGTGGCCAGTTTCAACAAGGTGGCCCTGCTTCCCTGGTATGCCTACGGCAAGCTGCTGCATGCCGGCAACATCAGCAAGTTGGTGCTGAAGGTATTCGATAAATCGGTGTGGCTCTGGAAGCGGCTGGATCTGCTGATGCCCTGGCCGGGGCTGACTCTGATTGCCGTAGGGCGCAAGTCTTCCCAGGCGGCCGCTCCCGCTCCGATCCGTCGTCAGGAAATCACGCGCGATGCCCATTGAGCGGCGGCGCGCCGTCTTCTTCGATCGCGATGGAACCCTGATGGAAGACGCGCACTACTGCGCCGATCCCGCGCTGGTCAGAGTCTTTCCGGAAGTGCCGGACGGCTTGCGCCGCCTCAAGCAGGCAGGCTTCGCCGTTTTCATCGTGACCAACCAGAGTGGAATCGGCCGCGGACTGATGACCGATGCCCAGTACCAGGCCGTCGCCGCGGAATTCCTGCGCCAGGCGGGGGCAGGGAGCGTGGACGGTTCCTACTACTGCCCCGACGCTCCCGGCGTGCCGTCCGCATGCCGCAAGCCCGAGCCAGGGATGGTGCTGGCCGCCGCGGCCGTGCACCAGATCGACCTGGCCGCCTCCTATTTCGTGGGCGATAAAGATGCGGACATCGAATGCGGCCGGCGTGCGGGAACGCGCACCGTCCTGGTGTTGACCGGCTACGGCAAACAGCAGCAATGCGCGGCCGACCTGGTCTGCGAGGATGCCGCCCAGGCGATCCAGTGGATTCTCAGCGCGCCTCCGCCTGAGTGAGCGGGAGGCCGCGCAGTTGGATCCACTCCGGAACCGGGATTTCGCTCTGCGCCAAATCCAGGGACCAGAGGGTTCCCTCGGCTTCCTGCCGGGCCTCCTGGAAGCCGTGAGTCCTGTAAAAATCCGCCGCCGGCGCATTCTTCTTCGTCGGCAGAAACCAGCCCCGCAGCACCTCCGCGCCCTGCGCGCGCGCCTGGGCCACCAGCGCGGCCAATAGCGCGGTTTCCACGGTCCGGCCAATCACGCGGCAGCTCATCAGCAGGGTCTCGATTTCGCAGACTTGCCCTTCCATGCGCGTGATCGCCACCGCCACCAGCCCGTTATCGGCATAACGATCCGTAACCCGCAGGCTCCAAACGCGATATTCCCCCCGGGCGGCCAGTTCGGCAAGTTGCTGCTCCGTATAGCGCCGGGTAGTGACGTTGAACTGGTTGGTCTTCTGGGTGAGCTGCGCTGCCCGTGCCAGGGTCTGCGGGTTGACAGGCGCGATCTCGGCGACCTGCGCGAGCGACCGGTAGAAATCCTCCTTGGAAGTGACGGCGCGCTCCAGTTGGGCGCGTTCGCGTTGTGCCGCGTAGTATTCGCCGCGCTTCAAATCTTCCTCGCTCAGCGTGAGGCGCTCGAACCACGGGCAATCGCGCACCGCCTGCGCATAGCGTACAGGATCTTCCGGGAGCGGGACCACGATGGCCTCGGGAGCCTGCTCGCGCACGTGCTGGCGTTCCACCGGGTTATCGTCCAGGAAGGCGACGGAATCGAGTCCGATGTTCAGTTCGGCGGCGATCTCGCGCAGGTTGTCCGCTTTCTGGTTCCAGTTGATGCGCGTTGCAGCGAAGTCCGCGGGCCTGAGCAGCATGCCGGGGTGTCCGGACAGGGCCTCCTCCGCGTCCGCCGGATTGTTTTTGCTGCAGATGGCCAGCAGGATGCCGCGCCGTTTGAGGTCAAGCAGGGCACGCTGCAATTCCTGGAAGGCGGCGCCGGGATGCTCGGCGCTCAGCCGGATGCCGGCCATGCCGTCTTCGCCAATCACTCCGCCCCACAGCGTATTGTCCAGGTCCACCGCGACGCACTTGGCCACCTTGCCCGCCAGCGGGTGGAGATAGCGCAGCCACTCCTGCGCCAGGCGCGGAAGATTTTCGGAGGCCACCGGCAGGCGGACGGTCAGCCACTTGCGGGCATCGCCCCATTTCGCACGGCCGTGGCGAGCCACCAGCCCGTCATAATCGAGCAGGTACACGCCGTGGTGCTCCGCCGCCAGGGCGCGCAATCCGCGATTGATGCGCTGGACGGCGCCGGCCTGGTCTTCCGGGCGCTGGGCATCCAGAATGCCGCCGGCCGGGCTGGCCGGAACCTCCAGGCCGTGCACAATCAAAGCCGCATTGCAGCGGCTTCGAAAGCTCGCGATCCACGCGGCGTAGCGGGCCAGTACGCCATCCACCAGTTCGGCGGACACGTCCTCGCCGCGCCAGAGTTCGGGCGCCACATCGCGCGTCTGCACGGCAAGCAGGACCACATCCGGAGCAAACCGGTACAGCGAGCTCTCGCCGTCCAGCATTTCCTGCACATAGGCATTGAATTCGCCCAGGTGGATTTCCAGCCGGACGTTGGCCGTGTAAGCGCCTGCCTGCAGGATGGGCACCAGCGGTTCCACCGTGAACGAGCGAAGAATGGCCCAGCGCTGTTTCACCAGGCCGGGAGCCGGAGCGAGGCGGGCGTAACGAGAAGCCACAAAGCCGGCCAGGGCGCTGGAAGGCTCTGCCTCCCACGCCGCAGCCAGCATGGCGGCCGCCGCCGCCTCGTCACCGCGCTCGATCGCGCCATCCACCGCTTTGCGAAAGTCCCCGGTCTCCATGCATTTTCGATTATGGCAAGTCGCGGCGCCACCGGGCGGGGGGCGTTTGAACAGGTGGAAGGATAACAGTTACCAAGTGCGAGAGTCCACGGTTATAATGGGGGAAATCGAAGGTCCAGAGAGGCCTAAATCTCATAGCTCTAATGGGCTAGGTAGTTCCAGAACTACCGGGGCCGGGGGTGGAATCGGTGGCAACGTGGTGTTTGGTCGCAGTCGATAAGGGTCTGACAGATTGGGGCAGCAGTTGTCGGAGGGACAATCCATCAGCGCATCGTTCCGCGACCCAGCGGGTAACCTGAAGGATCGAGCAGATGGCCCTACGCACTGAAGAAAAAGTGAAGGTCCCGCTATCCGATACTTCCCTCGGTTCGGGAATCCGCGCGTTCATCCTCTGCCTGTCCTTCGCCAACTTGTGTTTCTTGAAGACGTGGTCAGAGCTACGGACTAACGTCATGGGCGACTGGCGCCCGCCCACGGCGACGTGGCTGCACCTGCTTGCGGTTGTCATCGATATCCTGATCCTTACTTTGGCGCTATGGGTGCCAGTCGTCATCGTGGCGCGCAGTGGGAACCGTACCGCGGTTCGCGTCATGAAATGGGGAATTCTCTTAGCTCTGGTGATTCCGATCCACACGGTTCTGAGCGATCCTTTGGTCGTTCGGGTATCGGGTGAGGTAACGCAGTCACGCTATGCCCTGACCGCCTTTACGGTGGCGGGCATCCTTCTGTCGATTTTCCTGGTGGCACGGTGGGAAAAGCTCTCTCCGCGAGTGACCAGCACGATCCTGATGGTTCTGGTCCCGGCCTTCCCGCTCGCGATTGCGCGGGCCGGCTGGAGTATTCACGCCAATCTAGTGGATCCTCTATCCATCGACAAGCCCGTTGTGCCTGCGCTGCCCGTCAATCCGGAATCGCCGCGCATTCTTTGGGTTGTTTTCGATGAATGGGATAATGAGTTGGCCTTTCGCAGCCGGCCGCCAGATCTAAGGCTGCCCGAATTGGATCGGTTCCGCCAGCAGGCCCTCGATGCCGGCAATGCATATCCGCCCGGCCGCCACACCATCATTTCCGCCCCTTCTCTGATCACGGGTAAGACATTCACCGAGTCGACCCGCAAGGGCGCCTCCGAAATCATGGAGAGCTACGACCCCGCGAAGCCGCCGTCGCCGCTCAGTGAGCAGCCAACCATCTTTGGGGACGTGCGGCGCGAGGGGTACAATCTGGGGATCGTCGCCTGGTACCTGCCCTATTCCCGCATGTTTGGAGTTTTTACGCGGTATCCCGGCGCGGGGAGTGTCCGGCCCGTACCTACCGTGCCTGGTTTGATGGTCGCGACTGCCCGTCACCAGTTCAGCCTGTTCCCGTTGATGCGAGCCCTGGGAATTGCGCGAACACCGGACAGCGAGCCCCAAACTCACACGGATGGGTACAGTTATCAGCTGTCCGAGACGCTTCGGACGTTACGCGACTCCAGTCTGAACTTCGTCTTTCTTCATCTGGGCATCCCTCATCCCCCGTTTATCTATGACCACAAGAAGCAAGAGTTTTCGATCGGGCCTGGCGCGAGCTACGAGGGCAATCTCGCTCTTGTCGACCGCACGGTGGGGGACATTCGCCGGACTTTGGAGCAGGAGGGCAGATGGGACAACACGACAATCCTGCTCACGTCAGACCACCCCTTGCGGGTAGGTGCAAAGCGAATCACGCCTCTGGTTCTGCCGGCCTATGTTCACCAATCCGAGACTGTGCCTTTCTTCTTGAAACTGGCCGGCCAGAAACAGGGCTTGGAGTACACTCGTCCTATCCAGACTGTCGTCACGAAAGACCTGTTGCTCGATATCCTGCACCGCAAAGTCACCACGCCGGAACAGGCGGCGGCCTGGCTCGATACCCATCCTCCCCGGCAATAGCGGCCCCTTGACGGCCTGTTACGCCGGTGACGCCGGCAATGCGTCCCCCGGTCTGTGCAACTGCCAATGACGGTGAATTCCGTCGCAGCGCAGCTACTTCCAGGCGACTCGCATGTGGAGGTCGAGCCCTGGCACGGGTTCCGCTACCGTCGTGCTAGCGTGGTCAACGTGGCGGTATTCCTGATCAGCGTCGCGTTCTGCGCGTATACCGTAATCGGATATCCGCTTCTGCTGGCGCTGCTGGCGCGCTGGCGGGGGCGTCCGGTGCGCAAAGCGCCGCTACGCGCCACGGTCTCCATCGTGCTCCCGGTGCACAATGGCGAACGCTGGATCGCCGCCAAACTCGAATCCATCCGCGATCTGGACTATCCGCCGGAACTGGTCGAACTCCTGCTGGTGTGCGATGGCTGTACCGACCGCACGGCCGAAATCGGCCGCGCCTTCACCGGCATTCCGAAACTTACGGTGATCGATCTGCCCCGCGGCGGCAAGGCCAAGGCGCTCAATGCGGCACTACTGCGCGCCACGGGCGAAATCCTCTTCTTCACCGATGTGCGCCAGCATCTCGATCGCGCCAGCCTCGCCAATCTGGTCTCCTGCTTTGCCGATGCGCAGGTGGGCGTGGCCAGTGGAGAGCTCGTGATCCGCGACGCCGCCTCCCGCGAAGAGGCCAGCGTGGGACTCTACTGGAAATACGAAAAGTGGATTCGCAAACAACTTAGCCGTCTCGATTCGGTGCCCGGCGCTACCGGCTGCATCTACGCCATGCGCCGCTCCCTCGCCTCACCCATGCCTGAGGACACGCTGAACGACGATATGTACCTTCCGCTCGGCGCCTTTTTCCGGGGCTACCGTGTGATTCTGGACGAAACCGCACTGGCCTACGACTATCCCACGGCCCTCGGCAGCGAGTTCCGGCGCAAGGTTCGCACCCTGGCGGGCGTTTATCAAATCGTGAAATGGTACCCTGCCCTGCTCGGACCGCGCAACCGCATCTGGCTTCACTTCTTCTCCCACAAGCTGGCGCGGCTGCTCATGCCCTGGGCGATGCTCGCAGCCGCCTTCTCCGCCTTCGCGCTCCCCGCCCCGTGGAATGCGATCGCTGCCGCTGCGCAAGCCTGCGCCTACCTGCTCGCCCTGGCGGATACCTGGCTCCCTTCAGGCGCCTCGCTGAAGCGCCTGACGTCGCCCATCCGCACCTTCGTCGTCATGATGGCGGCCTCCTTCTGTGCCCTCGCGATCCTCTTCGTGCCTGCCCGAACCCTGTGGAAAGAGACTCGCATCAGCAGCCGGATTGCGCCCTCCGGCTAGCTTCGTTCCGGCTCCCGCAGCCCAACGGCCTCTGCGTGTTTGATCCCCCCTTAGCCACTCTCAGCAACTTGACAGGCTGGAAACCGAAGCGTCAGACTTGGTTGAGGCCCGTCAGGCCCCTTTTCCGACAGTGCGAAGGAGCACCCGTTGATTCTCGTCCGAGCCATCGCCGTTCTTGCAACAGCCACTCCGCTCTTCGCGCAGTATTCCGGACCGGCCATTCTCGCCCGCGGGCAGTCGCCGGGCGCCATGTCTCCCGCGCAAATCGATTTCCGCCCGTTCCTCTCGGTTGCTGCTACCTACGACGAAGGACTGAACGGAGTGTCGGTAGATCCCAGCGGTGCGCCGGTCAATGACGCCAGCTACGGCGTGTCGGTGAACTTCGGCCTCTCCGGCTCCCATGCCTGGAAACATACCCGGGTGGGTTTGAATTTCTCCACTGGCTTCACTCATTACGCGAAGGAGTTCTACGACGGAATCAACTCCCAGAACTTTTCTCTCAGCGTAAACCACCAACTGTCGCGCCATGCCACGCTGTCCTTCAACAACTCCGCCGTTCTCTACGGCTCGAATCGCGCCACGCCGTCGCTCCCCCCCACCTTGGATTTCGACCCCATTACCACCTACATCCCTACCAACGACTTTTTCGATAACCGAACCTTTTCCCTCAGTTCGCAGGCGTCCGTGACCATCCAGAGATCCACCCGGCTTTCGTTCAGTTTATCCGGTGACGCGTTTCTGACGCGGCGCCGCTCCACCGCCCTGTACGGCTCGAAAGGCCTCGGAGGCCAGGGGGACATCATGTACCGATTGGGCAGCCGTTCGACCATCGGCGTCATTTATGAATACATGCACTATTCGTTCACCGGGATTGAAGGCGGCACTGATTTCCACGCGGTGAGTGGCGCCTACTCCCGCACGCTGACACGCAACACGCAATTTTCCGTCTTCGCCGGAGTGACGCATTACGAAAACGTGTTCGTGCAAACGGTGCCCATCGATCCGGCGATTGCCGCGGTAATCGGCGTGGGAAGCCTGCAGCGTGTGTTCTACATCGCCGCTCTCGCGCCCACGGGCGGCGGACGCCTGTCCTGGCGCGTCCCGCGCGGCACTTTTTTCCTCAACGCTTCCAGTAGCATCAACCCGGGGAACGGACTGTTCCTGACGTCCAAATCCGTCAACTTCGGCGCAGGCTACAACTATTCGGGCGTGCGGCACTGGGGGCTTTCGGCGGGGGCCAACTACAACAAGTCCTACTCCCAGGGCAATGTCTACGGGGATTACGGAAGCTATTCAGGCAACCTGAGCGCCAGCCGCCAGGTCGCGCCCCTCACCCACGGCGTATTGACCTTCGCCGTGCGCCGCTACGCCAGCGGCGATTTCCAGCAGTACAACAAGTGGTCCTATAACGTGAGTCTCGGGTTGAGCTTTTCTCCCGGCGACATTCCCGTCCGGCTCTGGTAACAGCGGGTTACTCCAACAGGTCTTCGTAAAATTCAAGCACTGCACGGATATTCTCCTGCCCATCCCCGGCAGGGGCGCTGCGCACGTCGCCACCCGACAGCACTTCATCCGCGGCGCGGCTCAACTGTGCGGGGTCCGACACGGGAATGAGATGCACTCCGCCGGGACGCATTCCATTGTCCGTGGCGATCACGGGAGTTCCCAGGTAGAGTGCCTCTCGGACCGAAACCGAATCGCCATCGTAGAGCGTGGTGCGCAGCAGCGCATCGCATTCCAGCGTGGCCCGCAGGGTGACCGCATGCGGCATGTCGCCGTACAGTAGCACCTGGCCGGCGTACGGTCGTTCGGCGATTTGCGCGCGCAGCGCCTCCTCCAGACTGCCGGCGCCGGCGATCACCAGGCCCGCGCGCGGATGGCGCTGCAGAATGTCGCCCAGGGTGTCGATCTGCATCGCCAGGTCGTATTCCGGCTCCAGCAGCCCGACCGTCAGCAGCACCGGACTGTGGGCTTGAAAGAAGGCGTCGAGCCGAGGCGGCAGCGGCTGTGACCGGTCGGGCGGGTTCACGGCAAAGGGCAGAATGGTGCGGATGCGCCGCCGCGGAACGCCGAATTTTTCGAACATCGCGGAGATTTCGGGATTCACGCCGATCACTCCGTCCAGACGGCGGAGCACCAGGCCGCGCAGGGTGGCTGGCGCCGCGCTTTGCCCCTCCGGCGATCCCGGGTAGCCGCCGGAATGGAAAGTCAGCACCGTCTTGCGACCGGGCAGCGCCGTGCAGAACCACGCCAGCGCGAGCAGCCGGCGCGTCAGGTCGCCGCCAAAGTGCAGGTGCAGAATGTCCGCTTTTAGACGCCACAGCAGGTGCATCAGGGCCTTGGCGCCGGAGGGGTAGTACACGCCGTCGGCATCCTGCCGGCGAAAACGGGTGAGGTTGATGGCATCGCAGGTATGGCCCTGGGTCCGCAGATATTGGCGGATGGCCACCAGGTTGGTTTGCACGCCGCCATGCGGCGGCGGATAGGGACCAAGCTGCACTACCTTCATAGCGGCTTGGCCGGCCCGATCGCCACCGCGGCGCCGTCACGAGCCGACGCCATCATCGCCAGACAGCCCAGCGTGGCGCGCGCGCCGTCGTACACTGTCACCGCGGGGGGGCGCCCTTGCCGGATGCTGTCCGCGAAGTCCGCCATCTGCGCTGCGTAGCCTTTGTCCGGCCACATTTTGGAGCGCGCCGACCGCATGCCCTTGTGCACGCCGACGCGTTTGAAGTCCTCCGTAAATGCGCCCACGCCCTGGGCGAACACTTCCACGCGCTCGCCGCCCGACGTCTTGCTGCCCACCGTGCAATAGGTGAGATTGCCCACCGAGCCATCGGCGAAACGGAAGGACGCCACCAGGTTGTTTTCCCCGATCGGGTCGCTCTTGCCGGTGGGCAGGCCGTAAGCCGAGACGCTCACCGGCTCGCAATCGAGCAGCCAGTACATGAGGTCGATGAAATGGCAAGCTTCGCCCAGAATCGCGCCGCCGATGGCCGGGTCGGCCATCCAGTAGCTGCCGGAAATGCCGGGCGAATTGATGCGGCACTGCACTACGGCGGGCGAGGAGCGGCCGCGCAGATTGTCCTTCAACTCGCGGTAGTAGGGGGCGAAGCGGCGGTTGAAGCCCACGGTCAGTTGCTTACCGCTCTCTTCCACGGCCGTGCAAAGCTCCGCGCATTCGTCCGCCGTCAACGCCATCGGCTTCTCCACGAAGACGTGTTTGCCGGCGCGCAAGGCGGCCAGCGATTGCCCGGCGTGGTGCTGGTTACGGCTGGCGATGAGCACCGCGTCCACCTCGGGATCGCGCAGCACCTCGTCGTATTCCGAGCAGGCATAGGCGGCGCCGAAGCGCAGGGCGTAGCTCTTTCCCCGCACGCCGCCCGCCGAGTAGACCGCGCGCAGATCGACGCCCGGGAGCTTCTTGAGATTGGGCAGATGCTCCCACTTGGCGAGGTTGCCGGCGCCCACCAGCGCGAATTCGATCTTTTCCTTGGCGCGCGAGGCGCCGGGCGTTGCCACCTTCCGCACTGGCAGGAAGGCCGCAACGGGATCGGCTGCGGTTGCCGCGGGATACTTCAGCAGGACGGCGAGGCTGCCGGCGTTCGGGTCGAAGATCGTGTCGTAGGCTTGGGCAGCGTCGTCGAGCGCGAATTCGTGAGTGATCAGCGGGCGCACATCCAGGCGCTCCGTGGCGATCAGGCGGAGGAATTCCTCCATGTTGCGGTTCTCGGTCCAGCGCACGTAAGGCAGCGGATAATCGCGGCCCAGCTTCTCGTAGGAGGCGTCGTAGCTTCCGGGGCCGTAGGCGCGCGACATGTAGAGCTGGATTTCCTTGAGGTACATGTCGTTCCAGGGGAACTCCATGCCCACGGCGCCGACGATGCAAATCCGGCCGCGATCGCGGCAGAGGGTGAGCGCATGCTGGGCGGGGGCCGGCGATTTCGCGGCGGCCGCCACGATGGCGCAATCCACGCCGCGTCCGTTGGTGATGGCGCGGACACCTTCCAACGCGCTGGCGCCGGCGATGCCGTAGTCCGCGCCCAGCCCGCGCGCCATATCGACCCGTCTCGAATTGAGATCGATGCCCACCACCACGCCGCCCTGCAGGCGCACCAGTTGCGACACGAGCTGGCCCACCAGGCCCAGGCCGATCACGGCCACCACATCGCCCAGTTCGATGCGCGCGGTGCGCACGGCATTCATCGCGATACTGCCCAGGGTGGCAAAACAGGCATGCTCGCAGGGCACTCCTTCGGGCATTCGCGCCGCCAGGTTGCGGCCTACCAGAATGGTCTCCCCGTGTCCGGTGCCCTCGCCGCCGTAAGCCACGCGATCGCCCAGTTCGAGGTCGCTGACCGTGGCATGGCGCGCGGCCACCACGCCTGCTCCGCTATTGCCCAGGACGGCATACTCGCTGAATTTGGCGCGGACTTCGGCAACAGTCGCGAGCGGGCCGGTCTTCATCGCCACGTCCCAGATCTTGCGCAGGTGCGACGGGTTGTCGGCTACCTCGCTGATCAGGCTTTCCCGATGGATGCTGGCCGTCTCAGTACCGCTGGAAATTAAGGAATACAGCGGTCTCACCAACACGTGGTGGGGCAGCAGGACAGGGTCCGGCACCTCGTCCACGATAATCTCTTTCAAGCCCCTACGGATAACCTGTTTCATGTGCAAGCGTCAGCTTCCAGGGTATCAAGCGCAAGCGGCCGGAAGAGGGCGGTACCGTGCGGTAGGGTCCTATAACTTCGCGAGGGAATTCGAGGCCCAGAGATCCTTGAGGAGATGAGCTGTAACTACAGCTTGGCCCGGAAGAGGACAGGTCACCAGAAACGATGACCTGTCCCACTCCGCCGGCGATGCTGTGCGAGAGGATGGCGGAATTACATCAATTTGCCGTCGACGTCGTAGACCGCCACCTTGCCGTACTTCTCCAGCACCGGTTTGATCTTTGCCTCATCGCCCACCGCGATGATCTGAATATTGTCCAGATTGAGGTACTTGCGGGCGACGCGCTGGATGTCTTCGGCGGTCACGGCGGAAATCTGCGCGGGGTACGTGTCCCAGTAATCTTCCGGCAGGCCGTACACCTTGCGGGTAATCGAAAGGCTGAGGACGCTTTGCGGGCTCTCCAGGGAGAGCGCGAAGCGGGCCACTACCGAGCGTTTCTTCTCCTCGAGTTCGGCGGCCGGCACCTTCTCGTCGCGCATGCGATTGAACTCGTTGAAAAACTCGCGCATTGCGCCTTCGGTCACGTCGGTGCGGACCTCGCTGGTGGCCGACCAGGGTCCTGCATATTCGCCCGCGGAGACACTGCTGTACGCGCCGTACGTGTAGCCTTTGTCTTCGCGGAGATTGTTGAACAGGCGGGCGGTGCTGCCGCCGCCCAGGATGTTGTTCATCACGACCAGGGCCACATAATCGGGGCTGCGGCGATCGATCGCGATATTCCCCATGGCCAGGTTGGTCTGCACGGAGCCGGGACGGTTGACGATGAAGACGCGCTTCTCACCGGCCGGTGCGGTTGGCGGTACCGGCGCCGCTTTCAGTTCGGTGCTCTTCCAGGCTGCGAAGGCAGCTTTGAGTTTGGGCATGATTTGCGCGGGGGTTACATCGCCGGCGATGCCCAGGATGGCAGTTTGGGGAACGTAGCGTTCGTCGTGCCACTTTTTCATGGCTTCCGGCGTGATGGCTTCGAGCGTGGCCGGCGTGGCGGAAACGATGGAGGCCGGGTGATCGCCATAGACCGCTTTGCTAAAGCGCTCGCTCACCAGGAAGCCGGCCGAAGTCCGCTGGCTGCGCAGCGAGACCAACTGGCGCTGCTTGAGCTTCGCCCACTCGTCCGCCGGGAAGGTGGGGTGGAGCAGGATATCCACCGCCAACGGGAACCACTGGTCGAAATTCTCCGCGAGGCCAGACATGGTGAAATTGGTGCCGACGCTGGCTTGTCCCGCGGACGCTCCGATGCTGGCCGCCAAGCGGTCGATTGCTTCGGCAATCTGTTTGCTGTTGCGTGCGCCCGCGCCTTCGCGGAGCATGCTGGCGGTGGCGGTCGCGAGGCCGGTCATGGCCGCAGGTTCACGCAGGGCGCCCGCGCTGCGCAGTTCGAGGTTCATGGAGATCACGGGCAGGCGGTGGTCTTCCAGAATCAGCACGGTCAGGCCGTTATCGAGGCGCATTTCCACGGCGCGCGGCAGTTTGACGTGCAGCACTTCCTTGGACACCGGCGCCCGGTTCAAGGGCGCTTCCACGCCCGATTTCGCCGGCGGTTTCGCCGCAGCCGGGGCCGGCGCGGGCGCGGCCTGAGACCAGATTAAGCCGGGCAGCAGAATGAGAATCAGCTTCTTCATATTGGCCTCCTATTGCTTGGGCTGCGCCGCCGGGGCAGCCTTTTTGGGCAGGGTGATAATCACGCTGCGGTTTTCCTGGGTGAGATATTTTTTGGCCACACGCTGGATATCTTCCTTGGTGACCGCCGCGATTTTCTGGTACTCAATATTGACCAGATTGGGATCTCCATAATTGGTGGTGGTCTCGGCAAAGTTAGCCGCCCGGTTGAGGGTGCCCTGCGCCCCCTGAATCTGTGACCGCTTGTTCGCGGTGCGCACCTTTTCCAGCTCCCAATCTTCCACCGGCGTGGTCTTCAGCTTCTCCAATTCCTCGTAGACGGTCTTCTCGATGGCCGCCAAATCTTTTCCGGGCCGCACCAGCACGGCGATTTGGGCGATGCCCGGCCCCCTGCGCTGATCCGCGGAGGCGCTGGCGCTGGCGGCCACTTCCTGGTCGCGCACCAGCTTCTGCACCAGGCGCGAAGATTGCCCGCCGCTCAACACCTGGCAGAGGACGCGCATGGCGAAGTAATCCGGATTCTGCCCGTCGGGAATACGGAAGATGATGTCGAGGCGCGGCAACTGCGCGAAGCCATCTTCCAGCGTCTTACGGCGCTCGGCTTTCTGCGCGGGTTGCGACACGTCGGGGCGCGGCGGCGCGGGCTGGGACGGAATCTCCTCGAAGTACTTCTTCACTTTGGCCAGCGCCTCGTCGGTCTTGAAATCGCCGACGATCGCGATCACGGCGTTATTCGGCGCGTAGTAGCGCTTGAAGAATTCCTTGACGTCGTCCAGGCTGGCGGCGTTGAGATCTTCCATGGAGCCGATGACCGAGTGCTTGTAGGCGAAGGTGTCGTACACCAGGTCGTCTACGGATTCGAACGTTTGGCCGTACGGCTGGTTATCGACGCGCAGCCGGCGTTCCTCCTGCACCGCGTTGCGCTGGTTGTCCAGGTTTGCCTGATTGACGTTGAGCGCGCGCATGCGGTCGGCCTCAAGAAACAGGCCCAGATCGAGCTGATTGGCGGGGAGGGTCTCGTAATAGAGGGTACGGTCGTTGTTGGTGGTGCCGTTCAGCGAACCGCCGTTGGCCGAGATCAGGCTGGAGTGCTCGCCTTTCGCAGCGTTGGCCGACCCCTGGAACATCATATGTTCGAAAAGGTGGGCAAACCCCGTGCGACCCGCCTTCTCGTCACGCGAACCCGCGTTGTAGCTCACCGCGATCGAATAGGTCGGGGCGGTGTGGTCTTCGGAGAGAACGACCGTCAAACCGTTCTTCAACTTGAACATTTTAAAGGGAATGTTCGGGTCTGCCGCTGGCAAGGCGCACGTCAGCGTAAGCGCCAGTGCCAGCGACGCAATTCCAGATCTTTTCATATTCACCCCCGGAACTTCAGTAGCAGCGTAGCAAAGTCGGACGTGCGAGGGAACCGAACGTCCCGTCCCCAGCCAGAGGAAGTGTAATGTTTTGTATATTAAAAGTGTCAAGATCTGTTTATCCGAAACTTTGGTAAGATGGTGCTTCAGGGGGTGTGGTGTTTCTCATCAGTCGTAGGAAACAATTCGGTCCGACAACCTTCCTCTGGGACGTGATCGCGCCCGATGTGGCGCGTGCGGCGCGTCCCGGACATTTCGTCATGGCTCGAATCGACGAGCACGGGGAACGGATCCCGCTCACAGTGGCGGATTTTAATGTCGCCAGAGGTACGGTCACCGTGGTGGTGCAGGCGGTGGGCAAGACCACGTCCGAAATGCTGGCAATGCGCGAGGGCGATTCGATCCTCGATTTTATCGGCCCCCTGGGCCTGCCGAGCCACATTCGTAAACTGGAAGGCACAGTGGTGATGGTTGGCGGCGGACTTGGCGTTGCGCCGATTTATCCGCAACTCCGCGCTTATAAGGAAGCGGGCAACCGGACCATCTCCATCGTCGGCTTCCGCAATAAGGACCTGGTGTTCTGGGAAGAGCAGTTCCGGGAATGCAGCGACGAACTGATCGTGACCACCGACGACGGCAGTTATGGCCGGCACGGCTTCGTCACTCACGCCCTGGCGGAGGTCCTGGCGCGGGAAAAGAACATCAGCGAAGTGGTCGCCATCGGTCCCATTCCGATGATGAAGGCGTGCTCTGAAGTCACGCGCCCGTTCGCCATTCCCACGGTGGTGAGCCTCAATTCCATCATGGTGGACGGCACCGGAATGTGCGGCAGTTGCCGCGTCACGGTGGGCGGGAAGATGAAGTTCGCCTGTGTGGATGGCGCCGATTTCGACGGCCATCTGGTGAATTTCGACGAGCTTTCCCTGCGCCAGAAGCGCTTCGTCCGCGAAGAAAAGGCGGCAATGGAGCGCTACCAGAACGAATCGGCGAAGCTGGCCGCATTCCCTGACACCATCGCCGCGCTGCCAGACCGTCCGCTGCCCGCCTGTCAGTTGCCCGAGGCGCAACCCGAAACTCCAGCGCTGAAGATTCCGAAGAACATCAAGACGATTCCGCCCGAGCGCGCCCCCATGCCGCACCAGCCCGCCGAGGCGCGCGTCCACAACTTCAATGAGGTCTCGCTCGGACTGGACATGGCCGGCGCGTTCCACGAGGCTGAGCGCTGCCTGCGCTGCAAGAAGCCGCGTTGCGTACCCGGCTGCCCGGTGGGAATCGATATTCCCGGCTTCATCTCGGCGCTGGCCCGACAGGATGTCGAGCAGTCGTATCGCATTTTGAAGAGCGCCAATGCGCTGCCGGCGGTCTGCGGCCGCGTTTGTCCCCAGGAATCGCAGTGCGAAGCCACCTGCGTGGTGGGTCTGAAGTTCAAGCCGGTGGCGATCGGCCGGTTGGAACGGTTCGTGGCCGATACTGCGCGCGGGCGCGGCTGGGACAAGGCGGCGGTGGCCGAAACGTCCGAGACGAAGCGCGCCGCCATCATCGGCAGCGGACCGGCCGGCCTCGCCTGCGCCGGAGAACTGGCGCGTCATGGCGTGAAGGTGACCGTTTTCGAGGCTCTGCACGTAGCCGGCGGCGTATTGAAATACGGCATCCCCGAATTCCGCCTGCCCGACGTCATCATCGATGCCGAGATTGAGAACCTCACCAAGCTGGGCGTGGAGATCCGGCTCGACACCATCATTGGCAAGCTGTTTACGATTCCGCAGTTGCTGGGTGAGATGGGATATCACTCCGCTTTTGTGGCCACCGGCGCGGGTTCGCCTAAGTTCGCGGGCATCCCCGGCGAGGCCTACAACGGCGTCTTCTCTGCCAACGAATTCCTGACGCGCGTGAACCTGATGCGCGGCCATCAGCAGCCGATTTACGATACGCCCGTCGGCATGGGCAAACGGGTCGCTGTGATCGGGGCCGGCAATACGGCGATGGATTCGGCGCGCGTCGCGATGCGCATGGGGGCGGAATCGGTGACGGTGGTGTATCGCCGGTCGCGGCGCGAATCGCCCGCGCGCGCCGAAGAGCTGGAACACGCGATTGAAGAAGGCATCCACTTCCAGTGGCTCACGCTGCCGGTGGAGATCGCCGGCGATTCCGCTGGTTGGGTCACCGGGATGCGCTGCCAGAAGATGGAACTCGGCGAGCCCGATGCCTCCGGCCGGCGGCGTCCGGTGGCGGTGGAAGGGTCGGACTTCCTGATCGATGTGGATACGGTGATCTACGCTTTGGGCACCACGGCGAACCCGATCATCGCGCAGACCACCCCCGGTCTGGGCACCAATAAGTGGGGGTATATCAATATCGACGAAAACACCGGCATGACGAATGTGCCGGGGCTGTTCGCGGGCGGCGATATCGTCACCGGGGCGGCCACCGTGATCCTGGCCATGGGAGCAGGCAAACGCGCCGCCAGTGGAATGCTGCAATATATGGGTCTGGTAGCCCCGGAAGCGCAGGAACTGGCGCCGGTGGGAGGAAAATAAGATGCCGTCAACGTGTCCGAAATGCCACGGTGTGGTGGAAGAGGACGAAATCTGTTGCGCCCAGGTGCGCTACACGTGGCGCTGCAAGAGCTGCTTCAAACTGACTTCCGGACTCGCCATGCCCTACGGCCGCTGCTTTATGTGCGGCGGGCAACTGGAGGCGATTGCCGATCGCGAGCTGGGCGATTCGATGCAGTTCCGCGCCATCCGCGACGCCGTGCAATTTGAGCTGAATTCCTTCCACTTCTACAAACTGGCGAGGGATAAGGCCAGTTCTCCGGAGCAGCGCGCGGTGCTGGAGCGTCTTTTCGAGGCGGAATTGGATCACCTGCACGAGTTGGAAGAGAAGTACCACGCGCATCTGGATCGTGAAGTGGTGGAACTTTCGCGCGACGAGGAGAAGCTGCTGGAAAACTGGCTCTTCCGCGGCATCCACGTGGGGGAGAGTGCGGGGATCGCGGAACTGTACGCGGCGGCGCTCGAGATGGAGAAGCGCACGCGCGATCATTTCCAGCGACTGGTGCGCGAACTCCCCGCGGGGCTGGAGCGCGATTTGTGCGCCGAACTCGCCGCCGAGGAAGAAGAGCACGTTGCATTGTTGGAAGGGGAGATGGAACAGCTGGGATGATTGAGTGATCAGTGATCAGTCGTCAGTATTCAGCTATCAGCTATCAGCTCTCAGCTTTCAGCCCCGCCTGCGGCGCGGTGCGGATGGAATCGCTGGCGACCTTTGGAAGCGGAGTGTGGGCTGGAGCGTGGCTCCCGCGGGTCACAATCTTTGCTACTTCATTCGCATTTGGCGCAGGATTTCCTGGAAGCGCGGCGAGGGGCGCAGGCAATCGTAAACCGGATGCACCCTCAGCGATGTCATGGGTAGCTCGTGTTGACAGCAGCCGCGCTCCAGCCAGTCCAGGGCGCGATCGTGTTCTCCGAGGCCGAGGTGCAGGATGGCGAAAACCGTCGAGGGCACCCACGAAGTCTGCTGCCTCTGTTGCAACTGCGCCAGCAGATCGCGGGCCCTCTGCGGTTCCCCTCCCAACGCATAGACCTGTCCCATGGCGGCGAGAAGGTTCGGAACGTCCCCGGCCAGCGAGCGTCCCTTCTCCAGCATGCGGATGGCATCGAGATACTTGCCCTGCTGCGCATAGACGCGGCCCAGTGAAGTATACCCCTTGTAAAAAGTGGGGTCCTCCCGGATGATTTCGAGGTAGCCCTTCACGGCCTCGTCGTACTTGCGCTCCAGAAAGTTGATGTAGACGCTGCCTTCGCGAATGATGCCGGAGAGCGGGTCTAATTGCAGCGCAGCGGCGATGTTGGCGCGCGCTTCATCGAAGCAACCGTTGAGCGCGTACCAATCTATGCCAAGCCAGTGATGGGCGGTAGCGTACCCGGGATTAAGCTCGATGGCGCGCAGATACAGGGTGCGGGCTTCGTCCCACTCCCAATCGTAGTGGGAACGGATCAGGGCGAGCGAGGTGTAGGCTTCGGCCAGCGTGGGGTCGAGTTCGATAGCGCGGGTGGCGGCGGCCTTGGCTTTCGGCATGCCGCTCAACGGGCTGCTCAGGCCGTAGTCGACCATCAACGTATGGGCGTCGGCGAGGCCCGATTGGGCGAGCGCCGACTGCGGGTCGGCGGCGATGGCGGCTTCGAAATATTCGATGCTGCGCGCGAGATCCTCCGGCGAGCGGCGATGCCAGTAGTAGCGGCCGCGCAGGTAATAGTCGTAGGACCCGATACTGCTGCGATGGCGCGCCACCAGGGCGCTCTCTTCGCCGCCGCTGAGTTGCACGCGTAACGTGCGCACGATGGCGAAGGCGATTTCTTCCTGAATGGCGAAGACCTCCTGCATGCGGCGGTCGAAGGTCTCCGACCAGAGATAGACGCCGGATACGGTATCGATCAACTGGGCGCGCACGCGCAGGTTGGGTCCGGCAATGCGCACACTGCCGGTGAGCACCGCGCCGACGTGGAGTTGTTCGCGGATAGTGCGGAGGTCCTGCTGGCGGTCGCGCAATTGCGCCGCGGTATTCCAGGCCACTACGCGCAAACCAGGCACCTTGGTGAGCGCGTGAATCAGTTCTTCGGTGAGCCCGTCGCTGAAGTACTGATTTTCGGGGCGGCCTCCGAGGTCGGCGAACGGCAGCACGGCGACGGTGAGGACACCGGGCGCGGGTTGGGGCGCCTGGGGCGCGGCGCCACTCACGGCCCCGGCCGGCGGTGGACGCAGGCGGATGTGAGGCGCATAGCCGCCCGACGCAAACTCGATGACTACTTCGTCGGCGCTGCCATCGCCCTCGTAATACTCCTTGAGCTTGGCGCGCAAGCGGCGGGCTTCCACGCGGACGATAGGGTCCACGCGCGGGTCGTAGGAATCGCCGCGATCGAACACCTCGACGCCGAGCAGGTATTCCTTCAATTCGTCGCCGCGGCCAGCGAGCACAGACTCGACGGTGACGCGCAGAAATCGGACCATGCGGCTGGAGCGCGTGAAGATGCGGTGGGCCAGGATCTTTTCCACTTGCTGCCGGATTGCCGAGTGGGGGATTACAGGTAAATTCGACGGCTGCACGCTATCCAAAACATTATCCCCGCTGGATGGCGTGGAGAGCAATCCACTTACTTCACGCGCAGGCAGTCCACATCGACGAACTTGCCGGTGGATTCGGCGCGGCTCTCACCGGTCACGCGGATGATTAAGAGGTGGCGGCCGGGTCCGAGATAGTCAAAGCGGGCAATACTGTTCCACTCGACTTTCGGCGAATAGAGGTCGATACGGCCTTTGTCGATGCCATCAATGGTGACGGCGGCGATCCCGCGGTTGGGGGCTTTGGCGAAGAGGTACTCGAGTTCATTGCCCTGGAAGGCGAAGCGGATGTCGGCGCCGGCGATATCGGTGTAAGAGACGGTGTGGTGGTAGGCGTCTTCGAATTCGTCGTTGCGGTCCCAATCGCCGTGCAGGAGGATGGCCGGGTCGAGGTCGTCGTAGGTCCCCGGAGTGACGGTGATGAGGGGGTCACGCGGGACGGCGGCAGCGCGGCAGACGGGTTCGAGGTGCGCCATGTAGAATTCGCCAAAGGCGTACTCGGGGATGGTGCACTGATCGAGCAGTTCGCGGAGGGCGAGCGGGCGCGCGTAGGAAGTGGCGGTGGGTCTGCGGGCGATCAGGTATTTCACGTTCCAGGAATCGAGCGTGCTGCGCACGCCGGCGATGTTTTGGGCGCCGCGCAACCGCTCGAGCGTGTTGTACTGATGCCAGTGATTCTCGTAGACATCGCCGCCCAGTCCGGCGATGTAGCTATCCTGCGTGAGCAGGACGGCGGCTTGCGGATGCGCGCGGTTGAACCAGGAGATCACTTTGCGGATGGGCGCGGTGATGCCCAGGTAGTCTTCGCGCTGCGCGTTGCTGAAGGGGCCGTAGAGATCCTTGTGGTAATAGCTGGAGGCGGGGAGGAAATAGACATTCACCGCGCCTGCCAGGACGGCGAAAGCGAGCAGGACGCGCGCGAGCGGGCGATGGTGGGCCAGGGACCAGCCGCACAGGGCGGCAAACGGCACCATCAGCATCGGCAAGGCCGGATAGAGGTAGCGCGCGTTGGGTTCCGAATTGAGGATCAGGAGGATCGCGGTCATCGCTACCGACGCGGCAATCACCGCCTGACGACGGGGCGATACGAGTAACGCAAGAAGCGCGAGCGGGGCGACGATCAGATATTGAAAACCGAAGGAACCGTCCTGCCCTTCGTAGAGGCGATTGCTGCGGAAGGTGAGGTCGTAGGGGGTGTGCCAGGTGAGCGGCTTGCGGAAACGGTCGTCGCGGATTTCGGCTTTGGGGCTCAATTGCGGCGAATGGAATTGATCGTTGCGGAAGGGGAAAACCGGATTGCCGGTCTTGGCCCAGGCAATGACATAAGGGGGCGCGGCGCATACCAGCAGGAGCACGAGCGCGCTGCCGGCTTTGAGGCGGAGAGAGCCGCGGGGAAGCGCGTCCGCATCTGGAATTGTCTGGCCCGCGTGGGCCGGCGGCAGCACATGTGCATTTCGGCGGTGCCAGAGTTCCACCGCGCAACATACCAATGCCGGAACGAGGAACGCGATGGCGCCGAACTTGGTGGCCATGGCCGAACCACCAAGCGTCGCCGCGACGAAGAGAAGGGCGGCCTCGCCGGTCTCGCCGTAGAGCCAGATGGCGGTGATGGCGCCGAGCAGCAGGGCGGCCAGCAGGTTCTCCACGAAGAGCGAGCCGGTCACCAACTGCACCATCGGCGTGGTGGCGAAGAGCGTCACCAGAAGGAGCGATGCGCCCGCGGGGACAAAGCGGCGGATGGCAGCGTGCAGCAATCCGAGAAGCAGCAGCAGGATGGTGAAGTTCAGCAGGCGGGCGGCCATCTCCCCGCCCAGCAGATAGACGAGGGTATAAGTGAAGTCTGCGCCCATCGGCATGACGGCCCACACGATCCGGCCGGGGTCGAAGGTCATGACGTGGTTGGCGGCGATATTGGTGGGGACCGCCAGATGCATGGAGAGTCCGTCGGCGCTGGCCTCGGGTTTCAGCATGGCGAACCAGTGCGTGAGCAGCACGAAGACGAGAGCGGCCGCGGCGGCGCGCTGGCCCCAGGCGCGCAGTTCGCAGGTGGCGGGCAGGCGCAGGATGGACGGGATTTCGCGGCGGACTTCCGCAAGATTCGCCAGCACAGGCAGGGCGAGTACGAGGGCGTAAGTCCACCCGTAGTTGACCGGCAGCCGGGCGGCAAACGGCATGACAAAGATGTAGACGGACGCGCCCAGCAGCACGCTCAATGGGTGGGGCATGCGCAGTCGGCGCACCAGGAGGCGTCCCAGCGACCAGGCGGAGAGCAGATAAAATGCCACTGCGAGGCAGGGCAGCGGACCCAGGCAGACCACGGTGGCCGCGGCCAGCAGAAGGGCTGCGGCTCCGGCGAAACTCCAGGGCACGAGAATCAAAAGCCCTGTTGCCACCGCGGCGAAGACCGAGGCGGTTTGCAGCAGGCGCGTGCGCCCTTCGGGAAACCAGATCTCCTGCGCGAGCAGGTTGGAGGTGCGGAATCCATAGACTTCGACACCGGCCAGCGCGAGGAACGCGGCCCCGATCAGCCAGTAATACAAGCGAGGTCCCGCGTTATTGCCGGCGGGAGCAGGAGTTTCCACCGGGGCCTCGCGACCCTTGAAAATGAACATGCGCTGGATCGCGAAGTTGACGAAGAAAAGCAGCGTCTCGATAAAGATCTTCGCCGGCATCGCGGTCACGTGCAGGCGCGCGGTAGCGAAGCGGATTCCAAGGTACGACGCCGTGCCGCTGGCCACCACCAGCAGCAGGTATTTCGGCAGCAGCACCTGGTGGCCTTCACGCGAGGCGAAGACGCGGGAACGCACCATGGAATAGTTGACGGCCACCGAGACCACACGCGCGACCACCTGCGCACCGAGGATATAGCCGGTGCGTTTCCAGATGAGGTAGAAAATCAGGTTGTCGAGCAGCGCGGCGAGCAAGCCCGCGGAACTGAAGCGCAGCAGGACGAAGTAGATCTTCATCGAATCGAGCAGCGGATTGAAGTGCGAACTCTGGTTGCCGGGCTCGTAGATGGTGCGGATGGGAACTTCGATGACGGGCACGCCGGACTGACGCGCCTCGATCAGCATTTCCAGTTCGAACTCGTAGCCGCGGGCTTCCAGGCGCAGCAGGCGCGCGGCGAGCTCCGCCGGAATGCCGCGCAGGCCAGTCTGCGTATCCTGCAGTTTGGTGCCGATCAAAGCTGCCATGAGGCGGCGAGTCAGAACGTTGCCGAAGCGACTGCGCAGGGGCACGGCGTCGTCGAAGGTCCGCGCCCCCATCACCAGCGCTTCCGGCTGCTGGAGTTGTTGGGCTGCGACGCGCTGGATGTCTTGGGGATGGTGCTGGCCATCGGCGTCGGCGGTCACGATGCCTGTAAGGTCGGGGTAGGCGCAGAGCGCGTGATTGATGCCGGTCTTAAGCGCTGCGCCTTTGCCCAGATTGACGGCATGCCGCAGCACCTCCACTCCCGGAAACTGCGCCGCTTGCTGGAAGATGCCGCGGAACTCCGGGCCGCTGCCATCGTCCACGAGCAGGATGGGGACGGGGCCAGAGGCTAGGTCGCGCAGGAGATCGATCAGGCCGTTGGAAGGCTTGTAGGCGGGGATAAGAACTACATGCTGGACAGGCTGTTCAGAGGACATGCAGCCGCCTGCGCGTTCACGGTGTTACGTCTTTTCCGCCGCTGTGGTCAGGCGTGCTTCGGCCCGCGCCATGGCTTGGAGGGCCGCGCCGGGATCAACGCCCAGCGCCGGGTTCAAGCCCGCTTCCTGAGCACGTTGGAGCGCCCGTTTGGCGCGTTCGATATCGATTTCTTCGGCCCGCTCGGCGCAATCGGCCAGCACGCGAATGTGGTCTTCCAACACCTCCAGAAAACCGTTATGGATCGAGAGGTAGCGCTTCTTGCCGCCGGACACGTAGCTGAGCGTGCCGATACCGAGCAGTCCGAGCAGGGGAGCGTGCCCCGGCAGAATTCCCAGATAGCCGTTCTTGCCGGGGATTTGTACGTCGCTGACCTGTTCGCGCACCAACTCGCGCTCCGGCGTGGCGACTTCGAGTTCCAGAGTTTCCGCCATGGCCTACGCCTTCTTCAGTTGTTCGGCCTTCTCCAGCACTTCTTCGATAGTGCCCTGCATGTAGAATGCCTGCTCCGGCAGCGCATCGTGTTTGCCTTCCACAATCTCGCGGAAGCCCTTGATGGTGTCGGCCAGTTTGACGTACTTGCCCTTGAAGCCGGTGAACTGCTCGGCCACGTGGAAGGGCTGCGACAGGAATTTCTGCACCTTACGGGCGCGTGCCACGGTTAACTTGTCTTCGTCGGAGAGTTCGTCGATACCGAGAATGGCGATGATGTCCTGCAGATCTTTGTAGCGCTGCAGGGTTCCCTTCACCATCTGCGCCGCCTCGTAGTGATCTTTGCCGACAATGTTCGGATCCAGAATGCGCGAGGTCGATGCCAGCGGATCCACGGCAGGATAAATTCCCAAAGCCGCGATATCGCGCGAAAGGTTCGTGGTAGCGTCCAAGTGCGCGAACGCAGTGGCAGGGGCGGGATCGGTGTAATCGTCAGCAGGCACGTAAATCGCCTGCACCGACGTGATCGACCCCTTGTTGGTGGACGTGATGCGCTCCTGCAGTTCGCCCATTTCCGTCGCCAGGTTGGGCTGATAGCCCACCGCGCTCGGCATGCGGCCCAGGAGCGCCGACACTTCCGAGCCCGCCTGCGTAAAGCGGAAAATGTTGTCGATGAAGAGCAGCACATCCTGCCCTTCTTCGTCGCGGAAATACTCGGCCACCGTGAGGCCCGTCAGACCCACGCGCAGGCGCGCCCCGGGGGGCTCCGTCATCTGCCCGTAGATCAAGGCGCATTTCGATTTGGTGTAATCCTTGGGATCGATCACGCCCGATTCCTGGAATTCCAGCCAGAGATCGTTGCCCTCCCTGGTTCGCTCGCCCACGCCGGCGAACACCGACACGCCGCCATGCTTCATGGCGAGGTTGTTGATCAGTTCCTGAATGATCACCGTCTTGCCCACGCCCGCGCCGCCGAACAGGCCGATCTTGCCGCCGCGCAGGTAAGGCTCAACCAAGTCGATAACCTTGATGCCGGTCTCGAACATTTCGAGACGTGTCGATTGCTCATCGAACGCCGGCGCCGGGCGGTGGATCGGGTAGTGTTTCTTGGCGTTCACCGGACCCATTTCGTCCACCGGCTCGCCGATCACGTTGAGCACGCGGCCCAGCGTCTCCGGGCCTACCGGAACTTCGACGGGACGTCCCAGGCTGATCGCCTGCATGCCGCGCACCAGGCCTTCGGTGGGCTGCAGCGCGATCGTACGTACGCGCCCCTCACCGATGTGCTGCTGCGCTTCGCAGATGATATCGATGGGATCCGGCACGTCGAAGCCTTCGCTCGTGATGCGAATCGCAGTATAGATTACCGGGATCTGCCCTTCGGGGAACTCACAGTCCACGGCCGGACCGGCCACCTGGACCACCTTGCCGACTACCAGTGCGTTGGAGGTTGCCATATATTTCCTTACTCGGCCGCGGCCGCGCCGCTGACCACTTCGATAATTTCTTTGGTAATGCTGCTCTGCCGCACCCGGTTCATGTACAGCGTCAGCCGCTCGATCATGTCCGCCGCGTTGGAGCTTGCGGCATCCATCGCCGTCATGCGCGCCGCATGTTCGCTCGCGGCCGATTCCGTCAGCGCGCGGTAAAACTCCATCTCGACATACTTCGGCAGCAGATCGTTAAGCATCTCCGCCGGCGGTTCCTCGAAAATGTAATCCACCGGGGACGCCTGTTCGGGCAACTCCGCCGGCAGAACCCGGCTCACAGTCAGCGTCTGCGACACTACGGTCTTGAACTCGTTGTACACCAGGTACACGGCGTCGATTTCTTCGTTGCGGAACATCTCCATCGCCTTGCGCGCGATGGCCGCGGTATCGTCGTACTTCACCTTGGCGGCCAGGCCGATATGCTCGCCGGCCACTGTTACGCCGCGCTTGCGGAAGAAATCCCGCCCCTTGCGTCCGATCAGCTCGAAATGAAGTTCGACGCCTGGCCGCTCGATCCCGAAGCGCTGCGCGCCCTTGATCAGGTTGGTATTGAAGGCGCCTGCGAGGCCTTTGTCGCCCGTGATCAATACCAGCAGGATACGTTTCTCTTCGCGCCGCGCCAGTAGCGGATTTTCCGCCGCCTGCTCGTCGCCCGCCACCGCCGCCGCCACATTCCCCAACACCTTACGCAGCAGCGTGCCGTAAGGCCGCGACGCGATGGTCCGCTCTTGCGCACGGCGCAGCTTGGCTGCCGAGACCATCTTCATGGCCTTGGTGATCTGCTGCGTGTTTTTTACCGAGCGGATGCGCCGCCGGATATCGATCAAACTAGGCATTGGATTTTGCCGTCGGGTTCTCCGCCAGGAATCGCGCCTTGAACTCTTCGATTACAGACTTCACCTTGGCCGTCAGATCCGCGTCCAGCGCCTTCTTGGTGCGAATCTCGTCCAGCACGCCGCGATGGGCATTCTCGGTGAATTTGTACAGCTCGGCCTCGAACTTCCGGCAGATGCCGACTTCGAGATCGTCCAGGTACCCCTTGGTGCCCGCCCAGATGATCATGATCTGTTTCTCGACGGGCAGCGGCTGATACTGGTCTTGCTTTAGAATTTCCACCAGGTGCTTGCCGCGATTGAGCTGCTGCTGCGACGCCCGGTCGAGGTCGCTGCCGAACTGGGCGAAGGCGGCCAGTTCGCGATACTGCGCCAGATCGAGCCGCAAACCACCGGCGATCGATTTCATCGCTTTGGTCTGTGCGTTGCCGCCCACGCGACTGACCGAGATACCCACGTTGATGGCGGGACGCTGGTTGCTGTTGAACAAATCGGCTTCCAGGAAGATCTGTCCGTCGGTAATCGAAATCACGTTGGTCGGAATGTACGCCGAAACGTCGCCCGCCTGCGTCTCGATGAACGGCAGGGCGGTCAGTGAGCCCGCGCCGTGCTCATTGTTCAACTTGGCTGCGCGCTCCAGCAGGCGGCTGTGCAAGTAGAACACGTCGCCCGGGAACGCTTCGCGCCCCGGAGGACGGCGCAGCAAGAGCGAGATCTCGCGGTACGCGGCGGCGTGCTTCGAAAGATCGTCGTACACGCAGAGCGCGTGACGCTTGGTGTCGCGGAAGTATTCGCCGATGGCGCACCCGGAGAAGGGGGCGATGTACTGCATGGGCGCCGGATCCGACGCCGACGCGACCACCACGATGGTGTATGCCATCGCGCCCGCATCCTCCAGCGTCTTCACCACCTGTGCAACCGTGGACCGCTTCTGCCCGATGGCGACATAGATGCAAATCATGTCGCCGCCCTTTTGATTGATGATGGTATCCAGTGCGATCGCCGTCTTGCCGGTCTGACGGTCCCCGATGATCAACTCGCGCTGGCCGCGGCCGATCGGAATCATCGCATCCACGGCCTTGATGCCGGTCTGCATCGGCTCTTTCACGGGTTGCCGCGCGACCACCCCGGGCGCCAGGCGCTCCACCGGATTGAACTGAGTGGCCTGAATCGGTCCCTTGCCGTCGATCGGCACGCCGAGCGCATTGACGACGCGACCGAGCATCGCTTCACCGACGGGGACGCTCATAATGCGCTTGGTACGACGCACCTCGTCGCCTTCTTTGATCTCGGTAAAGTCGCCGAGCAGCACCGCGCCCACCTGGTCTTCTTCCAGGTTCATCGCGAGACCCGCCACATCGTGCGGAAACTGAATCAGCTCGCCCGCCATGACCTTCTCCAGGCCGTGGATTCTGGCGATGCCGTCGCCCACCGAGATTACCGAGCCAACCTCGCTGACGTCAATGGCGCTCGCGTAGTTCTCGATTTCCTGGCGCAGAATACTGGTTATTTCGTCCGCACGAATTTGAGCCATAAGTCCTTCCGATTATCGTTCCGTACTGAGGCGCTGCCCGATTGCCTGCAACTGGCCGCGCACGCTGCCGTCGTAGACGGTGGAGCCGATGCGCGCCACGACGCCGCCAATCAGCGCCGGGTCTACCGCATAGTGAGTGCGCAGGCGCTTGCCGGCCATCCGTTCGAGTTGCGCATTGATGGCTCCGCGCTGTGCCTCGGAGAGTTCTCCCGGCGAGGAGATCTCCGCGCGTGCAAAGCCCATGCGTTCGTCCACGATCAGCTCGAAGCCGTTCAGGATCGCCCCCAGCAGCGTGATGCGGCGGTGATCGATGAGCACATAGAGAAAATTGCGGGCGATCTGCGAGAGCTTCAGGGCGTCGGCCAGGCGGCCGACAACGGCGCGTTTCCTGCCGGCAGGCACCGCGGGTGTGGTCAGCGCATTCTGCAGTTCGTGGGAGGAATGAAGCGCCTCTTCGAACGAGCGCAACTGGCTTAGCGCGTCCGCCGCACTGAGGCCGGCATTAGCCGCGGTCGTGACATCCGCGAGCGCCCGGGCATATCGCGTAGCTACGGCAGAGAGTGTCATTTCAGGTTACGCACGAATCCTTGTACCAGCGCGTCTTCGGTGTCCGGCGTCATCCGGGAGCGGACTTTCTGTTCGGCGAGCCCGAGAGCGAGTTCGGCCGAATAGCGGCGCAGCGACATGCGCGCGGCCTTACCGGCGGAGGCGATTTCCTGCTGCGCCTGGACCTGGATCTTGGCGATTTCGTTCTCGGTCTGCTTTGCCATGCGCGCGGTTTCCACTGAACCTTCCGCTTCGCTCTGCGCTTTGAGGGAGGCGATCTCACCTTCCAGGTTGGCGAGCCGGCGGGTCACGTCGGCAACGGTGGCTTCCGCCTCTTGCCGCTGGCGCAGCGATTCGTCCATGTCCTTGCGGATGCCGGCGGTGCGCGCCGCGAAGAACGGCCCCGCGTTCTTGCCGATGAAATAGCCCAGGACGCCGGCAAGAATCAGGAAGTTGGCCCACTTCAGTTCGATCTCGTGTTTTTCGGCGAAACTTTCTTCAGCTTCTTGGCCGTGTTCGGCGGCGGCTTTGTGCTCGCCGTTTTCGTGCTCCTGAGCCCGCGCTACGCTGCCGGTCAACGCCAGGCCGAGCGCCATCGCAATCAAAGCAAGCCGCTTCATGCCGCATTCCGCCGCAGGATGGTATCCGCAATTTGATTGGCCAGCGCATCGCTATCCGCGGCCAGGCTGGTACGCGCCGCTTCCACTTCCGCGGCGAGCTCCGCTTTGGCCTGCCGGACGGCGGCTTCGGCGTTCTTGCGCGCCTCTGCCACGGCCGCCACTTCGCGGTCCTGCAATTCCCGGCTCAAGCGCTCCTGCGACTGGTACATCTGAGTCTTCGCTTTGAGCAATTCCGCTTCGTAATGCGCCGTCTTCGCGGCCGCATCCGCCAGACTCTTTTCGGCTGATTGGCGCGCCCCTTCGGTGGCCTGATAGCGCTCGTGCAGAACCTTTTCCAGCGGCTTGAAGAAGACGCTCTTCAAATAGAAATGCAGCAGAACTACCAGCAGGAAGGTCGGCACCGCGCGCAGCAGTATACCGCCCAGGGCTTGCAACATGGCATCCATATGACTTGTTGAAAAGGAGAAACCCGTCGAAACTACTTAGCAGAATAGGGTACCATTCAGCGAAAAGGGCCGTCAACCGCGAGAATTGTCCAATGCATGATGAGCCTGAAGGGCGGGCTTGATTCCAATCGGGA
>JBDTMZ010000101.1:0-58218 GCA_039934035.1 Candidatus Solibacter sp. | reverse complement strand
TATACTCGTAGTTTCCCGTGTTCCATTCCATTGAAAAGCAGATTTCGAGCGCCTTTCGCGCGCACATACAGGTCCGCTATGGCATCGACCTGGCCGTAGGGATCGAGCAACCACGGCAGAGCGAGTTTGGAGAGATGGCGGTGCCCGCCGCCTTTCAACTGGCGAAGCAACTCCGCCAGGCGCCGAAGAAGATCGCCGCCGAACTGGCGGAGGAAATCGGCCCTATTCCGGGGGTGGCCGGCATGGAAGTGGCCGGCAACGGGTACATCAATATCCGCCTGGACCGCGGAGCCTACGCGAGCGCGCTGCTGAAGGGCGAAGTCGCGGCGCCCGAGGCCACGTCCGGCGAGAAGATCATCGTCGAGCACACTAACATCAATCCCAACAAGGCGGCCCACATCGGCCATCTGCGCAATGCCACGTTGGGCGATACGTTCGTGCGCATGATGCGGGCGAGCGGCAAGAAGGTGGAGGTCCAGAACTACATCGATAACACCGGGGTACAGGTGGCCGACGTGGTGGTGGGCTTCCACTATCTGGAGAAGAAATCACTGGCGGACGTGCGGGCGCTGCTGGCCGACCCGGGCGTGCGCTTCGATTATTACTGCTGGGATCTCTACGCGCGCACTTCGGCCAATTACGATACGCAGCCGGAGACGAAGGAATGGCGGCGCGCCACCCTGCACGCCATCGAGGCGGGCGAAGGCGAATTGGCGGAACTGGCGCACCTGGTGGCGGACCACATCGTGAAAGCGCATTTGAAGACGATGCTGCGCCTCGATGTGGAGTACGACGTATTGCCGCGGGAGAGCGAGATTCTGCACCTGAAGTTCTGGGCGGCGGCGTTCGAACTGCTGAAGGAACGTAAGGCGATCTACTTCGAGACGGAGGGCAAGAATCACGGCTGCTGGGTGATGCCAGGACTGAGCGAAGAGGGCAAGGTGATTGTGCGGTCGGACGGCACGGTCACTTACGTGGGCAAGGACATCGCGTACCAGCTATGGAAGTTCGGCCTGTTGGGGAAGGACTTCTATTACAAGCCTTTCCAGACGTACGAAGACGGCCGCGTGCTGTGGGTGACGACGGACGATCCGACGGCGGCGGGCCATCATTTCGGGAACGGCACGCAGGTGTTCAACGTGATCGATGCCCGGCAATCTTACCTGCAGGACGTGGTAGTGGCGGGTTTGCGAGCGTTGGGGTACAACGAGCAGGCCGACCGGTCCGTACATTTCAATTATGAAATGGTGGCGCTGTCGCCCCGCTGCTGCGCGGACCTGGGCATTTCGTTGTCGGAGGAAGACAAGAAACGCCCCTACGTGGAGGTGTCCGGCAGGAAAGGCCTGGGCGTGAAGGCCGACGACCTGATGGACAACCTGATCGCCAAGGCGCTGGAAGAAGTGACGTCGCGGCATGCGGACGATCCGGCGGACAAGAATCGCCTCGTGGCCACCCAGATCGCGATCGCGGCGCTACGCTATTTCCTCTTGAAATTCACGCGCAATACGGTGATTGCGTTCGACTTACAGGAAGCGCTGAGTTTCGAGGGCGAGACCGGTCCGTATGTGCAGTACTCCGCAGTCCGGGCGGCGAACATTCTGCGCAAGTTGACGGAAAAGGGTGAAACGATTCCCGATTTCGGCGCCGAGCTGGATACGGCGACCCTGGCGCGCCAGTTGCAGTTCGAAGATTTCTGGCAGATGCTGCTGGCGGCGTCCAAAGTGGATTCGGCAGTGGCGAGCGCCGTGAATTCGGGAGAGCCCGCGCACGTGGCGCGTTACGCGTTCCAACTGGCACAGGCGTATAGCAATTTCTATCAGAAATACCCGATTATTCACGAGCAGGATCGGGAAAAGAAGGTCTTTCTGCTGTGGATGACGGACTTCTTCCGCCGCCAGTTGGTGCGCACGGGCGCCATCCTGGGGATCGAGATTCCGGAATACATGTAGCCGGGGTGGGACGCCGCGGCAGGCGTCCGCGAGCGGGTCACACCAGGGTTTTGTGCAGGCGCTCGAAGGAGATGGCCCAGCAGACCGTAGTGCCTTCGTAGCCTTTCAGCGCCACCTCATGGCGTTGGAAGGCGGCCTTCAGGGAAGCGGGGAGCTCGGCATACACGCGGTCGCCCACCGCGATGCCGAGACCGATTCCCTTGGTGGCGGTTTCCAGGCGAAAGGCGGCGTTGACGGTGTCGCCGAGGGCGGTGTAGTCCGTCCCGCCGAGAATCGCCGGACCGGTATTCACACCCGCGCCAATGCGTAGCGGGACCGGCAGGGCGAGCGCCTGGCTGACCTCGGCGGTGGCCAGGTTGATTTCCTTGACGGCCTGCATCACGTGCATGAGGTCGTCCCCCACCTTGGCGGGCTGATCGTGCACCCATACGGCCATCACCGCGTCGCCGATGTATTTCTGTGCCCAGCTGCCGAGGCGCTGGACAATCTGGCCGCTGCGCAGGAACCAGGTACCGATGGTTTGGGAGAGCAGGGATTCGGGCAGGGTACGCGACATGGGCGTGAAATCGCGGATATCCACGACCATGATGGTGGTGAGCGAGTTGGTGTGGAGCGCGGTGGTGGGTTCGTTGCGCAGATTGAAGGCGGAGGAGGAGAGGACGGCTTCGCTGCGTTCGGGATTGCGGAAGAGCAACTGCTGATCGCCGAAGAGGAGGTTGTCGTTGTCGTTCAAGGTCATCGGGAAGCTGACCCGCTTGCCGTTGACGAAAGACCCGTTGCGGCTGCCCAGATCCACCAGGGAGAGGTCGCCCGCATCGCGCCGCTGGATGAGGGCGTGCAGGCGGGAGACGGAGCGACTGTCGAGCATGACGGTGCAGCCGTCCCCACGGCCGATGGCCCACGACTGCCCGGCCGACAGCATGAATCGCCGTCCGCTGGCTTCGAGGAGCAGGTACGGAGTTAGGACCGGTGGAGTCACTCCACACCAATTTAGCAGACGGTTTTCCGTACTCTTCCGAACAATCGGTCACAGGAACATTCAGAAAATGTGGCAAAGGTCCTAAATCCCTTGTTTTGTACTAGAACGAAAGATCCATTCCAGTACACACGGTACAAAATCGAAGATTATTTCTGCAGTCCTGGGGCTAAACTGTTTTCAGGAATGTGCCGATTAGTTAACAGGAACTTTTGATGGGTATCTACCAAGTCTTCGTTTACCTGCAACTGCTCGATCTGCTGACCACGCTACTCGGGTTCCGAGTGGGCGCGGCGGAGGCCAGTCCATTTATCCGCCTGATGATGCAAGCGGGGCCCGCGACGGGTGTGATTGCCTCCAAGATCCTGGCACTGGGAATCGGCGCCCTGTGTATCTACTTGAAAAAGCATCACGTCATCAAGTGGGCTGCCTATTGGTATGGCGGCCTGGTCGTATGGAATCTGTTGGTGATGCTGACCGCTTCCCAGCGTATCGGCTAATTCGCCTGGTGCGCAGACTGTTTCCTGCTGCATGAGGACGCTTGCTGACGCGCGCGTCTCTGATGAGGGCGCGACCCAGATGGAGCGCTCCCCAAAACACGGAATCACGTGGTCAAAGCACTAATTCGCCTGGTGCGCAGCCAGCGCGGTGCGCCTGGCGATCCACGGTAGTTTCGACCACAACACGGCCAGCAGATAGCCGGCCGGCAAGAGCGAAGTCCAAATTACCGGATAGCGGTACCGGTCTGACGACACCATGATGTAGTACATCAGCGGGTAGACCAGCCACAGGACTCCCAGAAACCAGACTACCGGCAGGCGATGCCGGGCCATGAAACAGACCCCGGGCAGGGACAGGGCCGTAATCATCCAGATGGCGTACATGGTGTAACTGGGCGGACCGGGCTCAGGAAACCAGAACTCGATCATACGAGCGCGGGTGAGCGCCAGGAATCTGCGGGGATGGGAGCGGATCCACGCCAGGGCGCGGGTGGTACGGTCGCGGTCGAACTCCACTTCCCCGAGTTGGGTCAGGAGCGCGATTTCATGGGGGCTGGCGACGGGGTGGGTCTGCTGGTAGCAGCCGGTTTGCCCATCGCGGGACAGGCTGGATTCGGCGCAATCGTTGTTGGAGGAATACAGCGTCATGCCGAAATTGGTACGCAGGGCGAAGGCGTGCCAGATGCCGTAATTGCGCAGCGCCCAGGGCAGATTGCAGAGGGCCACGGCCAGCGCGAAGGTTGCCAGGAAACGCATCGCCGCGCCGGTCGAGTGCTTATGCGCGACCAGCAGGAATAACACCCACAGGCCGAGGATCATGACTGTTGCGGGGTTGGCGAGGGAAATCAGACCGCCTGCCACGCCTGCCAGAAGCGCCGCGCCGAGCGACACTTTGCCGCGGCCGATGGCTTCCGCCGTGAGGACGGCGAAGAGCACCAGCGCCGCCAGAGTGAAACCGGCGTCCCATTGCGGCATCAGCCGCATGGCGGGCAACCAGAGCAGGCCGGCGAAGATTCCCGGCGCTTGCCGCCGGCACAACAGCAGGGCGAGCCAGGGCATGAGGGCGGCAATCAGGGCGTTGGCCAGGATATTCGCGATGGTGACGATGAACCCGCCGGGCGGACCGGGGAAGAAGCGGTAAATCAGTCCGAGAAGGAAGGGATGCAGCGGCGGCACGACGGCGGTGGGACCGGTCAGGAAGGGCGCGAAGGGATTGCCGAAGACACCGTGCTCCGCCAGGTTCTTCCCGATGGAGGACATTTCGTAACCGTTGCCGAAACCGTAGCCAACGGGGTAGATCAATTGCAGCATGCCCACCCAGCAGGCCAGCAGGAACAACATGTGGGAGGGCCGGGGATAGCGCGATTTCCCGGCCCGGCTCAGCATGAGGTCCAAAGCGGACGGTTGCGCGGGTGGCTCGATGCAAGCCATGGAATTATTGGTTCTCTACGCCGCCGGGGACGGGCCGGTGCGGCAGGCGTGATATCACGCCATCGATGCGGGTGGAGAGGGCATTCGACAGCTTTTCGTCGCGGTACAGGAAGGCGAAAAAGAGAAAGGCGACCAGGCCCATGGCGTAGCGCTGGAGGTTGTGGGGACGCGCAGCGGCAAGAAGGGCGCACACGCAGACTCCCACGCCCAGCGACATGCGTTCGGCGATGTAGACGAGGGTGTGGCGCGAGCCGGGCAGAAGCACGGTAGCCGGCAGAATCAGCACGGCGGCGGCGCTGATCACGCAGAACTGGAAGGGCACGCTGAACATGACGCCACGCGCGCCGGTGTTCTTGAGCAGGTCGAGGAAGAGCAGGCTCCAGAGCAGCAGCAGACCGATCAGGATGGCGTAATATTTGGTGTCGAACACCCAGACCTGATCGGCGCCGGTGACCATCTTAATCTGCGCGGGCGACCATTTTGCGAAGAAGAGGCGGCCGATGGCGAGTTGCAGTATCACCAGCCCGGCGAGCCAGCCCGCGGTGATGTAGATGCGCGATTGCGGAGACATGCGGCGCGCCAGCCATTGATACAGCAGAAGGGCCAGCGTCCAGACTACCGGCAGCGCGTGGGCGAGATAAGCGAGGGCCAGCAGGGGCACGGTCCACCACGCCCGGCGGGGGCGCCATTCCCAGGCCGCGGCGAGGGCCCAGAAGCACAGCCCCATGCCGAGATAGAAATTGAAGAAGCCCATGTGGAAGACCCAGCCATAAGCCAGCATGGCGAGGCAGGGCAAAAGATGCCAGGCCGGCGCCCCGCCCGCCACCGAGACGAAGCGGAACGCTCCCCAGACGAAGACCATCACGGCCAGCGACACGGCAAGGCGCTGAGCGAGTTCCGCCCCGAAGACGCGGAAAAGTCCGTTAAGCAGCAGGTCGAAGAGCAGGTTGGTAGTCTGCCGGAGCATGACCATTCCCTGCGCATGGCCGGATTCGATGAATTGCGGCAGCCAGGCGTTGTCCAAGTGCCGGGAGAGGTCGTCGGCCTGTACCCGGGGCTGCCAGTAGACCGGCAGCAGAAGCAAGACAGAGAGCGCGAAATACTGCCATCGGCGCATTTTATGTTGTCTCCAACCGCAGTTTCTGGAATAGGGGAATGAGTTCGAATTCCGTGCGCACACTGGCGATGGATTCGCCGAGTTGCTGGATGGCGGCCTCGGCAATTTGGGCGTGGGCATCGCGTTCGGCCGCCAGTTGCAGGTAGCGCACCTGGAGAGGATCGATTTTCATAATGCGGCAGCAGGTGGCGTCCACCGCGATAGGGTCGCTGCCGGCCACCAGAACTCCGGCGGGCTTGGGTTTGCCTTGAATGGGGCCGTTGCCTTCCATGCCGACGATGCCATCGACGATGGCAAAGTGATTCTCGAAGGCGGCGTGCAGGTCTGCGATGGATTCATCAATGCCGGCCCAGTGCAACACGTTCTTGGGCCAGCCATAAATTCCGCTGGGCACCACGCCGAAGAGATTCTTCATGGAAAGCGTGGCGCCGACCCAATGGTGGGTTTTCATCTTGGCCATGGACACCAGAAGATCCGCGCCCAGCGCGCTGTTCGGCAAGTAGAGTTTTTTGATGCGGGAGAACTGCTCGGGGGGATTGACGCGGGTGACTTCGTCGAGGTTGAGATCGACGAAGCGATTCTCGAAATCCGGAACGATCTGGAAGTATCCGGCGGCGTCGGCGAGGTCGAGCGTGTTGCGGCGATGTCCCGGGCCCTCGGCGATGTGCACGCTGGCGGCACCCATGGCGCGGAAGGCTTCGAGCGCCGCGTGCACCACGATGGGATGAGTATTGATGCTGCTCTGGGGTTCGAATTCCACCAGGTTGGGCTTGAGCAGAATCTTGCGGCCGCGCACGTCGCCGAGGTGGGCGGCGAGCAGGCGGCGCATGGTGTCGTAGAGGCTCTGGTCGTAGGCGGGGGCTTTGACGATGGAGACGCGCGAGGGCGGTGCGGGACGCATTTCGGAACTGCATCCGGCCATGACGGCGGCACCGGCCGCTGTGGCGGCGAGCATCTCACGGCGCGTGACCCGGGCGCCGGACAGATTCCCCCGTGCTGAGGTGAACTGATTCATATCGACTTTCAGACCCAGAAGAAATCGCCGGGCTGGCGGGTGCCGGACACCACGAGGTCGAGGGACGTTTCCAGCAGGGTACGGCACGGCGGTTGGTGGGGGGGGCACCAGCCGCCGGGCAGGCGTCCGTGGGCCATCAGGCCGATACGCAGCCAGTTGAGCGCGTCGGCGGAACGGCACTCGGCCAGAAAGCGCTCGGCCACGCTCAAAGAGAGATCGATTTCTCGCGCGCGGACACCGCGTAGCGCAGCCAGACCCATTCCCGTGGTTTCGGGATAGGGTGTGGACTCGTAGCCCAAAGCGCGCACCGAACCGTGATTCCAACCACCGCCCAGGCACACGCGGCGCAGCAGGAAGTGCCGCCCCTCCTCGATCCGCCGCTTAAGTTCGGCCGACGGTTTACGCGCCAACTCCTTATCCAGGGCCAGCAGTGCCAGCGAGGTAGGCCCAACCCACGCGGCCGCGCCGGGAATCCAGGGCCAGCCCGGGAATTCGTGCTCCGGAAACGGTTTCCCACCCAAGAGCCACACCCGCGCGCGATACAGCACGGTGGACTCTTCCCCAGTCGTGTCCAGCAGCCAATGGATGGCGCCGGCATGACTGGCTTCACCCAACTGCTCCACCGGGATCAGCGCAACCAGCGCGGTGACCCAGGTACTTTCGTCAAATCCTAGCTGCGGAGGCCAACCTCCATCCGGCAACTGAGCGGCGTGCAGCCACGCAACGCCGCGGCGCGCGGCATCCAACTCACCGGCCGCCAACAGCGCCAGGATGGCGTAAGCCGTCGGCTCCGTCCGCGAACTGCCTTGGACGTAGGGCCAACCGCCATCCCGGTTCTGTTTGCTCACGACTAGTTGGATTGACATGGATGCCCGTCAGCGAGGGTTACTGGACGACCCGGCGCCTTCTGCGGCGCGAGAGCAGCATTACCAAGGTAATGCCCGCGCCCAACCAGATCGCTCCCTGCATGGCAAATTCCATCTCCTTCTCCTTTCGTGTTGTCTCTTGGCCTTCTTGGTTTGGCTACCGGGTGCTCTTGCGAGACCTGCGCCGTTTGAGGAAGACCATCATAAGTCCTCCTGCCGCAATCCAAATCCCAGCCTGCATCATCGTATCCATCGTTTGTGCGCTCCTTTATGGGATTAGTTTCCTATCTGCTTCATCATCGGGAATAGATATTTGAAGATCTGTAGGATTCCAGGGCCCGCCGCCACCACCAACATGGACGGCAAAATGAAAAAGAAAATGGGGAAGACGAGTTTGACGCCGACTTTGCCGGCGCGCTCTTCGGCCTCCTGGCGGCGGCGCACGCGGAGGAAGTCCGAGTGCGTACGCAGGCTTTCGCCCATGCTGGTGCCGAAGCGGTCGTTCTGAATCAGAATGGCGACCAGCTTACGGAACTCGGCTTCGCCGGTGCGCTCGGCAAAATTGCGCAGAGCTTCGGCGCGCCGTTTGCCATGCCGCATTTCCAGGGTGACGAGCGACATCTCATCGCTTAATTCGGGATGGCTGGGGTGCAGTTCGCGGGCCACGTGTTGAATAGCCTGGTCCAGACCAAGTCCGGCTTCGATCGAGACCACCATGAGATCGAGCGCGTCGGGGAGCGACAGACGCAGAATCTCCTGCCGCTTGGTTACTTTCTTTTCCAGGAAGAACCGGGGCAGCACCCAGCCCGCGCCGATACCCGAGGCCATCAGGCCGAGTTTCATCACGGGATTGGGCGGCATACTGGCTTCCATCATGACGCAGAGCACCAGCATGCCGAGGGTGACGATGATGCGCAGGCCGTAGAAGACCGGCAGCGCATTCTCCGAACGATACCCGGCGCGGATCATGTCGGCCTTCAGGTTTTCCACCTCGGCTTCCGAGGAAGGCACGCGCGAGCCCAAACCCTGCAGAAACGTCACCACGGTGCTGGATTCGGTCTCGAGGGAGTCGCCCACCACGCGGTCGCTGGTAATGACGGGCCGGCCCAACTGCCGCATAAACTTGCCGGGCTTGTAGATTAAGCGGTAGCCCACCCAGCTGAGGAGGATCATCAGCATCAGGAAGGCCGCGGCGGCGAATAACATCGGGTGTTCCATATCAGACTCTGTGGTTTCTCAGACCTTGATGTTGATGATCTTCTTAATGAAGAAATTGCCCAGGATTTGCGCCGCGACGGCGCCGCCGATCATGTACTTGCCGTCGGTATCGGCCGCCATGCCCTGCAGGTAACCGGGAGCCACGAACAAGAGGGCAAGCATGGTAAAGACCGGCAGCAGGGTCAGAATGGTGGCCGTCATGCGCCCGTGCGCGCTGGCCGCTTTGACCTGGCCTTTGAGGCGGAAGCGTTCGCGGATGACATAGGCCAGACGGGCCAGGATTTCGCTCAGGTTACCGCCGGTCTGCTTCTGCAGCATCACGGAAGAGGTAAAGAAGCGCACGTCGAGCAGCGGTACGCGCGTGCTGAAGTTGCCTAAGGCGACGTCGATGGGAGCGCCGAGATTCTGCTCGTTGAACAGCGCGCGAAATTCCTGTCCGAGCGGGTCCGCCATCTCTTCGCCGAGCATTTCCAGACTGATCGAAAAGGCGTGGCCGGCGCGCATAGAGCGCGCCAGAAAGTCGAGGGACTCGGGGAACTGTTCCTCGAGAGTGGCTAGCCGCTTGTTGCGTTTGGAGCGCACCACCATATAGGGCATGCAGCCGAAGACGAGCCCCAGGACCACCGCCGTAGCGAAGGCGTTGAACACAAACGGAATCATGATCCCCAGACCCGCGCCGGGAATGACCATCAGGCCCATCGCGGTCAAGAGCCTGCTGGAAGACCAGTTCAAGCCCGCCTGCTGAATCATCTCCTCGGCGTGCCGCGAAAATTGCAGTGAGGTCAGGAGGCTTTTCAGCCCCGTGGGCTTTTCCGTTTCGATCTCTTTGAGCAGGTTGCTGACGCTGATCGGGCCGTCGCCGGCGGCCGTCTGCAGCATTCCCGCTACCTGGCTCTTTCGCCGGGCGTCGAAATATTTCAGCCCCACGCTGACTGCCAGCAGCATGAGCGCGAAAACGACGACGAAAGAGACCACCACCGAAACAGGCATCTAGTTAATCTCCACCACCGTTTGGAACATTTGCGTGGGAAGCATGATGCCGCACTGTTTCAGGCGTTCGTAGAACTTGGGGCGGATGCCGGTGGCGCGGAAACGGCCTCGGACCTTGCCGGCTTCGGTCAGTCCGGTCTTCTCGAAAAGGAAGACGTCCTGCAGGGTGATGACGTCCTGCTCCATGCCCACGACTTCGGTGATGTGGGTGATGCGGCGGGCGCCATCGCTGAAACGCGAGGTTTGCACGAAGAGATCCACCGCGCTGGCGATCTGCTGGCGGATAGAGCGGATGCCCATATTGGCATTGGCCATACCGACCATGACTTCGAGACGGCCCAGACCGTCGCGCGGGGTGTTGGCGTGGATGGTGGTCAGGGAACCATCGTGACCGGTGTTCATGGCCTGCAACATGTCCAGGGCTTCTTCCGAACGGACTTCGCCAACGATGATGCGGTCGGGACGCATACGAAGTGCGTTGATGACGAGTTGCCGGATGTGGATGGCGCCGGTGCCTTCGACGTTGGCGGGGCGGGTTTCCATGCGCGCCACGTGGGTCTGCTGGAGGCGCAATTCGGCGGCGTCTTCGATGGTGACGATGCGTTCGTCTTCCGGGATGTAAGAGGAGAGCGCGTTGAGGAGCGTGGTTTTACCGGAACCGGTACCGCCGCAGATCAGAATATTCAGGCGGGCCTTGACGCAGCCTTTCAGGAGTTCCAGCATGCCATCGGTCAGGGCGAGTTTGGAAACCAGGTCTTCGCCTTTCAGGGCATGGCGGCCGAAACGGCGGATGGAGAGCAGCGGGCCATCGACGGCCACCGGGGGAATCGCCGCGTTGACGCGCGATCCGTCAGGCAGGCGCGCGTCCACCAGGGGCGACGATTCGTCGACGCGGCGGCCCACGCGGGAAACTACTTTTTCGATGATGCGCAACAGGTGCGCGTCATCCTTAAACTCCACCGGAGTACGGTACAACTTACCACCGCGCTCCACGTAGACCAGGTGCGGCGTGGTCACCAGAATGTCGCTGATGGTGGGATCCTGCAGTAGGGGTTCGAGAGGGCCGAGGCCGAACACTTCATCGAGAATTTCTTCGATGACGCGGTCTTTCTCCACCAGGCTGAGCGGAGTCTTCTCTTCCTCTACAAGTTTGGCGACCGCGGCCCGAATCTCGGCACGAACGCGCTCTCCGGCCATGGACGACAGGGCTTCCAGGTTGATCCGGTCGAGCAGCTTACGGTGCAGAGTGAATTTCAACTCCTGGTATTCGGGAGTCGAACCCTCGCGGGTGAATAGCCGGCTTACCCAGCCAGTCTCGCGATTTCCCGCGGGTGATCCAGAATCCAACAAGGAAGCCATCGTTTATCCGCCTTTTTCTCCGAACTTCTCTTCTAACCGAACCATTTGGAAAGCTTGAGTCCGTTCCCGGCCGCAGGCTTTTCCTCTTCGAGGTTGGCCAGCTTTATGGCCAACTTGGTAATTTGTTTGCCCAGCTCGCAGGTGCGCGACAGCATGCGCCCTTCGGCATAGGTTTCGTACAACTCGGGGTAATCGTTGGGAATGCTCGCATAGATTGGCGTTCCCAACATTTTTTCCAGTTCCCCGGGGGTGATGTCGAGCCGTTTCGGTGCGCGGTTCAGAATCAGTTTGATGCGACTTTTGCCGAAGCCGCTATCGATCAGGGTCTGAATGATCTGCTTGGATTGATGGAGCGCCGGAACTTCGAGCGTGGTCACGAGGCAGGCTTCGTCGATTTCTTCCAGCGCCGCCATGCCCATGCGGGTGAGACTGCGGCCGAGATCGACCAGCGTCCAATCGTATTGGGGGCGCGCGAAGCTCAGCACCTGACGGATCTGTTCGTCCTTGGGCTGCTGTTTGGATGCCAGCGCCATGGGCGAGGAAACGATTTCCACGCCGGGAATGCCATTGGACACCAGGGCCTTCCAGAAGTGCATGTCGAGGCGATGAAGATTGCTGACCGCGTCGAGAATCGAGTACACGGATTTGGTCTTGGTGATGAAGGCCACCATGCCGGCGTCGAGATCCAGGTCTGCCAGCAGGACGCGCTGTCCGGCGCGTCCCATTTCGGCGGCGACGTGACAGACGATCGTGGTGGCGCCGCAGCCGCCTTTGGCGGACAGGAAACCGATGGATTTCCCGCTGCCCTTGGTGCCTTCGCGGCGGCGGCTGCGCTCCAGGCTCCGGCGCTCCAGGGCTTTCTTGAGCGTGTCCTGCAGGGGAGGATAGAGGTATTCGTTGATGCCGGCGCGCAGGGAAGACAGAATGGAGTCGGCGTCAGCCGTGGTATTCAACGCGATCAGCATCGGGTCGCCGGCCGCCGCCTTGATGGACGCAACCAGACCTTCGAGCGGTTCTTTCCAGCCGCTGATATCGATCAGTACGACATCCGGCCGCATGCGTTCGAGACGGTCCAGGAAGTTACTGACGTCGCCCAGATCCTGATGCTCGACGATGATGCGGAACGGCAGGTCGGCCAGCGCGGCTTGCGCCTGCTCCCAGAGTTCCCGATTTTCGATGGCCAGCCCGATAGTAAGCGGATACATGGTGCGAAGTCTCCCGGTCGCCGGATCTTACTTGGCAACGCCTCCGGTACTGGGCGCCGCCGCGGTGGGCGACTGGGCGGGCGGCGCGCCCACGGGCATGATGAGCATCGGCATCATCGGATTGGCCTGCGGCGCGGGCTGGCCTTCCTTGCGCTGCTGGATCAATTCTTCGACCGGCATGGATTCGACGGCCGCTTTCACCGGCACCGGACCGGTCTTATCCAGGCTGGGATGGCGCATGTCGATGTCGCTATTCTTGGTCATGAACGGGAAGGGGTACTTGAGGTCGGGGACCGGCTGACTGGCCGGGATCGGCCGCACGATTTCCGGCGTAACGATGACCAGCAATTCCGAGTTATTGCGCGCCGCCGAGCGGCTGGTGAACAATTTACCGAGCAGCGGGATGCTGGCCAGACCGGGGATCTTGCTGATGGTCTCGGTCATGCGGTTGTCCATCAGGCCGGCGATGACGAAGCTCTGTCCGCTGTCCAGCTCCACTTCGGTCTGCACGCGCCGGGTGCTCAAGGCGGGAATGGTGCTGCCCGAGACGGTGACGGCGTTGGAATAATCGAGGGCGCTGACTTCAGGCATCACCTGGAGTTGAATGGTGCCGCGGGGGGTGACTCTCGGGGTGAACAGGATACGGATGCCGAATTCGCGGAACTGCACGCTGATGGCGTTGCCGTTGGCGCCGGGCTGCACCATCGGGAACGGGAATTCGCCGCCGGCCACGAAGCTGGCCTGCTTGCCGTTAATGGCCAGAACGTTAGGTTCGGCGAGGGTCTCCAGCAGGCGCTTGGATTCCAGCGCTTTGATGGAGGCGGCCAGGTTGATGTCGCGGCGGAACAAGAGCACGCTGAGCGCGTCGGACAGGCTGAGGGTGCCATCGCCATTCACACTGGGGCCGGAAAACTGCCCCGTGCCGATGACCGTACCCTGATTGAACGCGCCGGACGCGAAACTTACACCGAGTTCGGAACTCGAAGAGCGGTCGACGTTGCAGAAGCGCACTTTCAACAGAATCTGTTCATCCACGGGAGGCACTTCCACACGCAGCAGATTGACGAATTTGCCGAGCGAAGCGGCGATCGCCATGACGCGGTCGGCGGCGATCACGTCCTTCACGGTGCCGCGCACGAAGGCGGTTTCGTTCTCAAAGGTAACGTTGATGTCTTCCTTGGGAAAATCGCGGGCCAACTGTTGCCGTACGACATCGAGGCGCGCTGGACTCAAGCGCACGGTGAGATCGTAGAGCAGACGATTGCCGCCCTCCTGCCAGACGATCAGCGAAGTTTCGCCGGCGGCCTTGCCGTTGATCAACACTTCCTTGGGATTGACGGCTACGGCTTCGATCAGTGCGCCGTCGGCCACGGAGATGCGCTGGATCTTCATCGGGCTGTCGATGATCAGACTTTTGCCCACCGTCACCACCAATTTTCCCGGAGCCTCGGACTGCGGCGCCTCCTGGGCGGGGGGAACCTCATCGCCTGCACGGCTGGCGGGCGCAAGCCAGATCCAGAGCGCGGCCAGCAGGATTCCTGTCGTAGCGATGCGAAGTCGGGACACTTATTTGACCTCCGGGGCAGTACCGAATTTTTGTTCCCGCTTCTCTTTGCCGGAGATGATCTCCATGACAAAAGGAATCTCCTTGGGAGCGGGCGGGGGGGGCGCTAGCGCGACCCGAACCGGTTCCTTATGGACGACGGGGCGCGGCCGCGATTCCAATGGCGGAGTAGGCGCGTTGCCGCTGCCGTTGGTAAACAGGCGATGCATCGCGGTACCCGGCGTCTTGGCGATTTCGTGATCCAGCGGATTGCGCAGCACCAGTTGAATGGTGGTCTGGCTGGCGGCGAGGGCAAGCTGCTCGGCCTGAATCGGCGTGACCAGCATATTCACCACCTGCACCATGACCGGCTTGCCTTCCGCGTCTCTCTTGTAATCCTGTCCCGCGGAGAGGACTTCGATATTCTGTAGCAGGGTTTGCGTCTGCGTGCCCAAGCTGCCGTTGCTGCCCGAGATCAGTATGTCGACGTGCATACCTGGCACCACAAAACCGGCGACGCCCACCACCTCGTTCACGCGGACGGCGACGGCGCGCCAACCGGGCGGAATCATGGCAGCCATGCCGCCGCCCGCGCCTTTGGCCGCGAGCCGCGTTTCCAGAATCGGCTCTTTGGCATAAATCGCAGTGGTCACGCCGCGGCCCAATACCATCTTGGGTTCCGTCGCGACGCCCACGGGCAACTGGCCCGGCCATTCGGCCAGCTTGACGTCTTCGTCTTTCAGCACCATGCCGACTTCAAGATCTTTGGTCGCCAGGACCACCTGCGTCATCGCGGGACCAGGCTTGGCCGCTGCCGGCCGGCTGATCAGGACGCGGTAAAGCACCAGGCTGGCGCTCGCCGCTACTATGAACGCAAAGGTCAGAACGCCGATAAATCTCTTATTCATGTGGATTCCTGCTTCGCCCGGCGAAAGCCCCCGGCGCCGGCTGCCGGAAAATTCTGTCTACGGCCGTCCTGGAACTGCATCGCAACGCGCCTCCGAGTCTTTTGGCTTCTTTACGCGTTGCGACGCCATGCCAGTTCAGTTCACTGCAAGAAGGCATGCCGGCGACGACCGTGTGAGCGCCGGCATGCGCCCGGAATTCTTAGCTGGCCGAGGTGTTGGCTGCGGCGAGCTGGCTGTTGGTGCTGGTCCAGATACCCTTGATGCTGCCACCGGCGCCGAGGAAAAGCGCGGCCGATGCGAGGGCTACGAAAGCCATCAACAGCGTATATTCGATCAGGTCCTGTCCTTGTTCGTCATTCCAGATGTTGCGTAGAAAAGTCATTTGTGTTCGCTCCTAAAGTTTTAAGTTTGCTTTGAGTCTGGTGATTGATTCATCACCTGTTTTGGTTTTCGTGATCTCGCGATCACGGCTTGCTCCGCCGCCGTTGCCGGCCACGGAAACCTGAGCGTCCCGCTCCACCGTGCGGAAGACCACCGCGATGCCATCGTCGTAAACGACGCGCCAGCGGCTGGATTCCTTTAATGCGCCGCTCAAGGGCGCGGTGGGGGACAGCAAAATCGTATCGACTCCGAAACCGGTGAGGGTCTTCTCCCAGCCGTATCTCACATTCAGGACGTCGATGTACTTTTCTTCGAAATCGTTACCGTAGAAATCGCTCCGCCCGTCGACGAAAACCTTGTGGCCGGGATAGAGGCGGTAGATCAGATAGTCGCCCCATTCATCGTTGGTGAAGACGCGGGAGGTGGGGTCGCTGCGCAAGGTGGCGAGCGCCGCCGCGGGATAAACATTGGGGTCGAACTCCGCCCGGAACATCTTGGGCGGATGGGGCGCGTACAAAAGGGCGGCGACTACGGCCAGGCCCAGGGCACTCACCAGGTGCCAGCGCGGAATGGCTTCGGTTTCGGCGGTGGAGGCCACCACGCGGTTGAACTTCGCCACGGCGGCGCGCATCCAGCCGGCCACGTTCCACCGCGGGACGCTGAGCAGCCACTGTTGAATGGCCGCGCCGGCAATGGGCGCCGCCGCGATCATGAAGATGGGAATATTGCGCGCCGCCAGCAGGGCCGCGTGCGCCCACATGACGGCCAGTACGGTTTCCGTAAAACGTCCGCTGCGCAGGTTCCAGATAGCGGCGCCCACCGCCAGCAGCAGCATCATTTCGAAAAAGATGGCCGTGGGATGGTGGAAGGTCGGGGAGAGGAACTCCTGAATGTGTTGCGAGTTCCAGGGATCGCGCAGGTACTGCAGCATGTGCACGTGCAGGTGGTATGTGTACGGGTTGAGCAGGCTGGCGGCGAAGCAGCCCAGGCCGCTGAGAATATAGCCGCGGGCAAGGCGGAAGGCCGGTTGGCGTTCCGCCGGATCCGCGGTGAACAACCCGCGCAGAATCTCGCCTGCGCCGTAGGCCAGAATCATCAGAGCGCCGACGAAGAAGCCGCCGTGCAGATTGGTCCACAGGATGGTGACGACGGGGAAGAGCGCCAGGATGGGCAGTCCGGCGAGGTGCGTGCGTCCCTCGGCAACCCGCTCCAGCGCGGCATAGAAAATCACCAGAAACAGAAGCGTGAAGAGGTGCGGGCGCGCCAGCCAGTGGATGGAAGATCCCGCGCCGGCGAGCATGGTAATCACTACGGCGATCACGGCGTTGGATTTGCGGCGCACCAGGAAATAGAGGGCGGTGAAAGTCACCGACAGCATAAGGATCGTGCACAGGACCAGCAGTTGCAGGCCGCCGAGCGCGGTAATGCGAGCGAAAATGATGTCGCTCAGCCACTCCCACGCGTACCAGCGCGCTCCGGGTTTGGAGAAGGAAAAGATATCGTGCGTGGGAACCCAGCCATTGGCCAGGATCCACTCGCCGGTCCTGATGTGCCAACCCGTGTCGCAATCCCCCAGCAAGGCCTTGGCGCCGTTCATGCGCCCGAACAGAAAAGCGATGGGCATGAGGAAGGCGAAGTCCGCCAGGGACGGCAGCAGCTTGACGGCGAATTGGGAACGCGTTGCCATTCAATCTTTCTTCAGGCCATCCAGGAACTGGCTACCGGCCGCATGGCTTCAAGAGCGCGAATGCGGTCGTGAAACGAACGGAAATCCATGTAATTGACTCGCAAAGCGAGTAAGGGATAATTCTCCGCCGACGTCGAGATGCGCATGACGGTGCCCTGACAGTGAATACACTTCTGTCCAAATCCGTGAGTGGCGGGCAATTCAATTTCGACGGTAATAATCTGGCCGACGCAGGGTGTCGGAAGCTCGCTTTCGGCGCCGCGCCACGCAATCAGCACACCGCTACGGCTAATGTTTTCGGTGTGCATGACGTTTTGGAGCCACAGAGCGGGCGAAGAAACATGGCATCGGAGGCGGATGTCAATTCGCGGGCTTTCACGCCGATTAATGGTTTTCATTTCTTTCGCTTCCGACACTGCCGAATTTAGCTCCCCCGACCCGCCCCGACAATGCCGTAAATGGGTTATAACCTTCTGTTCCCGAAGGTTAGTAGGGAAGAACGGCGGTCCGGTACATTCTGGAGTGCCGTTTCAGACGGTTTTTCAATTAAATACCGCTTCACAGGGCGATTACGGATTTTTCTGAGCCGATAATATCAGTCAATTATCGTTTATTTTTTGAAGTACTAGTGGATCTACAACAATCGTAAAGTGTACCAGTACTATGTTGAAAATAATGCACTTAAATCGACTCTAACAGGGGAAGAATCCACCCACCACCACGATGGTGGTACGGGAAATCAATGATAATTTTGGGTATTTCCTGTGATTATTTGATTGACAACCGAAGTGAATAACGGCACAATCTGAGAGGAAAGCGGGTTTGATACATACAAAATAACCGGCCTCCAGTAGTACTTTGGCGGCGATAGCATCAAATGAGCTTGCTTTTTTAAGAGGTGGAGTACTATGACGCGAGTTCTTCTCTATAGCGACGAACCCATCCTGGCAAAGGGTCTTGAGAGTGTGCTGCGCCAGGTCGAGGATTTCGAACTGCTCCCGACCAGCAATTCGCTGGCATCCCTTATGGAGCAGATCACACAAGGCTCTCCGGACCTGGTCTTGATGGACCTCACCCCGGAGATTAGCTTTGCCGTACTGAGCGACATGAAGCATGCCATGAGCCGCTCCCGGATCGTGCTGTGGGTGAATTCCATCTCTACTGAGTTGGCTTTCCAGGCAATGGGCCTGGGAGTGCGCGGCATCCTTCGCAAGACGCTGCCCACGGAACTCCAGGTGAAGTGCCTGCAGAAGGTGCAATCCGGCGAACTGTGGTTCGAAAAGGCGTTGACGGACAGCTTCCTGTGCGCGCGTCGCGTGGCCTTGACGCAGCGCGAGGGTCAACTCGTCAGCCTGCTCTCTCAAGGCTTGAAAAATAAGGAGATCGCCACCACGCTGATGATCTCCGAAGGCACCGTCAAGGTCTATCTCAGCCGCCTGTTCCAGAAGGTGGGCGTGAAGGACCGCTTCGAGCTGGCATTGTTCGGCCTGAAGAATCTGACCACGGGCCAACTTCCGGTGGGTGACAAAGGCCAGCGCGTGGGCGCTAGCTTGATGCCGGGCCTACGCTCGCTCGTACTCGACCGTCCGATGGAGCCGCAGCGCGTACAACAGGAACCCCAGCGTTTCGGACCGCCACTTCGTCCGATCGTGAACCGCTACTAAAAGCGGAGGCTTCGGTGGTGAAACAGGGCGCCCTTTGCGGGGCGCCCTGTTTCATTTTGTGCCGTTCCCGGGCGGAACCTGCAAAAGGCGATAATGGTGGCGTGCAGGCACTCACCTTTGTTGAGGCTCGTGAAACGGTGCTGCGGGTTGTGCGCGAGCGGCGGACTCTGCCGGAGACCGAGGAAATCCCGCTCGGCGAAGCGGCGGGGCGCATTTTAGCCTGTGACGCGGTAGCCGATCGCGACCTGCCCGCCCTGGCCCGCTCGGTCCGCGATGGATATGCGGTGCGCGCCGCCGACGTTCCGGGGGAACTCGAAGTGGTCGGGGAAGTGCGCGCGGGCGAGCAGTATCGCGGCCGTCTCGGTCCCGGTGAAGCGATTGAAATCATGACCGGCGCGCCCATTCCCGACGGAGCGGACGCGGTGGTCATGGTGGAGCACACCACGCGGAACGGCAGCCGCATGGGCACGGACCGGCCGGCCGGCGCAGATCAATTCATCAACCCCAGGGGCTGCGAGGCGCAGGCGGGGGCCACCCTGCTGCGCTCCGGCCAGCGGCTGGATTACACCGGCATTGCGCTGCTGGCGTCGATCGGGCGGCCGAAGATCACGGTTTACCGGCGTCCGGTGGTCTCGATCGTGGCGACGGGCGACGAAATCGTGGCGGTGGACGAGACGCCGGCCGATTTCCAGATTCGTAATTCGAACGCCTGGTCTCTGGCCGCGCAGGTGGCGCGCGCGGGCGGGATTCCGCGGGTGCTGCCGGTGGCGCGGGATACCGAAGACGATACGCGCGCCAAAATCGAGCAGGGACTGGCCGGCGATCTACTGCTGCTTTCGGGCGGTGTGTCGGCGGGAAAATATGATGTCGTGGAAAAAGTACTATCTGAATTCCAGGCGGAATTCTTTTTTGACCGGGTGCTGATCCAGCCGGGGCAGCCACTGGTATTCGGTATGGCTACCGGTAAATTCCTATTCGGATTACCGGGAAATCCGTCCTCAACGATGGTGACCTTCGAAATATTTGCCCGTTCCGTACTGGAACTACTAGCTGGTCAGGACCATATTTCGCTCCAAATGCCGTTTGCGAGGTTGACAGCGGATTTTCGACATCGGCCCGGGCTTACCAGATTTCTCCCAGCCTCCCTCAGTGAAGACGGTAGCGAAGTGACGCCGGTGGCGTGGCACGGGTCGGGTGACGTTCCGGCGTTGACGCGCGCCAATGCCTACCTGGTGGCAGCGCCGGATCGTCCGGAATACGCGGCCGGCGAATGGATACGGGTACTGCTCAAATGAAGAAATTCTCGCACTTCGATTCGGCGGGCAGCGTCCGCATGGTGGATGTCTCGGCGAAACCGAACACCAAACGAACGGCGCGCGCTCACGCTTTCGTGCGCATCGCCCCGGGCGTCCTCCGCAAACTGCCGGAGAATCCCAAAGGGAATCCGCTGGAGATCGCGCGCATTGCGGGAATCGCGGCCGCCAAGCGCACCAGCGAACTGATTCCGCTTTGCCATCCGCTGATGCTGACGCATGCCGACGTCGAGGTCACGGTGGAGAAAAAGGGCGTCCGCATCGTGGCGACCGCCATCACTACCGGGCAGACGGGAGTCGAAATGGAGGCACTCACGGCTGCGGGTGTCGCCGCGCTGACAGTTTACGACATGACCAAGGCGTTGGACAAGGCAATCGAAATTCAGGACCTGTACCTTTTGGAAAAGACCGGCGGGAAGAGTGGCGACTTCCGTCGAAAGGCGACCCAATCATGATCAGCGCAGCCGTATTGACCATTAGCGATTCCGTCAGCGCCGGGACGCGCACCGACCGGTCGGGCCCCGCGGTGCGTGAGCGCCTGGAACAGTTGGGCTGGAGCGTGGCAGTGATGGAGGTGATTCCCGACGTGATCTCGGAGATTGCCGAAAGGCTGGCCACGCTGTCGGACGGCGGTCAGGTAGCGGCAATCTTCACGACGGGCGGGACGGGGGTGGCGCCGCGGGACGTGACGCCGGAGGCGGTGCGGACGATTCTCGACCGGGAAATACCCGGCTTCGGGGAGTTGATGCGCAGCCAGGGACGGAGCGCAACTCCGCTGGCGGTGCTTTCCCGGTCGCTGGCCGGAACTCGCGGCAAAGTTCTGATTGTGGCCCTGCCGGGTTCGCCGAAAGGGGCCGTACAATCGCTGGATGCTATCGTGGAGTTGGTGCCACACGTGCTCGAATTGCTCAGAGGCAATACCGAACATTCATAGAGGAGCTGCATGACTCGACCTATTCTTCTCACTTTCCTGTGTGGGCTTCTCGCCGCACAGCAGTCCGCTCCCCCAACCGCTCAGCCCCCCGCGCAACCCGGCGCCCTGCAGCCGGCCGCCACCCCGCAGGACGCTCCGGGAACGGTTTTTCGTACCGGCATCGAAGTGGTTCAGGCGCCGGTACTGGTATTCGACAAAGACGGCAATTTCGTCGATGGCCTGCAGGCTCCCCAGTTCCACCTGTTCGATAACGGCAAGGAACAGAACATCAATGTGGACGTGGCCTACCAGCCGATCTCGCTGGTGATCTGCCTGCAGGCGAATGCGCACGTGGAAGGTGTGTTGTCGCAGGTGAAGAAAATCGGCAGCCTGATCGAGCCGCTGCTGATTGGGGAACAGGGAGAGGCCGCGGTGATCGCATTCGATTCGCGGATCCGCACGCTGCAGGATTTCACCAGTGACAGCGACAAGATCACCAAAGCGGTGAGCACGATCCGGGCGGGCAGCAATGCCAACCGCATGATCGACGCGGTGTCGGCCGCCACCCGCATGCTGCGCACGCGTCCCACCAACCGGCGCCGCATCATCTTATATGTGGGGGAGACGCGCGACAATTCGAGCGAGACGCGCGCGCGGGAAGCATTGCTGGATTTGCAGTACGCCAATGTGCTGTTCTACCCGGTCGATATGTCGCGGCTGATTTCCACCCTGAGTGCAAAACCCGACCCGGGACGCCAGGACCTCCGCCCGCCGGCTATGCATCCGATGCCTTCCGGTGTTCCCGCCACGCCGACGACTGTGCAACAGGCTTACGGCATCGGCGGCGGCGGACGCGCCGAATTCGTCCCCCTGATGGTGGAAGTTTTCAAGGATGTGAAGGCGATCTTCAAGGACAATCCGGTGGAAGTATTTACCAAAGGCACCGGAGGCACGGAATACAGCTTCTTCAAGCAGCGCGGTCTGGAGGATGCGATTCAGAAGATTGGCGCGGAACTGCATTCCCAGTACTTCGTGAGCTACACGCCTAATAATATGACCGAGGGCGGCTTTCATACGCTGGAAGTGGTGGTCGGCGCATACAAGACGCAGACACGGCCGGGATACTGGTTGGGCACGAAGTATTAAAAGCGAAGCGGGCGGAGCGAAGGCGGGCGAATGCAGTTCGGGCCACGGCTCGAACAGCGCGGTGGCGCTGCAAGCGGCCGTGGCCCGGGCGGGTTAGTGGTTTTCGGCGCGCAGGTTGTTAGTTACGGAGAACACGCCGCTGACGCCATTGGCGTAGAGTCCGGCCTGGTTCTTATCGGCTTCACTGGCGACCACGCCTTCCAGCGAGACCTTGCCGTTGCTCACGATGATGTGGATGGGCGGAACGGCCTGTAATGCGTAGCGGTCCAGGCCGACGCGCCCGTAGATTGCGCGGTAAGTCGCCAGCCGTATGGCGTCGTCCGCCGAAGACAGTGGCAGCACTTCAATCTGGTTGTCGACGCGTTCGACACCCTCAATGTCTTTGACTACGTTTTCCGCATCCTTTTTGAGGGTCGGGCGGGTCACCTGACCGACGAGGGTCACGGTCCGTCCGTCGACGCGGTAGGCGAGGTTATCGAAAACGCCGTAGTAAGGCAGCATCACCAGCTCATGCCGCACCTCGCGGCTGAGACGGTCCGACCCCGCCGACCCCATGCGGTCCGCAGTCTTGGCCCCTTTGTCTTTATCTTTATCTTTCTGCGCGTACGCCGTGGTGCCGACCAGGCAGGCGGCAAGCGCCAACATCCCGCAATTCCGTATCAAATTTCCCATAGTGGCCTCCTGATGCTGATTTAGAGCATTTCGGAGGCCACCGGGAACTAGAGTTTGATATCGACCAGCGCTTCCTGTGCGCTTCCGTTCAATACCGCGGCGGCGTCGGCATCGGTGAACGATTCCACCTTGGCGGAGATGTTCATGGAGCAGAACTTGGGGCCGCACATAGAGCAGAAGTGCGCGTCCTTGAAGCCGTCTTCCGGGAGGGTTTCGTCGTGCATGGCACGAGCCGTATCCGGATCGAGGGAAAGCGCGAACTGCTCCTTCCAATCGAAGCGGTAGCGGGCGCGCGAGAGCGCATCGTCCCGATCGCGTACACCGGGACGATGGCGGGCGATATCGGCGGCATGCGCGGCGATTTTGTAGGCAATGATGCCGGCCTTCACGTCTTCGCGATTGGGCAGGCCGAGGTGCTCTTTGGGCGTCACATAGCAGAGCATCGAAGCGCCGTACCAGCCGATCATGGCAGCGCCGATGGCGCTGGTGATGTGGTCGTAACCGGGAGCGATGTCCGTAACCAGCGGACCCAGGGTGTAGAAGGGCGCCTCGTAACACAGCTCCTTCTCCTTGGTCACCTGCATCTCGATCTGGTCCATGGGGATGTGCCCGGGGCCTTCGATCATGGTCTGCACGTCGTACTTCCAGGCGATCTGGGTGAGTTCGCCGAGGGTCTTCAACTCCGCAAACTGGGCGGCGTCGCTGGCGTCGGCGACGCTGCCGGGACGCAGGCCATCACCAAGCGAGAAGCTGACGTCGTGTTTCTGCAGGATTTTGCAGATGTCTTCGAAGCACTCGTAGAGGAAATTCTGTTTGTGATTCTTGACCATCCACTCGGCGAGGATGGAACCGCCGCGGCTGACGATGCCGGTCACGCGGCGCGTGGTCAGCGGAATGTGCTGCACCAGGACGCCGGCGTGAATGGTCATGTAATCGACGCCCTGCTCCGCCTGTTCCTCGATCACTTCGAGCATCACCTGCGTATTGAGGTCTTCCACCCGGCGCACGCGGGAGAGGGCCTCGTAAATCGGCACGGTGCCAATAGGAATGGGCGAAGCGCCGATGATGGCTTTGCGGATGCCGGGGATGTCGCCGCCGGTGGAGAGATCCATCACCGTGTCCGCGCCGAACTTCACCGAGTAGGCCAGTTTTTCCAATTCGCCCGCGATATCGCTGGTGACCGACGAGTTACCGATGTTGGAGTTGATCTTGCATTTGGAAGCCACCCCGATGCACATGGGCTCGAGGTTGGTGTGGTTCACATTGGCCGGGATGATCATGCGTCCGCGCGCCACCTCGGAGCGTACCAACTCGGGAGCGATGCTCTCGCGTTGGGCGATGAAGTGCATTTCCTCGGTGATGATGCCCTTACGGGCGTAATGCATTTGCGTGCGAATCGGATCGTTTTGACGTTTTGCTACCCAGTCTTTACGCATGATGGTTCCCCTCAATGAAATAATAGCTGTGGACGCGACTCGCTTGCGGCGGGCGCGTCCACGAAGTACGGCCCGGCAATCAAATTCCGACCCCGGTCACTTCTTCTTCTTCGGCTTTTTGACTTCTTTCTTCGGACTTTTATCCTTGCCCATAGGTGATCCTCCCTTACACATGGATTATAGCTGCTCGACACCCGAAATCCGAGGAGTGGGCACGTGTGGGTGGGCGGATTTCGCGCGGATTGGATGCGGCTTCGACGTGCATTCCGCGCGGCTTCGACCTGGGTTCCACGCGACTTCTTCGTGCCTGCGCCGCTGCTTCTATGTGCGCCGGACGTGCCGGCCGGCGGCCCCGCCAAACTGACGGCGTGCCCTTCCGCCTCTGCGGCGCGGTCGCGGCGTGTCTTTGGCTTGGATTCGGCTTGGGCCTCGAGCTATTTGTGCGCGGCTGGTTTCCAGGCCTCTCCGCCCTCCGCGGGCTTGGCGCCTTCGGGCGCTTTACCGCCCTCGACGTGCTTGCCCGCCTCGCCGTGTCCGGCGTCCCCGGCCGGCTTGCCTTCGCCTTTCTTGCCCGCTTCGTCCTTGGCTTCTCCGGGCTTGGGCGGCGGCGGTTCGACGTATTGCACAATGACCGAGATGCGGCGATTGGCGGCGTTGTCCGGTTCCTCGGGATGACGCAGTTGCCTGGCACCGAAGCCGCGCACCTGTGCCACCTGCTCGGGCCGGATTCCGTGCGCCTCCATCAGGCGGCGCGCCGAGTTGGCACGATCGGTGGAGAGTTCCCAGTTGGAGTAACCGCCCGCATCGGCGGCGGCAAACGGCTTGGCGTCCGTATGTCCCTCGATTAAGAGGTGATTGGGCAGCTTTCCCAGTTCTTCGGCCAGGCGCGTCAAGAGTTCCGCACCGGTGGGCGACGGCAGCGGCCGTCCCGATTCGAAGAACATCCCCGCCTGGGTTTCCAACAGTTCGATACGCAGACCATCCACCGTGATGGTCATCTCAATGTGCTCTTTCATGTCGCGAAAGTTGGGAACGGTTTTGAGCGCCTGCTCCATCTTCTCTTTCAGCTGGGCCATATCTTCCTTGGCCAGTTGGATCGAGTTCCCTGCCCCGGCCGCCGCCGTGCCGGTCTGGGTTCCCGGACCGGTGGGATTATTGAAGAAGGCACTGATCTCCTGCTTCACTTCTTCATCGGCGCTCATCAGCCAGAGCACGATGAACAGGGCCATCATGGCAGTGACGAAATCGGCATACGCCACTTTCCACGCGCCGCCATGGTGCCCTCCGTGCCCGGCTTTCTTCCTTTTGATGATGATGATAGGCCGGGGCGCCGGCACTGGAGGAGGCGCTTCGGGTTGAGGACTCATAATTTAGGCCGCCTTGGACGCAACACCGCCGCCACCACGGCAGGAGCCTTCCATTTCCTGAAATGTGGGACGGACCTCTTGCGGAATGGCCCGGCGCGCCAGTTCAACTGCCATGATGGGGCTCAAATTCTTGATGAAGCCCAGCGAGGCCATGCGTAGAAAGCCCAGGTATTCGCTTTCGTCCTCACTGTTTCTGGACATGGCGCCGGCCAGCGGCCCGAAGATGCCATAACAGAGCAGAATTCCCAGAAACGTACCCACCAGCGCCGCCGCGACCTTTTCCCCGATCGCCTCCTTGGGACCGCCCAGGGCCCCCATGGTCAGCACCACACCCAGCACCGCCGCCACGATGCCGAGGCCGGGCAAGGCATCGGCCATCGTGCTCAAGGCGGCGATGGGTTTGGCCGCTTCGCGATGGTGTACTTCGAGATCGAGTTCCATCATGGTATCGATTTCCAGCGGGTCCACGCCGCCGGACACGGCCATGCGCAAGGTATCGCAGACAAAGTGAAGCGCATGGTGGTTCTTGACGAACTTGGGATATTTAGTGAATACCTGTCCTTTGGAAGGATTATCCACTTCCTCTTCCAACTTGGCCGTTCCGGCCTTACGCGACAGGGCGAACAACTCGTACATCATCTTGAGAGATTCCAGATAGAGCGCTTTCGTAAACGGACTGCCCGCGAAGACGCCGGCCAGCCCTTTCCCGATCTTGATCAAGGTCGGCAGCGGATTTGCGATGATCACGGTTCCGATGGCAGCGCCGAAAATAATGACCAGTTCGGCCGGCTGCATCAGGACACGGAAATTCCCGTGCTCCATGGTGTAGCCTGCGGCGATGGCCCCGAGGACGATTACTATTCCGATGATTGCGAACATGTAGCGGTCAGCACCAATCGTCATATCGGATGAAAGCGGCGCGGACTTTAGGGCCGGGAGAAAGTCGGCCGCCGGCGCCGCCAAACTGTCACCCGATTATGATCGAACCGAAGCCTATTTTGTGCTTGCCATACCCGTGTGCACCCTGGAACAATAGGGCTGAAAACCTATGCGGATACGCGTCCTGGGTATCGTCCTCGCCGGCGGCAAGGGAACTCGCCTGGCGCCGCTCACCAACGAACGGGCTAAACCGGCCGTGCCGTTCGGCGGAAAATATCGAATTATCGATTTCGTCCTGAGCAATTTCATCAACTCGGGAATTTATTCGATCTATGTGCTGACGCAGTTCCGCAGCCAGAGCCTGCTGCAGCATCTGAGCGAGGGCTGGCAGTTTGGCAGCCTGCTGAAGAGTCAATTCGTCATCCCGGTGCCGGCGCAGATGCGCTCGGAAGACGAAACCTGGTATCAGGGAACGGCCGACGCCATTTACCAGAACATCAACCTGGTGGAACAGGCTGACCCGGACGTGGTGGCGATCTTCGGCGGCGATCACATTTACCGCATGAACATCGCCAGCATGATCGAGCATCACGTGGAAAAGCGCGCTGAAGTCACCATCGCGGCGATTCCCACGCCGCGCAAGCACGCAGTGGAATTCGGCGTGATCGAAGCCGACACGGACGACCGGATTCTCGCCTTCCACGAAAAGAACCCCGACGCGCCCCCCATGCCGGGAGACCCCGAGCAGGTCTACGCCTCGATGGGCAATTACATCTTCTCCACCCGCGTTCTGCTGGATTTGCTGAACGAGGACGCCAAGGACAGCAAGAGCCACCATGATTTCGGCAAGGACATCCTGCCCAAACTGGCCGGCAAGGGGCGGATGTACGCTTACAATTTCCAGACCAACCGGATCCCCGGCGAGCCCGCGGACGCGGAGCCTTACTGGCGCGACGTCGGCACGATCGACGCCTTTTACGAGGCGAATATGGACTTGCGCTATGTCAGTCCTGCGTTGAACCTGTACAACCGCGAGTGGCCGCTGCGCAGCACCAGCTATTCGGATCCGCCCGCCAAATTCACGTTTGACGATGCCAACCGCCGCGGTCAGGCGATCGACAGCATCGTGTCGGGTGGATGCATTCTGTCGGGTGGCGTGGTGCGCAATTCGGTGCTGGGGCGGAGCGTGAGAGTACACGCGGGCGCGCTGGTGGAAGACTGCGTCATCATGGACAACTGCGACATCGGGCGGCGCGCGAAGGTGCGCGGCGCCATCCTGGACAAAAATGTCAAGGTGCCGGAGGACGCGCTGATCGGCTACGATCTCGAGGCCGACCGGGCTCGCGGCTACCACATCACCGAGAGCGGCATCGTGGTGATCGCCGGACAGCGCAGCCCGGTGGACATCACCGGGCTCATGGTGTAAATGGAGCAACAGGTACTCGCCTGGATCACGCAGTACGGCTACCTGGCCATCTTTTCCCTGCTCGTGCTTGGCATCGTGGGGCTTCCGGTGCCCGATGAGACGCTGCTGACCTTTACCGGCTACCTGGTCTACCAGGGGCATCTCGACCTGGCGCTCGCATTCCTCAGCGGATTTTCCGGCAGCGTCTGCGGAATCACGCTGAGCTACGTCCTGGGCCGCACGTTCGGGCTGAAGCTGATTCACCGCTACGGCAAGTATCTATACATCAAAGACGAACACGTGGAAAAGGCGCACGCGTGGTTCCAGCGGGTGGGGCACTGGAGCCTGACGTTCGGATATTTCGTGCCCGGCGTCCGCCACTTCACGGCGTACGCGGCGGGGATGAGCGATCTGGAATACCCGCCGTTCGCGCTCTTCGCCTATGGTGGCGCGGCGCTCTGGGCCGGCACGTTCATCGGGCTCGGCTATTTCCTGGGCGAGCGCTGGCAGGCCGTGCAGAACAATGTCCACCTCATATTCCTGTACGGCACGCTCGGCGCCGTGCTGCTGGGCATCGGGTATTTCATCTGGTGGAAGCGCCGCCGCCAAGAATAGGGCGCGTTGCCGGAGGTGTTCTCTGCGGTCTTGACTCGATCGTGACTCGGTCTTGTGTTCGCTCTTCTCTGCGCTTCCTCTGCGTTCTCCGCGTCTCTGCGGTGATCTCTAGAAGCCCAACCTCTCAGTCTCTCAACCCGAAGACGTACATCGCGTGACCCGCGGCGATCGCCACATACTGCTTGCCGGCAACCGAATAGCTCACAGGACCCGCCGCAATGTACCCGCCAAGCGAGACCTTCCACAGCGTCTTGCCATCGCGCGCGTCGAACGCGTGGAAGTACCCTTCGCGATTGCCAGTGAACAGCACATCGCCGGCCGTGGTCAGCACTCCTCCCTCCGTCAGATCGGCAAACTTCACCTGCCACACCGTCTTCCCCGTCTTCGGATCGAGCGCCTTCACTGCGCCGTAGCCCTGCGCTTCGTCGGGCCGCAGAATCGTATTGCGATTGTAGGCCAGCGGCTGCATGATATTGCCGCCGTTGTAGCGCCGGCCGGGGACGTAGTCGGGCGGACCTTCCTGGTACACCGAATAGTAGTCCGCCCACACCGAGAGATAGAACAGACCGGTGCGCGGGCTGAACGAGGGCGCGTACCAGTTGGTGCCGCCCTGCACGCCGGGATACACCAGCGTGCCTTCCGTGGTCGGAATCGCTTTCGGCGAGATTTTGGGCCGCCCGTTGGCATCGAACCCGTCGAGCCAGGTCTGCTTGATGAACGGCGTGCCCGAGAGGAACTTGCCGGTAGTTCGATCCAGCGTATAGAAGATGCCGTTGCGATTCGCCCAGTAGACAAGTTTGCGCGGCTGTCCCTGCCACTCGGCGTCCACCAATACGGGTGTTTGCGCCGCGTCCCAATCGAACGGATCGTGCGGCACGAACTGGTAGTGCCACTTCAACTTTCCAGTGTCGGCGTCGAGCGCCACCACGGAACTGGTGTAGAGATTGTCGCCCGGGCGCACGGAGGCGTTCCAATCCGGACTCGGGTTGCCGACGCCTTGGATCACCAGATTGGTTTCCGGATCGTACGAGGGGGTGAGCCAGATGGAGCCACCGCCCTTTTCCCAGGCGTTGTTTTCCCAGGTTTCGTGGCCGGGCTCGCCGGGCAGCGCGACGGTATTGAAGCGCCAGGCCTCCTTGCCGGTGCGCGCGTCAAAGGCGGCGATGAAGCCGCGAATGCCGTACTCGCCGCCGCCAGGTCCCACGATCACTTTGTCCTTGACCACCAGGGGCGCCATCGTGAAACTATAGCCGGGGCCCGGGTCCACTACTTGCGTCTTCCAGATCTCCTTGCCCGTCTTGGCATCGAGCGCCACTAGCTTGCCATCCATCGCCGCAAGAAACAGCGTGTCTCCGAGCATGGCGAGGCCGCGATTGTCGCGCCCGCAGCAGGTTCCGACCGTGCCCGATAACTGGTAGCGATAGGTCCAGAAGGCGCGCCCGGTGCGCGCGTCCACCGCGATGACATCGCTCGGCGGCTGGGTGAAGTACATCACGCCATCCACAACCAGCGGCGTGGCCTCGAACTTGTCGGTGGATTCCAACTGGTACACCCACTTCAGTTCCAGGTTGCGCGCGTTGTCGGTGCGGATCTGGTCGAGCGAAGTGTAGCGCCAACTCTTGTAACTGCCTCCGTAGGTCAGCCAGTTTTGCGGCTCGCGCTCGGGATGCAGCAGGCGTTCGCTGGTGACCTGCGCGCTTGCGGGCAGGCACGCGGCCAGGCACATCGCCAGGATGGTCCGCTTCATCGCGCCCCCTTCAACGAGGCCAGGTAGGCGACCAGGTCGCTCAACTGCTCCGGCGTCAACTTTCCTTCGTAGGCAGGCATGGCGGATTTCCTGATGAGCTCATACTCTTTGATTTCGTCCTTCACGATGCCGGTGAGGCGGTCTTGCGCGTCGATGAGTTGCACGGAGTAGGTATCCTCATTCATGCGGCGTCCGGTGACGGTGCGGCCGTCGAGCGTGACCACGCGCACGAAGTAGTGCTCGGGCCTGACGGTCTCGTCGGGACGCAGCAAGGCTGCCAGCAGAGCCACGGGCGCGAGCCGCGCGCCCACGTCGCTGAGGTCAGGTCCGATATGCGCGCCGGTGTCCTGGACGCGGTGGCAGGTCGTGCATTGTCCGCTGCCGGCAAAGAGCGTGCGCCCGCGCGCCGCATCGCCACCCACCGGCGCCGGCAGGGCGGACCGGCCCAACACGCGCATGTGAGCCACGAGTTGCATCGATTCCAAAGCGCTCAGTGGAAAGCCCGGCATCTCGCTGCCGGGGATGCCTTTGGTCATGGCGCGAAAGAGGTCTTCATCGGTGCCGCCGTGGCGGAACTTGCCGGTGGTGAGATCGGGGCCGCGCGCCCCCTTGCCCTGCTCGCCATGACAGACGGCGCAGTTGGCCGACCAGAGCTTGCGTCCTGCTTCAGGATCCGCCTGCGCGTTGAAGAGTCTGCCGGTTGGAATCTGCGTCCAACCGACCGAAGCCAACGCAAAGAGCGCGACGAAGCGCATGTATCCCCCTTGTGAGCCGGCGCCAAATTCCGCCGGCCGGATTTGAGTTAGTATACAACCGGATCGGGCTTCCGGCAGAGACTTTTGCGAGACGCGTTCGCGAGCCATTCTCACCAGACACTTCTTGGGAGACATTCCCACCAGACAGTTCATGCGAGACAGGCACTCTTGCGAGACCGCACTTCGCAAGCCTATTCGCAATCATCGTGCCGGAGACGCGCCGGCGTTACACTCGTGGGGACTTCATGCAGCCGTCCTGACTGCCGCCGCTACCGAATCGGCGCGTGGCGTTTGAGATCTTTCGTCAACTGATCTTTGGGCCGCACGTCCACCCGCGCGAAGATGTCTTCATAATCGTCCAGCACGCCCATGAAAGGCGCGGAATCGCCAGCTTCGATCGCCGCGATGCGGTACTTGCCGGGGCGCACTCTGGGGAATTTGTAGACGCCAGTTTCTTCCGTCACGGTCATGCTGTTATCTCCGGTGGAGATCCAATCCTCGCTCACCAGGACGACGCGCGCGCCGGCCACCGGACCCGAAGCATCGCTTACTTTCCCGGAGATTGTGCCGAATGCGGAACTCACCAGCACGGTCAGCGCCGCCCCGCCGGAGCCGTCGCGCAGATTCACCACATTGCCTTCCACCGTCTGCGACCCGAGCGAGATCGATTTCACCCAAGCATTGGGCCAGGTCAGCGTCACCCCATAGCGGGCCGCCGCGACACCCTTCAACTGGAAACCTCCCTCCGGACCGACGTCCGACGAGAGTCCGCTGTTCTGCACCATCATGATGGCGGGGTCCACCGCGCGCAATTCAATCCGCGGCCCGCGATTGGCGGCCATTCCCGGCCCCTGCGGACCTTGCGGCATATTCGGCGCCTGCCCCTGCTGGGCGCCCTGCTTCGGCGTTGGCGGACGCGCCGCCTCGTCTTCGAAGAGGATGCTGCCCGCCAAATCGGACGGCGGCACCACGCGAAGTTCCAAACGATCGATATGCGATTCGCCGATTTCGATCTCGAACGGGCTGGTCTGCACGCGCTGATCCCCAGCCGTCCAGCCGGCCGAAAGCACATATTTCCCGGGATCGATATCCCATACCTCGAACGTGCCGTCCTTCCGGATACCGCTACTGCTACGCGATCCCCCGTTTACCTGTCCGAAGATGAGCGCCACGCGCGTCTCCGCCGGGACGCCCTGCACTCTCCCCGAGATGCGCACGTGCGGCAATCGCACCATCGCGATCTCAATGCCATTGACCTCCGCACCTGTGCCGAGCTCCACGCGGGTGGCCGATTTGAAATCGGTCACGCCCCCGTAATAGGTGGGCACGTAGCGGACCTCCACCGTGCCATCGGTACGAATCTCGGGCAGCGACGGCAGCGATGACAGCGTCGTATTGGCCGCCTTCACCCGATACTTGCCGGGAGTGAGTCCGGCGAGGCGGAACCGCCCCTGATCGTCGCTGACTTCGCGCGCCTGACCGTTGGCTCCCTGCCCGGTGTCGGGGGTTACGGTGGCTCCTTCCACGGGGTCGCCTTTGGCATCCACGACGCGGCCCGAGATCGAGCCGAGCGGCGCCAGTTGCAGCTTGAGGTCTTCCTTCTTGTCCTTGGCCTTCAACGAGAGCTGGACACTGTTGCGCCCGCCGGGCAACGCCGGCATGAAGAAGCCCACACGGTCCACGGTCGCATAATAGTTACCGGGCGGAATGCCGGAGATCGCGAACGTGCCTTCCGCCGTGGTGATGGCGCCGTACGTCTTGGCATCGCGCGCCGTACCTCGCAGCAGCACGTGGGCACGCACCACGGGCGCACCGCTCACCGCGTGCGTCACCATGCCTTCGACGGAAGCGGGCTCGGCGGACGACGGCGCGGGGGCCTGCGCCCACGCGTGCAGCGACGCCGCCAGCGCCAGCAAGCTGCTATTTCTTCGTGCGCGCATCTACGTCCTCCTTGAGCACCAGCTTCAGATCTTTCACCACCTTCTCGCCCGCCTTGATCTCGATCTCTTCCGCCGCCACGGCGAGCTTCTTGAAATCTTCCGCGCTATTCGACAGGCCGGAGCGAAACGCGTCGATCGCAAACAGCTGATACTTGCCCGGCCGAATACCTTTCAATTGGTATTTGCCGCCCGGCTGCACCATGCCTTCCCGCTTCGGAACGATGTGATCGATGTCCGGAGCCAGGATCACGATCGCCACCAGGGTGCCGAGAGGCGACCCGTCTTTCTCCATCACCGTGCCGGAAAGCTCCGCGCCATCCCGCCCCAGCGTGATCTTCAGCGTGCCCTGAGCTCCGCGTCTGAAATCCAGCTCGCCGTTCGGCATCTCCTGGCCGTCCAACGCCACCACCTTGACGTAGCCGCCCTCGGGCAGGGGGTCCACCGTCAGCTGATATTTCTCCTGAAACACACCCGAGAGCCGAAACGATCCCTCGGCATCCACCGGCGCCGAGGAAGGGGCGCTGACCATCTGCGTAGTCGCCAATGCCGTCAGTTTCACGGTGGGCTTGCCTGGCGAGGTCCCCGGCGCATCGCCCGCGATGGCGAGCGTCCCCGCCACTTGCGTTCCGGGCGACAGCGCCAAATGGACGTTCGTCAGATCGGCGGCGTCCGGCCCGATGTCCACCGCGGGACTCTGCAACGGCGCGCCCTCCATCGCCGCTAGCGCCTGCACCCTGTAGTACGACGGCGGCAGCCCTCCAAAAGCGAACGTTCCGTCCGTTCTTGCCATGGCATTGCGCGTAAGGTTGAAGCGCTGCGCCGCACTGTCACCCGAGAACAGATACACACGCACCGGGACACCCTGCGGCGCGTTGCTCACCGTGCCGCCGATGGTCATGGATCGCTGCGGCGCCATGCGAATCTCCACCGTGCGCGTGCTGCCCGCCGCCAATTCCACAGGCGCCCCACCGGCCGCCGACGTCGCACTCGGATACCATGTAGGACCGTAGGCCGCGGCCGAACTGCCATCGCTGCGAACTTCCTGCGTGGGATTGGGATTCGACCGCGTGGCCTTCACCAGAAATTTGCCAGCACCCATCGCGATGCGCGCCTCACCGAAGGCGTCCGTGAACGGGCTGATCCTCCGCGAAACACTTGCCGCCACGCGCCCGCCGGGCGACGCCGGCGTCACTTCCAACCCCACACCCGGCATCGGGTCGCCAGACTCGTCCACTACGCGTACCGCCAGTGTGGCGCGCGGCGTCATTTCGATCTTGTAGTCCGTGATCCGCTCGCCCGCCTTCAACGTGATGCTGTCCAGCGGGATCGCGCCCGTCACTACGATCATCTGCACGAAGCCGGTCTTCTCCACCAGCAACGCGTAGGTACCGGCTGGAATGGCGCCAATCGAAAATCGCCCGTCGCGTCCACTGAGCGCGCCGTAAGACTCCATCGGAACGCCGCCGACGTTCACAGCGAATAATTTCAGGTGCACGCCGCTCAACGGCTGCCCATCCACTGCGTTCACGGCCGTCCCCGAGAAAAGCGCCGGTTGAGCGTAGAGGGCCGCCGGCGTCAGCAGCAGGAGAACGAGTTTGGTAAGGCGCATTACCGCGAGAATAAGTACTTACCAGACCAGTGTCAAGCGGGGGACTTATCCAGCTGCGCCCCTGGCGACACTGCGGTAATTACTAATGCCGTGGCGATTACTACCACGCACCCTATCACGTTATACCAGAGCCACGAAATCTGCGTGAACCAGAAGGTCGAAAGGATGGCCGTCTCTCCCGCGAGCATTCCGAAGAATGCCGCCGTCCCTCTTACTTTCTTGAAGGCGAAGGCCAGCACAAAGCAGCCCAACAGCGAACCGTAGAACAGCGAGCCTACCTGATTCACTGCGACGATCAGCGAGCCAAGGTGCTTCGCCCAGCCCGCGAACACCACGGCGTACACGCCCCAAAAGAGCGTCAGCCATCGCGATGCCATCAGATAGTGATGATCGCTGCCATCGCGCTTGAAGTGGCGCTGATAAATATCGACCACGGCCACCGTCGCCAGCGAATTGATCTCGCCGGAACTGGCGGACATCGTCGCCGCGAAGATCACCGCGATCACCAGCCCCACGACTCCCGCCGGAAGATACTTAGTCACGAATGAGAGAAAGATATAGTTAGTGTCGCTGAAATCCTTCTCGCCGCCGCTGGTCTGCACCAGTTTTGCCGCCTGCTGGCGGACCGCATCCACTTCTTTCTGGGCGGTGCGATACTCCCCCCGGATGCGCAACTCCGCTTCGGCGTTGCCGCTCTTATGCGCCTCCACCAGGGAAAGCGCGGCCTGCCTGCGATTTTCGAACGCGGCCTGGTACTGCTGTTCCATCGGGCGGAATTCGCCGAGCCCGGCGATGCGCTTCAATTCCACCTGCTGGAATAGCATCGGCGGCTGGACAAAGAGGTAAAACACAAACACCATCGCGCCGATGAACAGGATGAAGAACTGCATCGGGATCTTGGCCACCGCGTTGAATAACAGGCTGAGGCGGCTCTGCGCGATGGATTTCCCGGTCAGATAGCGCTGCACCTGCGATTGGTCGCACCCGAAGTAAGACAGAAACAGGAAGGTGCCGCCGATCAATCCGCTCCATAGATTGAAGCGGTCGTTCCAATCGAAGTTGGTGGTCACGGCGTTCAACCGGCCTGCCGCGCCGGCGAGGAACACGGCGTCGCCAAACGACACCGAAGAGGGCAGCAGCCAGATTACCGTCACCAGGGAGATCACCAGCCCGGCGAAGATCACGAACATTTGCTGCACGTCGCTCCAGGTCACGGCCTTGATTCCGCCCAGCACGGTGTAAGTCACCACCGTGATGCCCATCATGATGGTGGTGTAATGCTCCGGCCAGCCGAGAATGACGGAGAGCACGAGCGCGGGCGCATAGATGGTCAATCCGGCGGAGAGTCCGCGCTGGCAGAGGAAGATGACGCTGGCCAGGGCGCGCGTTTTGCCATCGAAGCGATTCTCCAGATACTCGTAGGCCGTGTAGACGCGGGCGTGGTGAAAGACGGGGACGACGACGGCGGAAATCACGATCATGGCCAGGGGCAGTCCGAAATAGAACTGCACGAAGCGCATGCCGTCGACGAAGGACTGTCCCGTGGTGGAAATGAAAGTGATCGCGCTCGCCTGCGTGGCCATGATGGAGAGCGCCATGGCGTACCACGGCATGCTCTTGCCGGCCAGCAGGTAACGGTCGACGGTATTGCTGCCGCGGCTCTTGTAGAGTCCGTAGGCCACGATCGAAAACAACGTCGTGACCAGCACCACCCAATCGAGTGGCGTCATCGATAAATCCGGGAAAATACGTAGCAGCCGGAGATGATCAGCACGAGGTACAGGAGCGTCGCGGTGTAGACTCGCCGCCAGGTACGCAGAAAGGGCGGCGGTTCATCGGGAACATCGCGAGTATGCTGCATGAAGGGAGTTTATCATGAGCGGGATTATGCTCTTGCGCAGTGGCATATGGCTCCATCCGGCTCCGCCTTGTGCAGGCGAGCAGGGCTCGCCGTCGACAGGCCGGGAGGCCTGTCGTACAAGGCACCTACGCCAGCAATTCCGCAGTCATCACCGTCACCGCCTGTCCGCCCAACAGCACGCGGTCGCCTGCCACCTCCACGCGAATCACCCCTCCGCGCGCCGAAGCCTGATACGCCAGGAACTTCGACTTCCCGAGAATCGGCGCCCAGTAGGGACCCAGTGCCGTATGCGCCGACCCCGTGACCGGGTCCTCGTCGATACCCGAACCCGGGGCGAAAAATCGCGAAACGAAATCGTACTGCCCGGAACCGCGTGCCGTAACCATCACGCCGCGCACCGGCAGTTTCGCGAGCCTCGAATGATCGGGCTTCATGGCTCGCAGCGTGTCTTCCGAGTCCACTTCCACCAGATAGTCGAACACGTTTTTGCCGACGAAGCGCGCGTGGTCGATCCCCAGCGCGGGCAGCAACTCGGCGGGAGCCTCCGCCGCAGCCGCGCATTTCGCCGGAAAATTGAGTTCGATCCAGTCGCCGCGACGGTCCGCCGTCAGCAGGCCGCTGCGCGTGTGAAAGCGCGCCTGCGCGCCCTCCGGCAAGTGGCCATCCTGCCACAGTACGTGCGCACTGGCCACAGTGGCGTGGCCGCAGAGATCGATCTCGACGGAGGGCGTGAACCAGCGCAGGTTGTACTCCCCGTCCTCGCGCTTCACCAGGAACGCCGTCTCCGAGAGGTTCATCTCGCGTGCCACGTCGCGCATCCACTGATCCGCGGCAGCTTCCGGCAGCACGCAGACAGCTGCGGGATTCCCCCCAAACGCCCGATTGGTAAACGCGTCCACCTGCACAATTCGAATGGCCATAATCTTGCAGGTTAGCGCATTTTCGAAACTAATCCCGGATCGGTGGAGTCCAACAACCAAATGCTCTCAAGGTTCGCAAAAGTGCTATTAGCGGTGAGCCTGCTGATAGCCCTCTGGGGACTGAGCATGGCGCGGCGGCCGGGCGGCTTGGTGTGGCTTCACCCCTTGGATACGCGGCCCGCGCACGTCCGTATCCTGCGCTTTTACGCCACGACGGGCGCGGTCACGCCCGGGCAGGCCGCGCAACTCTGCTATTCGGTGGAAAACGCGCGCAGCGTCCGCATCTCGCCCATGCAGCGCAGCTTTCCCGCGCGGGACCGCTGCCTCGATGTAGCGCCCGAGCACACCACGCATTACACGCTGCTGGCGGAAGGTTTCGATGGCACGGTGGCCGCGCGGTCGTTCACGCTGGCCGTGGAGCCTGCGGTGGAAGCCTCGCCGGTGGTGCTTCAGTATGCGCTGCGCCGCAAAATTACCACGCGCAGCCACAACCGCGTCAATTCGTAGAACGTCGTCGCCAGGCTGTTCAGGCGGAAGAACTGCGACTTGCCGTAGAGGCGGGGATAGTGGCGAACGCCCGTCTCTACTACGCCGCAGCCGGTCATCTCCAGCTTGCGCACCAGTTCCACGCAGATGGTGCCGCTGGTGGAGGTCAGTTGAATGCGGTCGAGCAGGTCGCGGCGAATCAGCCGGTAGTCGCAATCGATATCGCGTATGCGGATACCGAACAGCAGGCGGGCGCAGAAATTGTAGGTCTTGCCGATCCAGATGCGATGCGCCGGATCGTGCCGCTCCAGTTTGTACCCGTTGACCAGCCCGGTATCGGGACGCACCAGTTCCAGCAGGCGCGGCAATTCGGTGACGTCGTACTGGCTGTCGCCGTCTGTGTAGAAGACCCAGCGTTTGGTGGCAGAGGCGAAGCCGGTGCGCAGCGCTCCGCCATACCCGCGGTTCTGGGGATGCGTCACCACGCGCAGGCAGCGGCCGTAATACGTCTGCAATTCCTCGAGCACCGCCGCGGTATTGTCGTAGCTCCCGTCGTTGACCACGATGACTTCGTAATCGGTCACCCGGCCTTCGAGCGTCGCGAAGGTCTTTGCCAGCAATTGCGGCAGCGACGGGGCATCGTTATACGCCGGGAAGAACACGCTGAGGGAGGCGAAGCCCGGCATCACATTTTCTCCCCGATCAAAATCAGCGATTGGCCCACGGGAAGATTGTATCCCGCCGCCAGCCATGCCGCTTCAGCGGCCAGCGGTGCATGCAAAAGACGATCCAGGCAGGGGGACACGGGCTGCACGCCGCTCGCTGCCGGAGTTCGCAGGAACGGTTCCCACAAGCGAAATTTGGCGAGCGCCACCGGCATCAGGAGCGAGTTGGCGTAACTGCAGCGCAGCACGCGCACGCCGGCGCCGGCAAAGAGTCCCATGAGCCGGCGCCGCGTGAATCGCTGCCGCTCGTGCGCAAACTGGCCGTGACGGCTGCGCAGAAGGTCGAGCGCCGAGGTGCGCACCACCACCAGGCCGCCGGGCTTGACTACGCGGGCAAACTCGCGGGCGGCCACGTGTTCTTCACCGCGCGCAAGGTGCACGATGACGTCGAGCGAAAGCAGCAGGTCGAATGCGCCGTCGGGGAACGGCAGGGCGCGGATGTCGCCCTGTACGGGGTCGCGCACGCCCAGTTCGCGCGCGTGATGCAGGCCTTCCAGGCTGTAATCCAGCGGCACGATGGGCCAGTGGCGCTCGCGCTGCATGAGCTGCGAAAAGTACCCGGTGCCGCAGCCGGCTTCCAGCGCCGCGGCGATGGTGCGCCCGGAGAGGTAGGGCTCCAGCATGCGGAAGAGAATCCGCCGCATGCCGCGATACCACCAGAAATGTTCTTCGGATTGGCGGATGTTGGCGAATTCCGCCGGGTTCATGCCGCTCATGCGCACCGCTCACGCCGGAGCCGCGGAATTCGCCGGCTGGGGCGGCTAAGCGGGTTCATCGGCTTCGGCTTCGGCGTGGGGAACAACCTCGACGGGCGGCTCCTCGGGGGCGCCGTCGCCCAGCAGCCGTTCATAGAGTGCCCGCGCGGCTCGCTGCGCGGCGATCTTCTTGGTGCGCGCCTCCGCCTGCGCGGTACGGCTCCTGCCTAAACGGACTTCGACGGTGAAGATTTTGGAGTGTTCCGGACCCTGCTCGCCGATGACCACATACCGGGCATCAGGCAGTTTCCGCTCTTTGGCCAGTTCGCGCAGCGCCTCTTTGAAATTGGCAACCGCGGGCTGAATATCGGTGCCCGCTTCCTGGTCGAACACCATCTGCCCATCCATCACATGCTCGACGATGAAATTGCAGGCGGGCGTCAAACCTCCGTCCAGGTAGACTGCGGCGATGATGGCCTCCAGGGCGTCCACCAGCAGCGTCTTCTTGCCGCGGCCGCCGCTCTTCTCTTCGCCGCGGCCCAGTTCCAGGTATTCGCCCAGATCGAGCCGGCGCGCCACCCCGTGCAGATGCGCCGCACACACCAGCCGCGCCTTGATGGTGGAAAGTTCGCCTTCTTTCGAAGCCGGGAGGCGGCGGAAGAGCACGTCGCTCACCACCATGCCAAGCACCGCGTCGCCCAAAAACTCCAACTGCTCGTTATCGCACAGGGGAACGCCCGTGCCATTACGAATCTCGCTCGCCAGGGAACTATGGGTGAGCGCGCGGTGCAGTAATTCGGTGTTGGTGAACCGGTGCCCCAGCTTCACCTCGAGAGTAGCCAGCTCCGCGCGCATCAGACCCGGGGCTTACTTCTTCGCGGCTGCCGCTTGCGTCTTGATCTGCGTGGCAAGCTGCTTGATCTGCGGATGTACTTCCGGCACGGCCAGCACCTTGTCGCTCCACTCCACGGCTTCCGCATTCTTCCCGCCCTGGAGATAGGCCGAGGCCAGACGCACCATGTAGGCAGGTTCGGGCTGCGAAGTGGAATCCACCGCTTTCTTGAAGTTGGTTACCGCGACGTCGTACTTCTTGGCGGTCAGGTTCCCGAGGCCGATATCGTTGTAGGCTTCGGCCACGCTATCCTTCTTGGCGGCTTCCCACTGCTCGTCGGGAATCTGCGGATTCGGCTTGGGCATCGTCGGCATCATCTGGATGACCTGATTCGCGTACTTCTCGCCCTTGCCGAGTTTCTCGTCCTTGTCCAGATCGTTGGCGCCGGTGTGGGTGGCGAAGTGGCGGGCCAGCATCAAGGCTGCCTGGAAGTTTTTCGGATCGGCTTCCAACGCGCGCTCCGCGAAAATTTCCATGCGATTATAATCTTTTTTCCGCTCGTAGGCGTCGGCTTCGACAAAAAGCGCAATTCCCTTGAAATCCGTGTCGGCGAACTTGGTGATCAGGTTCTCCGCTGCCGCGATCGCCTTGTCGGGATCCGTAGCCGCGGCTCCCAGAGCCTGCAATGCTTCAATTTCGCCCTGAGACTTGGGAGCGGGCCCTTTCGGCGCCGCCGGCGCCGCGGGAGCCGGGGCCGGAGCCTGCGCCATGATGGTGCCGAAGGCCAGCAGGCCGATGCAAATCGTTCGTTTCATTTCAAAACTCCTTGGCTAGTTCTTCTTGGTCTGTTCCAGACCCTGCTTCGCTTCCTGGCGCACCTTTTCGGTCGCACCTTCCAACTCCGCGGCACCCTGAAAATACTTGGCCGCTTTCTCGCGGTCGCCTTCAGCCATCGCCAACCGGCCCAGATACACCAGTATCCAACCTTTGTCGAATGCTTCCGGATCCGAATCCAGAGCTTTCTGGAACAGCGCTTCGGCCGCATCGAGATCTTTTTGCAGCAGCGCGATCCGCGCCAGGCCATACAAGGCCGAAGCGTGTACACTGCGCTTATCGGTCTGTTCCAGCACCTTCAGGAACAGAGCTTTGCTCTTGTCCAATTCGCGGCCGCTATAGGCCAGCTCCGCGTCCTGCAGCGTCCTGGCCGCCCCCGTGATCACCGGAGCGGGAGGAGGCGGCGGAGTCTTCACCGTCGCGCCCGGCGTCGCCGAGGTCCTGAATTCAAACCCCGTCAGCCGCGCGTCTTCCCTCACCACGTCGATGGCCTGCATCATTTCCTTGTAGTACAGGAACATGGAACTTTCCTGCGCCTCAAACCGCGGCAAGGCCTCGCTGAAATAGGGCGCCAGAATGTAGCCTTCGGAAAGCGCCGCCTGCACCATCCCCGGCTTTTTGTCGAGGCGCGCTTCCACCACCTTAATCAGGGACTCGGTCACCAGCAGAAGGTAATCCTGCTTATAGGAATCGCCCAGCGCCTGCGCACGCATCGCATGGTCCACCAGGCTCTTTTTGCGGTCCAGAATCTCCTGGTTGCGCGTTGCCAGCGGGTCCAGCAGGTAGTGCAGATAGGCATGCCGGATATCGAACACCCGGGTGTCCGGCGAGGGCGTGATCACAATCGTATAGTCGTCGCTGTAACTCCGCGTCTGAATCTGATTGGGAGCGGCCTGCAGTTCGATGAAGATCTGGAAGTTGCGGTTTTTGAACCCGGACGTCATCTGCCGCAGGTAGCCGTTCACCTGCAGCACTGCGTTGGTGACCGGCTCGTGATAGCGGGCGATGTACTGCTCCACCGCCGGCTGCGAGCGGTTCCACAGATCGTCGATGTGGGCTTCTTTGTAGAATGCCGCCAGCAAATGACCGAATTCGCGCAAGAGTGTCACGTCGGGCGGAATGTCCACATCACGCAAGTGAATCTCGAAGTTCGGCGGACCGGTACACGCCAGCGCATACGAAATGTACTGGCTGAGTTCCGCCGCGTCCGTCCGTTTGCGGTGGGCTTCGAAAAACTCCCGGATCGCCGGCAGCGACGGGATCTCGCGTTTGGCGAGCTCTTTTTGTATGCCCTCGCGCAGCGGGTGATTGTTCGCCGACGAGACGTCGGCCTTATAACCGGCGGCATTGATGGCCGCCATCACTGTGAAAAGACTGGGACTTGCATCCAGCTGGCCGGTATCTGCCGGAGCCGCCAGAGCAGCAACAGCTGCCAGCAGAAGAACCGCAAGTGTGCGACGGGGCAATGGAGTAAGCCTTGGAATACCCCTCATTTTAACCCAGGACGGCCGTTTCGGGTAGGACCCTTGCGCACCCCCCGTTTGACTTCGCAGCCCGGGCGGAGTATCGTCTGATCAATCCAGTCTGATCAATCCAGTCTGATCAATCCCGTCTGATCAATCCCGTCCGGTTCGCTCCGAGTCGAGCACACTTCGATTTTCCAAAGGAGCATCCGATGCTATCCCCTAAATTGAATACGACGTTACTTGACCGCGGCTTTTCGCGCCGCGATCTAGGCCGCATGGCCAGCCTGCTCACTGCCGGCGCCGCCATGCCTTTCTTCAACGAATACGCCATGGCACAGCAGGCGGAACAGCGCATGCTGCGTGGCGCGGGCGGCGCGCGCCGCGCCAACGATCCGGATACCGTGCGCATTTCGTCCAACGAAAACCCGATGGGCCCCTGCGCCGAAGGCGTGGCCGCCATCGCGAAAGTGGCGCCCCATGGCTGGCGATACTCTCCGTTCAACGAACAGGGCGAATTCGTCACCGCCATTGCGGAGTCCGAAGGCGTCAAGGAAACTTACGTCGGCGCCTTCGCCGGTTCCAGCGACCCGCTGCACCGCGTCTCCTGCGCCTTCACCACGCCGGCGCGCAGTTGGGTGATGGCCAACCCAGGGTACGGCGGCGGCGCACCCGAATTCATCGGTTCGAAGACCACCCGCGTCCCCCTGCGCCCGGATTTCAGCCACGACGTCGAAGCCATGATCAAGGCCGACCCCAATGGCGGCGTCTTCTACGTCTGCAACCCGAACAATCCTTCCGGCACGGTCACGCCCCGCAAGGACATCGAGTACCTGCTCGCCAATAAAAAGAAGGATGCCGTCGTGGTGGTGGACGAAGCCTACATTCACTTCTCCGACAGCGCGCAGCCGTGCAACGACCTGGTGGCCGCCGACAAGGACGTCATCGTGCTGCGCACCTTCTCGAAGATCTACGGGATGGCGGGATTGCGCGCCGGATTCGCCCTGGGACGGCCCGACCTGTTGGCCAAACTGCGCAGCTTCGGCGTCGGGTTCATGCCGGTCACGGGGATGGCGTGCGCCACGGCGAGTCTGCGCGTCAGAGGGCTAGTTGCCGAGCGCCGCGCCATCAATAAGAGGATCCGCGATAAGACCTTCGAATTTCTCGAGAAAAAGAAAATCACGTATGTCCCCAGCGAAGCGAACTTCTTCATGATGGAAGTCAATCGTCCGGGGGCGGACTTCGCACAGGCGATCGCCGCGGAGAAGGTGATCATCGGCCGCGTCTGGCCGGCATGGCCCACCAAGGTCCGCGTCACGGTGGGCACGCAGGCGGAGATGGATAAGTTCACCGCCGCTGTGACCAAGGTGGTTGGCTAGCGGGATAAGTGAGCGGTGGGACGGTCGATTGTCCTTCGTCGTCCGTCCCCACAGCTTCGAAGCGCCGAACAGGCCACTCAAAATGATGGCCCGTTCCACCAGAGCCCGGGGAGCACCGAAAGCATGAATGCCCGCCCCACCAGGATGTCCGTGTGATCCGGTCCATCCTGCGCCCAAAGCCCCCTCACGTCTGCGAAGAAATGCACATTGGCCCGTCCGCCCTGCTCGCAGCCGCCGACCTTGTCCAGGATAATGAAGACAGATGGACGTGTCCGCGTTCGCATCCGCGCCGGAGGGAGGCGTCGACGCCCTGCAAAAGAGAATCACGGACCTCGAGGCCGAGGTGCTGGACTTGCGGCGGCAACTACCGGTCGAAGGCCATGGCTCCGCTCCCGGGACAGCGCAAGCCGCCCGCGATCCGCATTGGCACATGCTGGCCAATGCCATGCCGCACATCGTTTGGGTAGCGCCCTCTTTCGGTGCGATCGACTTCATCAATGACCACTGGTATCGTTACACGGGTCTGCCGCCTGGCTCCATGTCGCAGGACAATTGGACCGCGGCCCTGCACCCCGACGACCTGCCGGCCATCGCCGCCATGTGGGATCGGGCTCTCGCCACGGGCGGCGAAGTCACTTTTGAATACCGCGTCAGGCGCGCGGACGGAGCGTGGCGCTGGCACCAGGGCGTCCACCGGCCAGTTCGCAACGCGGAAAGCACGATCGAGAATTGGGTAGGTGTTGCCTTCGACATTCACGATCGCAAACTCGCGGAAACGGCGTTGCGGGACGCGGAAGAACGTGACCGGGCGGCCAACCAGGCGCTGCAATTACTGATCGATCACGCGCCTGACGGCCTCTTCGTTGCGGATGCGTCCGGACGCTACGTCAGCGTCAACCCTGCAGCCGGTGCCCTGCTCGGCTACTCCCGCGCGGAATTGCTCGAGATGCGGGTGCAAGACCTGGTGCGACCCGAGGATCTGGAGCGCCAGGCGCAGACCATCGCCAAGCTGGCCGACGGCAACATCCAAGTGAGCGAGTGGGAACTGCGCAGCAAGAGCGGTGAGTGGATTCCGGTCGAAATCACGGCCAAGCTGCTGCCCGACGGCAGAATGCAGGCCTTCGTACGCGACATTCGCGAGCGCCGGCGCCTGCAATCCGCGGCCCTCCATCTGGCCGCGATTGTGGAATCTTCCGACGACGCCATCATCAGCAAAGATCTCAACGGCGTGATCACCAGTTGGAATCAAAGCGCCGAGCGTGTGTTCGGTTACACCGCCGGCGAGGTGACCGGCAAGCACATTTCCATACTCATTCCCCCGGACCGCCTGGCCGAAGAGCCCGAGATTCTGCGCCGTCTTCAACTCGGCGAGCGCGTCGATCATTTCGAAACCATTCGCCGCCGCAAAGATGGCACCCTATTGAACATCTCGCTCACCATTTCACCGGTGAGGGATTCCACGGGCCGCATCGTCGGGGCATCGAAAATCGCGCGCGATATCACCGAGTGGAAACAGGCCGCCGCCGAGCGCACCGCTGCGCATCGCCGCGAACAGGAGGCGCGCCAGACCGCCGAACTGCTCAATCGCATCGGACCGGCACTGGCATCCGAGTTGAGCCTGGACCGCCTGGCACAGTACATTACCGACATCGCGACGGAACTCGTAGGCGCGGAATTCGGCGCGTTCTTTCACAATCTCGTCAATGAAAACGGCGAGAGCTACACGCTCTATACCCTTTCGGGCGTGCCGCGCGAGGCGTTTGCCCATCTTTCGATGCCCCGCATTACCGGCGTCTTCGCCCCCACCTTCCGCGGGGAGGGCATCGTGCTTTCCGAGGACATCACCCAGGATCCGCGCTACGGGCACAATCCGCCTCATCACGGCATGCCCAAGGGCCACGTGCCGGTGCGCAGTTACCTGGCGGCGCCCGTCCAGTCGCGCTCACAGGAAGTTCTGGGCGGCCTCTTCTTGGGGCATTCCCAGCCCGGCCGCTTCTCCGAAAGACACGTGGCGCTGCTCTCCGGGCTGGCCGCTCAGGCGGCCATCGCTCTCGACAACGCCCGCCTGTTCGAGCAATCCCAATGGGCGCAGGAGGAGTTAGAACGCTCGAACCGGGATTTGCGCCGGGCCAATCAGGATCTCGAAACTTTCGCTTATTCGGCCAGCCACGACCTGCAGGAACCGCTGCGCATGATCTCCATCTCCGCTCAGTTGCTGGCTCGGGATGCCGGTAAGTTGAGCGAGAACAGCCGGAATTTCCTCAACGGCATCGAGGAAGGCGCCGGCCGCATGCAAACCCTGATCGAAGATTTGCTCTCCTACACACGGGCCACGCGCCAGGGCGACGGGCCGGTACCGCGTCTGGATTCCGGCGTGGTCCTGGAGAGGGTCCTGCAACAGCTCAGGCCGGCGATCGAGGAGAGCGCCGCGCGGGTAGTGGTGGACGGGCCCCTGCCGCAGATCGCCATTCACGAAGTTCATCTGACCCAGTTATTCCAGAATCTGATTAGTAACGCGCTCAAGTATCGAAGCGCAGAGGACCCGTATGTGCACATATCCGCATTGGAACGAGAGAATGGGAACGTCTTCTCGGTTTCGGATAATGGTTTGGGAATCGACTTTCGCTTCGCAGACCAGATCTTCGGACTATTTAAACGTCTGCACACCCGTGCGGAGTACCCGGGAAGCGGCATCGGACTGGCGATCTGCAAGCGCATTGTCGAGCAGTACGGGGGTCGAATCTGGCTCGACCGATCTGCGCCTGGAGACGGGTCCGTTTTCTCGTTCTCCTTCCCCATCGAACCCAAAGCGTAGCGCAGCCGCTCCGGCAGGCGACACCGCCCCGCAAGAGGCGCTACTCGTCTGGTTGGTCGAGGACAGCCCCACCGATGCCTACGTCATCGGCGAAGCCCTGAGCGCCTGCCCGTTTTCTTACGAACTGATGGTGCTCACCGATGGCGATGCCGCGCTGACGCTGCTTCAGCGCGTGGAGGACGAAGAGGGTCCGCCGGTGCCGGGTCTGGTGCTGCTCGATCTCAACCTGCCGAAGGTCTCGGGCATTGCGGTGCTCGCCGCCCTGCGCGCGTCGCGGCGCTGCGCCGATGCGCCCGTGGTCGTGGTCACATCCTCGGATTCGGCCAGCGATATGAAAGCCATCTTCGACCTCGGTGTCACAGCCTATTTCCGCAAGCCGCATAACCTGGAAGCCTTTATGACACTCTCCAAGGTGATCGTTGAGGCACTGCACAAGCAGAATCCGGACTGACCGGCAAACATCTAGTTGCGTGGTGACAAGTGCGATGTCCTCCGGGCGTCCGTCCGCCCTTCCATCTGAAAACACGTCGTGCCGGTCCCGATATCCACTCACGCCAACATCGGGCGTATTTCCGGAGAAAACAAAGCGCCAGCAGGAATCCCTCGCGTACCTGGACGCTACAGTTAGGCCGGAAGGGAGCTTCGCGGCTTGCGCGAAACCGGCGCAGGCTGATATCGTCAGTCTTCGAATCGCCCGCATCATGTCATCTTCCGTACTCAGCCGGGAAGAGGAGCTTTACTGGCTGGCATTGAAACTCGTCCCTGGTCTGGGTTCCAGAACCTCGGGCAAGCTCCTGGACCGCTTCCGCACTCCCCAAGCCATCTTCCGCGCCTCGCGCACCGAGTTGGAAGGCGCGGGCGTGTCCGGCGCCATCGCGCAATCCATCGCCAGCGGCTGCACCTTTGAAGATGCCGCCGGACAGCACGAACGCATGGACAAGTGCGGAGCGGTCCTCGTCACCCTCGGCGATCCGCGCTACCCGCAAGTGCTGCGCGAGATCTTCGATCCGCCCATCCTGCTCTTTGCCCGCGGCCGGGTGGAACTGCTGCGCACCATCTCGCTGGGCATCGTCGGCACGCGCCGCCCCACCCCTTATGGACTCGCCGTGGCGGAGCGCATGTCGGGCGACCTCGCTCACGCCGGGCTTACTATCACCAGCGGCATGGCGCGCGGGATCGACACCGCTGCCCATAAGGGCGCTCTGGCTCGCGGCGGCAATACCGTGGCAGTACTCGGCTGCGGCGTGGACATCGTCTACCCCTCGGAGAATCGCAAACTGGCGACCGAAATCGCGGCCAAAGGGCTGATCATCTCCGAATTTCCGATGGGCGCCGTGGCCTTTCCGCAGAATTTCCCCATCCGGAACCGGATTGTCAGCGGACTCAGCGTCGGGGTGCTGGTGGTGGAGGGCGCCCAATATTCCGGCTCGGCCATCACCGCCAAGCTCGCCATCGACCAGGGGCGGGAGGTCTTCGCCGTCCCGGGCAACATCACTTCAAAGCTGAGCTGGGGCCCTAACCTGTTGATAAAACAGGGTGCCAGGCTCGTACAGGACTGGAATGACGTGATCGCCGAACTGCCCCCGGAGTCCCGCCGCCAGTTGATTGAGCGAGGCCGCGAACAGCTCCTCGGCACGGGTTCTGCAACTTTGGCGGGAGATCAGGCATCATTATTAATTGATCCCGTCCCGGAGTTGGGCCAGATCGCCCGCCGGGCACTTTCCAGTCTCCAGGTGGATGCTTCCATACACTTGGACGAACTGTTGGAAAAGGTGGAAGATATCTCTCCATCGGAACTGATTGCCGCACTTTTTGAACTGGAGATGCTCGGCCTGGTCAAACAACTGCCGGGCAAGAACTTTGTTAAAGTGTGGTAACGTCGTCTGGGTAATTCACGTTTCCTACAATCATGCGGCGGAAGGGCGCCGCGCTTCGAAAGTTTCCTATGCCAAAAGCTCTGGTAATCGTGGAATCGCCTGCGAAGGCGAAGACCATCAACAAATACCTGGGTAAAGATTACGTCGTCAAAGCTTCGCTCGGTCATATTAAAGATCTCCCCAAACGCGATCTCGCGGTGGATGTCGAACATGGTTTTGAACCTCATTACGAGGTCATCGAGGGCAAGAAAAAGCTCATCGCCGAACTGAAAGCCTTCGCCAAAAAGGTGGACGAAATTTACCTGGCGGCCGATCCCGACCGCGAAGGTGAAGCAATCTGTTACCACCTGCAGGAAGAACTGCAGGACAAAAAGAACGGCAGCCGGATTTTCCGGGTGATGTTCAACGAGATCACCAAAAAGGCGGTCCAGAAGGCGTTCGAGAAGCCCACGCAGGTCGATCAGCACCTGGTGAACGCGCAACAGGCGCGCCGTGTGCTGGACCGCCTGGTGGGCTACAAGATTTCCCCGCTGCTATGGGACAAAGTGCGCCGCGGCCTCTCCGCCGGACGCGTGCAAACCGTCGCGCTGCGCGTGATAGTGGAACGCGAACGCGAAATCCGCGCTTTCCAGAGGAAGGAATACTGGACGGTGGACGCGGACGTTCATGCGCAAAATCCGCCGCTGCTCAATACGCGCCTCATCAAGGCCAACGACGAGACTCCCGAACTGGTTAACCAGGCGAGCACCGATAGCCTGGTATCCGACCTGGCGGGCGCCGCCTATATCGTGAAAAGCGTCGGCACGCGCGAGAAGAAGCGCAATCCGGTCGCGCCGTTCATCACCTCGACCTTGCAGCAGGAAGCTTCGCGCAAACTCCGCTTCAGCGTGAAGCGCACCATGATGCTGGCGCAGCGCCTGTACGAAGGCCTGGAGATCGGACAGGAAGGCGCCGTGGGTCTCATCACCTACATGCGTACCGATTCCACGCGCGTCAGCGATGACGCCATCACCGAATTGCGGCAGTATATCGGCGAGCGGTACGGCCAGGAATTCCTGCCGGCGCAGCCTGTAATCTACAAAGGCAAGAAGGACGCGCAGGATGCGCACGAAGCGGTGCGCCCCACCTCGATGGCGTACACGCCGGAAACGGTGGAACCGTATCTGCCCGAAGACGAGATGAAGCTGTACCGCCTCATCTGGAATCGCTTCGTAGCCTGCCAGATGATGCCCGCGCTGTTCGATCAGACCACGATCGATGTCAGGGCGAAGGGCAAGGCGGGCGTGGAGTATGTCTTCCGCGCCACCGGCAGCGTGCCGAAGTTCGATGGCTACCTGAAGATCTATCAGGAAGGCAAGGATATTGCGGACGAGGACGACGAGGAATTGAAACACCGCCTGCCCTCGGTCACCGAAGGCGAAGCGCTACGGCTTGAAACCTTGAAGCCCGAGCAGCATTTCACCGAGCCGCCGCCGCGCTATAACGAAGCCACGCTGGTGAAGCGCCTGGAAAGCGATGGAGTGGGACGGCCGTCCACGTATGCCACCATTCTCTCCACCATCCAGGAGCGCGAGTACGTAAATAAGGAAGGCGGACGGTTCCTCCCCACCGAGCTCGGCATGGTGGTGACAGACCTGCTTCTGGAGAGCTTCGACGACATCTTCGACGTGAAGTACACGGCGCGGATGGAAGAGGAACTGGACGAAATCGAAGAGGGGAAACTCGACTGGCGCGAAGCCATGAGCGAGTTCTACCAGCGCTTCGATAAGGACCTGACCCACGCCGCCGAGCACATGACCGACATCAAGCGGATGGAGAAGCCCACCGACTTGATCTGCGAGAAGTGCGGCCGTCCCCTGGTGATCAAGTGGGGCAAGCACGGCAGCTTTATCGCCTGCACGGGCTATCCGGATTTTTCGGCCAAGAGCATGGAGGCCGATCTGGAGAAGATCCGGAAGGACATTGCGGTGCGCACCCTGCGCCTGCTGAAAAAGATCGGCATCAGCCGCGATAAGATCCAGGCAAAGTATCCGCAGGTGGGCATCGCCTGGGGACGCACGGGTGAGTTCCTCGTGGTGCCGGCATCGCCCAAACTCCGGACACTCGAGACCGCGCTCCGCAAGCTCGAAAAGGACTTCCACCAGCAGCGGCAGGACGATCGACAGAAGATCGAGGGCCGGCTGGCGAAGCTGCAGGATCGTTATCCGCAGATGAAGGGCTTTTACGAACTCGACCTTACGGACACGGCCGAGGGCGTGGAACTCCAGATCCGGCGCAAGGAAGAGTTCTGCACCTACACCCGCGAACTGACCGTCGATCTCCCCGATTTGGAAGGCGCGGACCTCAGCGATCAGGGCGAGGAAGAGATTTGCGAAAACTGCGGGCGTCCCATGGTGCTCAAGAAGGGGCGCTTCGGAACGTTTTTCGCCTGCACGGAATACCCCGACTGCAAGACCACCAAGCAGATCGGCGGCGTGCAGAGGAAGGCCGACCAGCCACTGGAAGAGCCCTGCCCGCAGTGCGGCAAGAACCTGGTGATGCGCTACGGGCGCTTCGGCGAGTTCGTGGCGTGCAGCAATTTCCCGGCCTGCAAGTACGTCAAGCAGAAGACCATCGGCGTGAAGTGCCCGGAGTGCTCGGAGGGCGAGATCATCGAGCGCCGCTCCCGCAAGGGCAAGACCTTCTACGGCTGCAATCGTTATCCCGAATGTAGCTTTGTGGCGTGGGGCAAGCCGGTGCCGGAGAAGTGCACGGAGTGTGGCAGCCCGTACATGATCGAAAAGTGGCTCAAGGCGGGAGCAGTCTGGCAGTGTCCGAACCCGGAGTGCAAGCATAAGGTAGAGGCTCCGGTTACCGCCGAGGCTCCTGCCGAAGTGACGGCCAATTAGCGAAATACGAGTAAACACCCCTATACTCCGAAATTCAGGTATACTGAGCGGTATGAGTCTGTTCAAATGGAGCAGCGACTACTCGGTATACCTGCCGGAGATCGACGCGGAACATCGGACGATCTTCCGTCTCGCTAATGACTTCCATAAGGCCCTGTTGACCGGCCAGGATCAGGAGCGGCTGCAGGATCTGGCGGTCGGCCTGCTCGCGGCCGAAGAACAGCACTTCCGCCACGAAGAGCGCCTGATGAAAGCGATGCACTACAACGGGACGGTCTGGCACAAGAAGCAGCACGATACGGCGCGCAAGCGGTCCAGGGAACTGGCCAAGCGGATTCAGGAAGGCGACGCCAACGCCGTGATGGACGTGCTCAAATTTCTGTCGCAGTGGATGAATGACCACATCACGGTGGCAGATCGAATGATGAGCGCCTCGCTGCGCAATTACCTCTGCTTCAATACGTCGCTGGCATCGTAAGGACGAGCGGCACAGGTTGCCTGGCCGCCTCACTTTTGTGTGATCACGAAGGTTCTTCCCTGCCCCAGTTGGCCGCGCATCCCGAGGTCGCGGGCGTCGTAAAACTCGGTGTGGCGGAAGCCCGCAGCCGCGAGCGCCTCGTCGATCTCCTTTGTGTTGTAACAGCGCTCCACCACATCGGTATCGCGGCGGTGCCAGGCACCGTCGATCAGGCGGAACATGGTGATGCGGCAGGTGGCGAGATGGCTGCGAAAATCGAAACCGGAACCGCTGATCAAGAGGGCGTGGTCGTCGCGGAGGATGGTGAAGTGATCGGCCCAATTGGTCTGGTACGCCGATTCCAACAGCACGTCGAAGACGAACGTTGCGCCCTTTTTGAGCGTGGCGGCGGTGCAGCAAAAGGCCGCCTGCAGGAGTTCGGGTTCCAGAATGTGATTGAAGCTGTCGAAGGTAGAGACCGCGCCATCGAACTTGCCCGAGACTTTGAACCGGGTGGCGTCGGCCACATGGAAAGTGGCCTGCGGAACGTTCTCGCGCGCGTGAGCGATCATCTCCGCGGAGACATCGACGCCCGTGACGGTGTGACCGCGCTCCGTCAGTAATCCGGCAAGGTATCCGGTACCGCAGCAGACATCGAGCAGGCGCGCTTTGGGCCGCAGGCGGGGCAACCAGATGCGCTCCAGAACCGGAAAGGCGAGGTCGTGAAACTCCTCGTTCCAATAGCGGTTGTAGAACCAGGCAAAATCGTCGTAGAGAGCCAAATGCCAGCATGGCATACTGAGGGACGATGCGGATCATCTGCGTGCTCATGGCCGTTGCGCTGGCAGGATGCTCGTCGTCCGACGAAGGCAAAAAGGGGGAGGCGCCCCAGGCAGCGCCGAAGGCTCCCGAAAAGACGCCCGATGTGTTCCAGGCGGTGCTCGATACGTCCAAGGGGCAGGTGGTGGTGGAGGTCCATCGCGACTGGGCTCCCGCGGGCGTGGACCACCTTTACTCGCTGATGACGACGGGGTTTTACGACAACGCGCGTTTCTTTCGCGTGACGCACAGTTATGTACAGTTCGGGATCGCGGCCGACCCGCAGACTAACGGGTTGTGGTCCACGGCGCGTATCAAGGACGATCCTCCCAAACAGAGTAATGTCAAAGGAACGCTGACTTATGCGCACCTGGGGCCGGGGACGCGTACAACGCAGTTGTTTTTCAATGTGAAGAACAACAAAGATCTAGACAAACAGGGCTTCGCTCCGCTGGGCAAGGTGATCAGTGGAATGGACGTGGTAGAGGGCCTGTACGGCGCGTATGGCGATGTTCCGCCGCGGGGAATGGGGCCCGATACGGCAAAAATCGAGCAACAGGGTAATGTGTATTTAGATGCAAAATTCCCGCGCTTAGACTTCATCAAGAAAATTACGATTCAATGATATAGTGGTAATGGCCCTGTCCCCGACGCGAAGGGGACCAGGAAGTTATCAATACAGGGTCAAATTGAAACGACGCGGCCCGGCGGTGAGACATCCGCCGGGTTTTTTTTGGGAGCTGTCAGCTCTCAGCTCTCAGCTCTCAGCTCTCAGCTCTCAGCTCTCAGCCATCAGCTTTGGTCCTGGCGCGACCGCGCCTTGGGTTCGCGCCGCCTGAAGGCGGCGGCAGCCAGGAATGGCTTCCCCACATTCAAGCGGACATCACAGGTTTCTGGGGGAACAACGCTATGCGTTTTGCGTTTCGTGGATCTCTTGCAGCGACCAGACGCGGATGGGGTCGCGCAGACGGGCGGCGACTCCTTCGGCGGCGGCACGGGCTCCGCTCATCGTGGTGATGCACGGGATGCGATAAGTGACGGCGCTGCGGCGAATCGATTTCTCGTCGCTGAAAGCGCTGGCGCCGGTCGTAGTGTAAATCGCGAGTTGGATGCTGCCCGCTTTGAGCAGGTCCACCGCGTTGGGCCGTCCTTCATTGACCTTGAGCACCGTCTTACAGGCGAGTCCCGAGGAGCGGATGGCGGCGGCGGTGCCTCGCGTGGCGGCGAGCGTGAAGCCGAGATCGGCAAAACGGCGCGCAATGACGACCGCCTCCGGCTTGTTGCGATCGTTGACGCTCACGAACACCGTGCCTCTTTCCGGCAGCGGACTGCCCGCCGAAATCTGCGCCTTGAGGAACGCTTCGCCGAAGTTGATGCCCACGCCCATGACTTCGCCCGTGGAACGCATCTCCGGCCCGAGCACCGGATCGACACCGTGGAATTTATTGAACGGGAAGACCGGTGATTTCACGAAGACCTGCGGCACGGTCAGTTTGCCGCCGGCGAGATTGTAGTCCTTCAGCTTCTTGCCCCACATCAGGCCCACGGCGATATTCGGCAGCGCGACACCGGTGGCCTTGCTGACGTAAGGCACGGTCCGTGAGGCGCGCGGATTGACTTCGAGCACGTACACTTTTCCGTTCTGAATCGCGTACTGCACGTTCATCAGACCGACCACGCGCAACGCCTTGGCGAGACGTACAGTGTAGTCTTCGATGGTGCGCAGCGTTTCTTCGGGCAGCGACTGCGGCGGCAGCACGCAGGACGAATCGCCCGAGTGCACGCCGGCCTCTTCGATGTGCTCCATAATGCCCGCAATCAGGACGTCGGTGCTGTCCGCCAGAGCGTCCACATCGACCTCGGTGGCATCATCGAGGAAGCGATCGATCAGCACCGGGCGATCCTGCGAAAAGGTGACGGCTTCGCGCATGTACTGGCGCACCATCTCTTCATCGTAGGCAATCACCATGGCGCGCCCGCCCAAGACGTAACTGGGACGCAACAGCACGGGATAGCCGATGCGGCTGGCCACCACGCAGGCCTCGTCCACGCTGGTAGCGGTGCCGTTCTCAGGGCACGGAATCTGCAATTCGTCGAGCAGCGCGCCGAAACGCTTGCGGTCCTCGGCGAGATCGATATCTTCCGGATCGGTGCCGATGATGGGTACGCCGAGTTTCTTTAGCGGCAGCGCGAGATTGAGCGGAGTCTGCCCACCGAACTGCACGATCACGCCATCGGGCTTCTCGGTATCGACGATATTGAGAACGTTTTCCAGCGTGAGCGGCTCGAAGTAGAGGCGGTCGCTGGTATCGTAATCGGTCGATACGGTTTCCGGATTGCAGTTGACCATGATGGACTCGACGCCCATCGCCTGGAGCGAGAACGAGGCGTGGCAGCAGCAGTAATCGAACTCGATTCCCTGCCCGATTCGATTCGGACCGCTGCCGAGAATCATGACCTTCTTGCGATCGCTGGGGTCGGCCTCGCAGGAAGATTCGTAGTTGGAATAAAGATACGGCGTGAAGCTTTCGAATTCGGCGGCGCAGGTATCGACGCGGCTGAACACAGCATGTACGCCGAGTTCCTTGCGGCGGCGGCGCACATCGATTTCCTTGACGTCCCAGGATTTCGCCAGCTGCGAATCGCTGATGCCGAAGCGCTTAGCCTGGCGGAACTGGGCGGGCGTGGCGGTGAGCAGGCTGCTCTGGGCGAGCTCGCCTTCATAATCCACGACCTCTTTCATCTGCGTGAGGAACCACGGATCGATCGCGGTCATCTCGTGGATCTCTGCCACGGTGTAGCCGCTGGCGAGCGCGAAACGCAGGTAGTTGAGGCGGTCGGGCGTGGGGGTGATGAGCTTGTTGGCGATCAGGGCCTTGTCGAACTTTTCGCTACCGAAAGCCTTGCCGGTTTCGAGCGAGCGGATACCCTTCCATAGGGCTGCTTTGAAGGTGCGGCCGATGGCCATGACTTCGCCCACGGACTTCATCTGGGTGCCGAGCGTGGGGTCCGCGCCGGGGAATTTTTCGAAGGCCCACTTGGGGATCTTGGCGACGACGTAGTCGATGGTGGGCTCGAAGCAGGCGGGAGTCTTGAGGGTGATGTCGTTGGGGATTTCGTCGAGGCGGTAACCGACAGCCAGCTTGGCGGCAATCTTGGCGATGGGGAATCCGGTCGCTTTGGACGCAAGAGCGGAACTGCGCGAGACGCGCGGATTCATCTCGATGATGACCATGCGGCCGTCGGCGGGATTGATGGCGAACTGCACGTTCGATCCGCCGGTATCGACGCCGATTTCGCGCAGGCAGCGCAGGGCGCCATCGCGCATCATTTGATATTCGCGGTCGGTGAGCGTCTGCGCGGGCGCCACGGTGATGGAATCGCCGGTGTGCACGCCCATGGGATCGAAATTCTCGATCGAGCAGATGATGATGCAGTTGTCGGCGAGGTCGCGCATGACCTCGAGCTCGTACTCTTTCCAGCCGAGGGCGCTTTCTTCGATCAGCACTTCGTGCACGGGGCTGAGCGCGATGCCGCGCTCCAGAATTTCGACGAAATCTTCCTGATTGTAGGCGATGCCGCCGCCGGTGCCACCGAGCGTGAAACTCGCGCGCAGAATGCACGGGAAGCCGATCTTCCGGGCAAACTCCAGCCCCGCCTCCACGGAATTGATGAGCTGCGACTGCGGCGTTTCGAGGCCGATCTTGCGCATCGCATCCTTGAAGAGGAGGCGGTCTTCGGCCTTCTTGATGGCATCGATTTTGGCGCCGATCAGTTCCACGCCATACTTATCGAGCACGCCGGCCTCGGCGAGTTCCACCGAGAGATTGAGCCCCGTCTGGCCTCCAACCGTGGAGAGCAGGGCATCGGGACGTTCGCGGCGGATGATCTCTTCGAGGTACGGCAAGGTGAGCGGCTCGACATAGGTGCGGTCGGCGAGCGCCGGGTCCGTCATGATGGTTGCCGGATTGGAATTGACCAGGATGACTTCGAAGCCATCGGCGCGCAGCGCTTTCGCCGCCTGGGTGCCGGAGTAATCGAACTCGCAGGCCTGGCCGATGATGATGGGGCCGGAGCCGATGATCAGGATGCGATGGATATCTGTGCGGCGCGGCATGCTATTTGGCCTCCCGCATCAACTTAGTAAAGTCGTCGAACAAGTAGTGCGAATCGTGGGGTCCGGGGGCGGCTTCGGGGTGATATTGCACGCAGAAGACGGGCTCGGACCGGTGGCGGAAGCCTTCGAGAGTTTGATCGTTCAAGTTAATGTGAGTCAGTTCGACTTCAGAGAGATTGAGCGAATCGGGGTCCACTGCAAAGCCGTGGTTGTGCGACGTGATTTCGATGCGCCCGGTAAGTTCGTTGCGCACCGGGTGGTTGGCGCCGCGATGTCCGAACTTGAGTTTGTACGTTTTGCCGCCGAGCGCGAGGCCGAGCAACTGATTGCCGAGGCAGATGCCGAAGATGGGCTTCTTGCCGATCAGCTTGCGGATGTTGTTGACTTGCGGCACGAGAGGTTCGGGGTCGCCGGGACCATTGGAGAGGAAGATGCCGTCGGGCTTGAGGGCGAGCACATCTTCGGCGGAGGTGAGCGCCGGGACGACGGTGACTTTGCAGCCCGCGTGCACGAGGCGGCGGAGGATGTTGTGCTTGATGCCGAAATCGTAGGCGACGACGTTGAAGCGCGGCTCGGCGGCGGTGCCGATGAGGTCCGAGGGCGAGCACGGTTCGACCGTTTCGGTCCAGTGATAGAGCTTGGAGGTGGTGACCCGGCTGGCGAGATCGAGGCCCGCCATGGTGGGGATGTTGCGCGCCTTTTCGACCAGCTTTTGGGCATTGCTCTCCGTGGCGGAAAGAACGCCGCGCATCACGCCGCGAGTGCGCAGGTGACGCACCAGGGCGCGGGTGTCGAGACCACTGACGATGGGGATGCCGGCGCGGCTCAGGAAAGAATCGGCCGCGGCATCGCTGCGCCAGTTGCTGGCAATGGGCGAAAACTCGCGGACCACGAGCCCTTCGATGTAGGGAGCAACGGATTCGTTATCGGTGGTGCTGGTGCCGTAATTGCCAATTTGGGGATTGGTAAGAATGACGATTTGACCGGTGTAGGAAGGGTCGGTGAAGACTTCCTGATAGCCGGTGAGGGCGGTGTTGAAGACGACTTCCCCGCTACGTTCCGCAGGCGCACCAAAACTCTGGCCCTCGAAGACGCTTCCGTCCTCCAGGGCGAGGATTGCAGTGTTCAATTTAGGCTATTCCTCCCGAGGCGTGGATAACCTTCATTTTAGCAGGATACGGAGGCTCGCGTGAGACTCCGGTCGGGTCCACGATCGAGGCTGTGGAGGGTGGCAGCGGGGCGGAAGGTGAAGTTGCGGAACGAACCCAATTGGGGAGGCAAGTGCTGGGGAGGGAGGGAGTTGGGCCGGGCGCGGGCGGGGTGGTTGGAGGGTCTGCCCTGCCGTCCGCGCGGCGGCGGGTGGGTGGATGGCGGTGGCGGCGATTTCGTGGAGGGGGCGGCAATGGAAGTTGCGGAACGAACCCAATTGGGGAGGCAAGTGCCG
>JBDTMZ010000100.1:0-11529 GCA_039934035.1 Candidatus Solibacter sp. | reverse complement strand
TCGGAGTGTCCGGTGCCGCGGGCTGGGGCTTCGGTGCTGCCGGCTTCGGCGCGGATACCGGTGCCGGGGCCACAGCAGCGGAGTTTGGCAATTTCGGAGGCGTCGCAGCGGCTGTCGTTTTCGGAGTGTCCGGTGCCGCGGGCTGGGGCTTCGGTGCTGCCGGCTTCGGCGCGGACACCGGGGGCGTGGCCACGGTAGCGGAGGGCGCGGTGACCTTCGGTAATCTCGGAGGCGCGGCGCCGGCCTTTGCTTTCGGAGTAGGGGGAGCGGGTTTCGGGTCTGGGATGACGGGCGGCGTCAGGGGCGAATCGTCCGGCGCCGGCAATTGCAGGCTGCCGGTTTCTGGTGCGAGTTCCTTGGCGCGCGCCGCCTTGATCTTCTCATTCACCTTGGCTTGCGCCAGATCCCGCAACTGGCGGGTCTCGACATTCTTCGGATCGAGTCTCACCGCCTGGTCCAGATCCGCCAGCGCTTCGTCCCAACGCTCCAGCAGGAAGAAGGCATCGCCGCGCGCGGTCCATCCTAACGACGACGCGGGGGCGAGCCCGATGGCGCGAGTGCGGTCTTCGAGCCCTTTATCGTGCTGGCCCAGCAGGTGGTAGGAGCCGCCGCGCGCGACATACACCTCCGGATTTTTGGGGTCGAGCTGCACCGCAATCTGCCGGTCTTCGAGCGACTCCTTGAGCATCTTCAGCCGCACGTAGACTGCGGAACGCGCCATGTAGATACGCGGATCTTTCGCATCGTACTTCAGGGCCTCGGTGTAATCGGCCACCGCGCCGCGATCGTCATTGAGGCGTTCCCGCACGGCGCCGCGCACGCGCCACGCGCGCAAATCGTCGGCCTTGAGCTTGAGCGCCTGATCGAGATCGGTGCGGGCATGGGTGAAATCGTTGAAGCCGGTGAAGGCCAGCGCGCGTTCCACCCAGCACTCCTCGTGATCGGGCTTGCGGGCGATGCAGGCGTCAAAATCTTCCACCGCGTCGCGATACTTGCGCTGCTCGGCGCGGGCGATACCGCGCCCCAGGTACTGTTCGGGATTGTCGCTGCGCAGTTTGACGGCTTGTGTGTAATCTTCCTCCGCCTTATCGAACTGGCCGGCGCTGCTGTAGGCTTTCGCACGTCCGGCGTAGACATCGTTGCGCTCCAGCTTCAGGTTCAGGGCGAGGCTATAGTCGCGGATCGAGCGCTGGGCTTGCCCCAACGCGGCGTAATACCCGGCGCGGGCAAGGTAATTCTCGCCATTGGACGGCTGAAGTTCAATTGCCTTGTCGAAATCGGCCAGCGCCAGGCGTTCATTGCCGTCCGCCTGAAAGACGCGGCCGCGCGCACGCCACGCGTCCACGTTGCCGGGGTCCGCCTGCAGGGCCTCGCCGTAGGCGCTGATCGCGGCCTCGCGGTTCCCCGATTCCTCCGCTTTTTGGGCGCGCTGTAGCGCGGCCTGGGACTTCTTTTTATCGGGCTTCGCGTCCGCCGCCATGGCAGGGAAAAGACAGCTCCCTAGCGCCAGCAGCAGGGCGAGTTTACCTGACGTTTTCCATGGAATTCGCATGAATCGCTCTGAAAATAGTGTACACTCGGAAACGTAGTCGAAGTTTTTCGCTGGTGCACGGGAAGCTGGTGAAAGTCCAGCACAGCCCCGCTACTGTAAGCGCGGAGAATTCGCCAAGGCAGCCACTGTTCACAGGAATGGGAAGGCCGGCGGATTTGATGAGGCGTAAGTCAGGAGACCGGCCGGCGAGTCGCTACAAGCCCTCGAGGGAGGGGCTAAAATGCATCGATACGCCTCAGGTCTGTTGACCTGCTTTCTGACATTTTCCGCCTGTGTCTCCGCCGCCGAGATCAAAGGCAAAGTCCTCGATTCGTCTGGCGCTCCCATCTCCGGTGCGCGCATTGCCGCGGTCAACCGGGTAGGTATGGTGGCCCAGGCGACTGCCGGCGCCAACGGCGCTTTTCAACTGGACGTTGCCGATGGCGCCGACACCCGCCTGGTCGTGACCGCACCCGGGTTCAGCACCCGCACGATTGCGCCGCGGGAAGCGGCCAGCGTGCAATTGGAGATCGCGCCGCACGTCGAGTCCGTGAAAGTGGCGGGCTCTACCATCGAGGTGCCGGTCACGCTGCAAGGCTCCAGCGTGGACGTGATTTCCAATGCGCGTGTGCGTTCGTCAAACGAGCCCTTCGCCTTCGATCTGTTGCGCTATGTGCCCGGCGTGGCGTTTAACCAGTCCGGCGCAGCGGGCGGGGTGACCAGCCTCTTCATGCGCGGCGGCAATGCCAATCTGAATCTGGTGCAGATTGACGGGGTGCCGGTGATCGGCTTCGGAGGCGGGCTCGGTTTCGATTTCGCGCACATTCCCAGCGAGGCCATCGATCATGTGGACGTGGTCCGCGGCGCGCAATCTGCCGTGTACGGATCGTATGCCAACTCGGGCGTGATCGATTTCGTGACGCGGCGTCCCGAGGCCGCGCCGCAGCTCAGTCTGCTGGCCGAAGGCGGCAGCTATTGGGAGCGGCGCTTCGGCATCACCGGCTCCGGCAGTGTTGCCGGCTGGGGGCTGCTGCTTTCGGCTTCGCGCCTCGATACCGACGGCATGGTAGCCAACAACGACTACACCAATCAGGACCTGATGCTGAATATTCGCCGCCGTTTCGGGCGTCAGGCCATTGCGCTTCATGGCTACTTCGATGCCAATACCGCGGGACAGCCCGGTGCCTGGGGGTCTGACCCGAAGCACATCTTTACCGGCATCGATACGGTGAGCCGCGCCAAAAATAATTTTGGCGAATACGGAGCGCACTACGAAATCGACTTCACGCCGCGAGTGCGCGAAGAGGTCTCCGGCAGCTTCTTTCAGAACAACAACGGGTTCCAAAGCCCGTACGGATTCAGCTTCAACAAAGACCTGCGGGGTCAGGGCGAAGCGCGCACCATCGTGAGCCTGTCGCGCCACGACACAGCGTCCTTCGGCGTCAGCGGCGGCCACGAAGAAGTGCAGAACAGCTTCATCACCGATGCCGGGTTCTCCACCTTTCCCATCGAGCGCAACGAGGTCGCGGTCTACGCGGAGAATCGTTACGAAATCGCCGGCCGCCTGTTTCTGTCGGCTGGGCTGCGCGGCGAATTTTTCCGCACGGGGGCCATTCCGAGCGACGGATTCTCGCGCCCGCAGTTCCCGGAGACCCGCATTTCGCGCGTGAATCCGAAACTCTCGGCGGCCTATGTGGCGGGCACCGGGACGCGCTTGCATGCATCGTTCGGATTGGGACTGCGGCCGCCTTCGGGCTTCGAACTCGCCTTCACCAACAACCCCGCGTTGAAGCCGGAGCGGACCCGCAGTGTCGATGCCGGGGTCGAACAGAAATTCGGCAACCTGCTGACCCTCGACGCCACCTATTTCTACAATCGCTACTACGACCTGATCGTCACGCTGGGCGGCTCGCTGACCACGTTGAGCCATTACACGTCGGACAATCTGGCCAATTCGCGCGCGCAGGGCATGGAGTTTTCCGCCCGGCTGCGTCCCACCCGCTGGATGTTCGTGACCGGATCCTACACCCTGTTAGGGACGCGCATCCTGTCGCTGGACGGGTCCGACAATCAGGCTCCGCAGGCCTTCACAGTGGGGCAGCAGTTGACGCGCCGGCCCGAGAACTCCGGGAACGTGATCGCGACTTTTACCCGGGGGCGCATGCAGGCCGATGCCTACGGATACTTCCGCGGACGCACGCTCTACGAAGAGCCGAGCTACGGCGCGAGCAACGGGTTCTTCTGGAATCCCGGTTTCGCCAACGTTGGCATCAATCTCAATTACGCGCTGGGTCACGGGGTCACCGCGTATGGCAATCTGCGCAACGCGTTGAACCGGCACTATGAAGAGATTTACGGGTTCCCTTCGCCGCGGCTGAATTTCGTGGCCGGCCTGAAGTGGACCATCGCGAAAGGACAATGAGCAGCGGAGCCACTTATGAGTGAACAGCCCTTCGATCAGCCGCGCCTCGCCATCAATCGCGTCTACACCCGGCAGGGGGACGGCGGCGAGACCGCGCTGGTAGGCGGGCAGCGCGTGCCGAAGGACGGCCTGCGGATCGATTCCTACGGCACGGTGGATGAACTCAATAGCTTCCTGGGCGCGGCGCGGGCCACGGTGAATGAACTGACCGCGCAGACGCCGAAATTGGCCCCGCTGGCTGCGATCCTGCTGCGCGTGCAGCACGAATTGTTCAACCTCGGGTCGATTCTGGCCACGCAGCCCGAAGATGTCCATCCGCGGCAGCCGCGCGTCACCGAAACGGAAATCGAGCAGCTCGAGCGGGAGATGGACGCCATGAACACGGGGGTGCCGCCGCTGCGTTCGTTCGTGCTGCCGGGCGGCTGCCGCCTCGAGGCGGAACTGCACATCGGCCGCACGGTCTGCCGGCGCGCGGAACGCATTGTGGTGGCCCTCAGCCGCCACGAGAGCGTGCCGCCGGAGGCCATTCGTTACCTCAATCGCCTGAGCGATGCGCTTTTTGTGTGGAGCCGCTGGGCATGCCACACCACCGGCGCTCCCGAGACTTTGTGGGAGCCTAACCAATCTGCCTCCGGGCGGAGCGATAATAGAATAATTGATGGAGAAGGAGAACTCGATGAATGACACGGCGCAGAATGACGCGGTAAGGCCTCTCGCCTCTGGTTTGACCGTCCTGGGGGCCATGGCGCGCGTATTGCCGCATCTGCCCAATTTCGCACCCGTAGGCAGCATCAGCCTGTTTGCCGGCGCGCGCATGCGCGGCTGGCCGGCGTATGCCGTGCCACTGGTGCTGATGGCGGTTACCGATCAGTTTGTCGGCGGCTGGTCCGTGGCGACCCCGCTGGTGTACGTCGCCTTCCTGATCAACGTGTGGATCGGCACCCGGCTGCGCGGCACCGAGAATGCGCTGAAACTCGGGGCCGGTGTGGTGAGCGGCAGCCTCGTGTTCTTCCTGCTGACGAACTTCGCCTGGCTGGCCGGCAGCAGCATGTACCCGCACACGCTGGCTGGCGTGGTGCAGTGCTATGTGGCGGCGATTCCGTTCTACGGCCGCACGCTGGCCAGCGACCTGCTGTATTCGGGCGCGCTGTTCGGCCTGCATGCCTGGCTCAGCCGCATGGTGGCGCGCGGCGAGCGCGTCGGTGCGTTGCAGACTGCTTAGTTTGAATTCCGGGCAGTCGCCTGCCGGCTGCCCGGCTCTCTCCCTTCTGTGAAAAAAGTCCTGCTTGCCTGGAGCTCCGGCAAAGACAGCGCGTGGACTCTGCACGCGCTGCATCGCCAGAACATCGAAGTCTCCGCTCTGCTCACGACCCTCAACGAGGCGGCCGGCCGGGTTGCCATGCACGGCGTCCGTGCCGAGCTGCTGGAGCAGCAGGCGGAAGCCATCGGCTTGCCCGTGTGGCAGGTCCCCCTCCCCTGGCCGTGTACCAACGAGGAGTACGAGGCGCGCATGGTGGATGCCTGCCGCCGCGCCGTCGCCGAGGGGTTCGACACCGTCGCGTTCGGCGATCTCTACCTGCAGGACGTTCGAGCCTATCGCGAGCGGCAACTGGGCGGCACCGGACTCACGCCCATCTTCCCGCTCTGGGAGATCCCCACCGCGCAACTGGCGCGCGAGATGATCGCTGGCGGCCTACGCGCCCGCTTGAGTTGCGTCGATTCGCGCGCGCTGGATCCGACCTTCTCCGGCCGCGAATTCGATGAGGCGCTGCTCGCCGCGCTGCCGTCCACAGCCGACCCCTGCGGCGAGAACGGCGAGTTCCATACCTTCGTCTACGCGGGGCCGATGTTCCGCCGCCCCCTTGCCATTGAGAGCGGCGAAGTACGCAACGTGGACGGTTTCATTTATACCGATCTCCTGCCTGTCCCCGCGTTATGATGAGCTTGTGACATGGCGTTGATCGCGGTTTCGGGTCATCCTGGGTGCCGGTTTGAAGAGGTGGCGCGGCTCAGCGCGCAGCGGCTCGGCTTCGAACTGCTGACCCAATCGCGCCTTACCGCGCTGGCCGGCGAAGAGTTCGGCAGCGACTTTCAGATTCCCGATCGCGCCTATCCAAGCCTTGTGACCTCCCTGCTGGCGCGGCTGGCGACACAACACCATCTGGTCTTCCACGCGGCGGGCGGCGAGTTGCAGGGCAGGAATTTTCCCGGCATGCTGCGCGTACATGTGGTGGCGCCAGAGAACGTGCGCATCGGCAATCTGATGCTGGACCGCCGCCTGGAACGTCCCGCGGCCCGGCAGGCGCTGCTCGATCTGGAAACTGCGGATCGTATCGACCGCAAAGCGAAATTCGGCAAGACCAAAGCTTCCGCGGAACTCTTCGACCTGGTGCTGAATGCCGAAGCGCTCACCACCGAGCAGATGGCGGACGTGATCGAATCCACCGTGAACACCACGGGCCTGAAGGAGCGCGGGCTGCTCTCGCCCGCCGCCGAGCAGCAGCTGCAATTTCAGATGCGCATGAAATTGGCCCGCTTCGGCATCGTGCCCCCGGCGAATGTCACACTGCGCAGTAAGATGTTCGCCCACCCGAGCGAAGAAATGTTCGCCAACCTGCTGGATTTCTACCGCATCGCCTGGGAGTACGAGCCGCGCAGTTTCCCCGTGAGGCACGACCCGGACGGCGCAGTGCTCGAGGCGTTCACCCCGGACTTTTATCTTCCCGAGTTCGATCTTTACGTCGAACTCACCACCATGAAGCAGTCGCTGGTGACGCGCAAGAATCGCAAGGTGCGCCTGTTGCGGGAACTCTATCCGCACCTGAACATTCAGGTGTTCTATCAGAAGGATTTCGAGAATTTGATTTTTAAGTATGGTCTCGTCACCAAGCAGGTGCCCGCATGAGTGGACCCGCGACGCCTGCCGGGATCGAGCGCATTCTGTTCACCGAGGAACAGATCGATGCGCGCATCCGCGCGGTGGCGGCGGAGATCTCGCAGCGCTACGCGGGCCGCACGCTGACGCTGATCGGCGTACTCAAAGGCTCGGTCTTCTTTCTTACCGCGCTGGCGCGTTATATCGAAGTGCCGGTGAAGATCGATTTTCTGGCCATCTCCAGCTTCTCCAACAAGAGCGGATCGCCCGGCGTGGTGCGCATCGCCAAAGATCTCGACGAGAGCCTTGAAGGCGAGGACGTACTGCTGGTGGAAGACATTGTGGATACGGGCTTCACCCTGCGCTATCTGTTACAGACGCTGTCGGGGCGCGCGCCGAATTCGCTCGCGGTCTGCACCTTTCTCGATCGCAATTCGCGCCGCATCGTGCAGGTGCCGGTGGACTTCCACTGCTTCGAAATTCCCGATCGCTTCGTTGTCGGCTTCGGACTCGACTGGCACCAGTTGTATCGCAATCTGGGCTACGTCGCGGTGATGAAGCCTTGAGCAGGCTTAGTTTTCAGTGTTCAGTTTTCAGTCCTCAGTCAGCTGGCCGCATGGAATTCACTGCGGCTCTTTGAGCAATCAGCTTCAGGCAAGGGGAGTGCAGACTGCGCTGGGAACACGAAATTGGCCCGCGACGGACTGAGGACTTCGTGCGATGCGAGAATCCGGGCGAAGCTCGACACCGCAAGCATCTCGCTTCGGGGATAATGTCAATATGGCTGTTCCCGATCAGGCAGACATGAGCCGGATCACCGTCATCCCCGGCCAGCGCTCCGGGCAACCGACGATCCGAGGCCTGCGTGTGACCGTTTGGGACGTTCTGGATATGCTGGCATCCTGCATGACGGAGGATGAGATCCTACAGGACTATCCATACCTCGAGAAAGCTGACTTCCCCGCCGTCTATGCCTACGCAGCCCAACTGGGACGGGAGCGCCTGGTGCGTTGAAGCTTCTCTTCGATGCGAACCTCTCGCCGAAGTTGGTTCATCGCCTTGCGGAGCTCTTTCCTGGCTCCTCCCACGTTTTCGGAACAGGACTTGCCGCCAATACCAGTGATTTGGAGATCTGGAATTACGCGCAGGCAATGGGCTTCACGATCGTCACGGCCGATTCCGATTTCGTGGACATTGCCCTCTCGCGCGGCGCTCCTCCCTTAGTAGTTCGGCTGGAGAACTGTAATTACCGGACTGCTCGCGTCGAAGAACTCCTAAGACGTCACGCCATACTGATCACAGACCTGGAACATTCCGCCCGAGCCGTGCTCGTGATTCGATAACCATTTGCTACCTCGCAGCCGCGCTCTTCTCCACCGGTCGGAACAGCAGATCCTGAAAATCGAAGCTGAAATCCGTCAGCGGCGAGACCGCCGACATATGCACTTCATCCACTGACCCGTCCGGCTTCAGCGTGAACGTCACGTACGCATCCGCATCCAAAGTCCGAGTTTTCCAGCGCGCCACGAAGGTGTCGTACTGCCAGTGCTCCAACTCGCCCGTCAATGACGGCGTGTGCGTGAACGCAATCGATAGCTTGCCGCCGCGCTCTTCAATCCGCATATCGCCATACCACGCGTCGCGGTACCGGCCCGCATAGCTGGAGAGCGCAAGCGCAGGACGCGTGTTCGCACTGCGCTTCCCCGCGGCCTTCCTTACAGTCTCCGCCGCCTCCGCCTTCTCCTTCTTCAGGCGCGCGGCATACGCCGCTACCCAATCCGTATCGGGCGCTCCCAGGTAGTGATCGATCACCGTATTCGCGATGGCAGTGTGCGCTGCCGTGACCTCCTGATTGGTCAGAATCACAACCCCGAGTTTCTTCGACGGAACCAGCGCGGTGCGCGAAACGAAACCCGCCAGCGATCCCGTATGCCCCACCAGACGCTCGCCTCGGTAATCGCGCAAATCCCAACCCAGCCCGTACGCGCGGAAGTTGGGCTGCGTCTCGCGGAACGCGGCCGGCGCATCGCTACCCGCTTCCTCAATCGGCAGGATGGTTTGCGCCGTCCACATTTCCTTGCCCTGTTTCGCGCTGAACAATCGCGTGCTTCCCACCGCGCCGCCGTCCAGTTGGGCCATCATCCACTTCGCCAGATCGTCTACGCAACTCACAATGGCGCCCGCCGGCGCACTACTGTCCATGTCTTCCTGGGCCAGCGCTTCGAGCTTTCCAGAGAGACCATTGTGCGGCGTCGCCACGTCCTTGCCTTTCATCAACGCGTCCATCGAGGTCGAAGTGTGCGTCATGCCGAGCGGCGTGAAGATGCGTTCGCGCACGAAAGCGTCCCACGTCTTGCCGGTGATGGCGGGAATCAATTGCCCCGCCACGATGTAGAGCAGATTATCGTAGGCATAAGCGCTGCGGAAACTGGTGGCCGGTTTGATGAAGCGCAGCCGCCGGATGATCTCGTCGCGCCCCAGGTCGCCCGGCGGGAAGAACATCAGGTCGCCGGCGCCCAACCCGAGTCCGCTGCGATGCGTCAACAGATCGCGTACCGTGAATTCGCGCGTCACGTAGGGGTCCCACATCTGAAACGCGGGCATGTGCTGCGTCACCGGGTCGTCCCAGCGCAGCTTGCCTTCGTCCACCAGCATTGCCAGCGCCGCCGTGGTGAAGGCCTTGGTGTTGGACGCGATGCGGAACACGGATTGCGCGGTCACGGGCGCCGCTTCGCCCTGCTTCTTCACGCCATAGCCTTTGGCGAGCACGACCTTGCCGTCCTTGACGACCGCCACCGCGATGCCGGGCACGTCGAACTCCTTGCGCGCGCTCTCCACCACGCGGTCGACATAATCCTGCGCCGGGCACAGTGCCGCCGCCAGCAGCAGCGCGGCGGGCAGGCGAAAGCAATTGCTACGCATGCGGTACCTCACTTCTCCTTCAGCATCTCGTCGTACACGTCCCGCTTGGAAAGTCCGCGCCGCCGTGCCACTTTCTTGATGGCGTCCATGCGCGGCATGCCGTCGGCAATCAACGCGTTGACTGCTTCGGCGAGCGGCGTGTCGTCGGGCGGAGGTTCGGTCGCCTTCCCGATCAGCAGCGTGATCTCGCCTCTCACGGAGTCGCGCGCCGCCAGTTGCGCCCGTATCTCTTCCGCCGTGCCGCGCAGGTATTCCTCGTGCAATTTAGTGATCTCGCGGGCCACCACCACCGGCCGCGGACCCAGTGTGCCGGTGATCGCTGCCAGCGTTTCCAAAATGCGATGCGGCGCTTCGTAGAAGATCAGCGTCGCCTGCTCTTCCGCCAGCGATTCCAGCAGGTGCGCGCGCTGTCCCTGTTTGGCCGGGAGAAATCCGCCAAAGTAGAATGCATCCGTCGGCAGGCCCGCTCCAGCAAGCGCGGTGAGGGCGGCCGACGGTCCGGGAATCGCCTGTACCTCAATGCCATTCGTAATCGCGGCATGCACGAGGCGATAGCCGGGATCGCTGACCAGCGGCATGCCGGCGTCGGAGATCAGCGCAATGGTGGCGCCGCTCATCAGGCGGGTCAACAGTTCCGCGGTGCGCTCCGCCTCGTTGTGGTCGTGATAGCTGACGGTGGGCTTGTGTATGCCGTAATGGTCCAGCAGCCTGCGGGAGACGCGCGTGTCTTCGCACGCGATGAGATCGGCCTCGCCCAGCACACGAACCGCGCGGTAGGTGATGTCTTCGAGATTGCCGATGGGGGTTGCGACCACGTAGAGCAGTCCGGCCATGTACTGAGTATAAGTGGCGGCGTCGCCGCTGCCGCGTGGGAAAATCGAAAGGTGGAGCGAACCCCTGAGTTGAAGTTTGCCGGCCCCTCTGGAGAAGAATTGGCTGTCTGGGAATGGCCCGGCGAAGACCCTCCCTATCTCTTCGCGCACGCCACCGGCTTTCACGCGCGCTGTTGGGACCAGATTATCCGGTGCTTCCCGGAACGCCGCTGCCTTGCTTTGGACGCGCGCGGCCACGGACGCAGCAGCATGCCGCGCCTGCCCTATCACTGGGATATTTTCGGCCGCGATATGGCGAAGATCGCGGAGCACTTCCAGATCGAGGGAGCTTTTGGCATCGGGCACTCTAGCGGCGGCCACACCACGGTGCAGGCGGCGGCGCTCCGCCCCGGCACCTATCGCGCGATGCTGCTGATCGATCCCACCATCTACCCGGAGAACATCTACGGAACGCCTCCGCCCGATGCGTCATTTACGCTGCGGCGCCGCAATGTGTGGGCATCTCCCGATGAAATGTTCGAGCGTTTCAAAGAACGCGCGCCGTTCTCGAACTGGCGCCCGGAGATCCTGCGCGATTATTGCGATTACGGAGTGCTTCCCCGCGACGGCCAATACGTGCTCGCCTGCCCGCCCGAGGTGGAAGCGTCGATTTACGAGCAGTCCAAAGAGCCGCCTGCCAACGTCTACGATGCGATTGCGAAGATCACGGTGCCGGTCGAGGTGATGCGAGCCGGACGCGTTCGTGTGCCAGGCAAATTCGACCTCGCCGCTTCGCCCACCTCTCCCGAACTCGCCGCGCACTTCGCCCACGGAAGCGAAATCGTGCTGCCCGACGCCTCGCATTACATCGCGATGGAATTGCCGGAGCTGGTGGTGGCCGAAATCAAGCGCCTGGCCTGATGCCCTCGGGTTCGACCAAACAGAGAAAAACGAATGGGCCGCCGAT
>JBDTMZ010000099.1:0-50737 GCA_039934035.1 Candidatus Solibacter sp. | reverse complement strand
CCGGCGTGATCGCCACGCCTTGCACCGCGACGATAGCCACGCAATTGGCGCTCGGAGATGCGTTTACAGTCATCGAGCAGTTGACAGTGCCGATGTTGCCATCCTTATCCTTCACGGTCACGACGTAGGGGAAGGTGCCGCTGGAGCCAGGCGTACCGGAAATGGTGCCGTCCGAAGCCATGGTCACGCCCGCCGGCAAGCCCGTCGCGCTAAACGTGTAGGGCCCACCAGTGCCGCCGGTGCCGAGCATCGTTACCGGCGCGATCGCCACGCCTTGTACCGCCACGATGGTCACACAAGTTGCGCTCGGCGCAGCAAGAACTGTCACCGAGCAGTTGGTCGTCCCGGCGTTACCGTCCTTGTCCTTCACGGTCACTACGTAGGGGAAGGTACCGTTCGCGCCCGGCGTACCGGAAATGGTGCCGTCCGAAGCCATGCTGAGTCCAGCCGGCAAGCCCGTCGCGCTGAACGTGAAGGGAGCACCCGCGCCGCCGCTGCCGAGCATCGTCACCGGTGTGATCGCTACGCCTTGCACGGCGGCGATGCTGACACAAGTGGCTGTCGGCGGGATCACGCTGACGGTGATGCCGCAACTCGAGGTGGTCGCGGTCAAGTGCGCCAACCCCGTCGAATCCGTGACCTTGACGGTGAAGTTGAAGACACCCGTCGCGTTCGGTGTGCCGCTGATTTCGCCCGTGCTGGAGTTCAAGTTCAGTCCGCCGGGAAGTAAGCCGGAATTCAAGGTGAAGGTATAGGGTGTGCTGCCGCCTGAAGCGAGAATAAAGGACGAGTAGGGTACGCCGGGAGTGCCGGTGATTGCGGAGGCGCAGGATGCCAGCAGCGAGGGGACCGTGTAGCCGAAATCGATGGTTTCGTCGATGGTGTGATCCGTGAGCAGTACAACGTTGTCGATATTGCGGTTGCTGTCGATGGCGGAATTGGCGGGGAAGCCCACTGTGTCCAGCGTTCGCGTGTAGCCGGTGAGGCCCGGCTGCGAATCGTTGACCACAACCTTATAGGTGCCTGCGCACAGGCCGGTGAACTGGTAGTATCCCGGGGCATTGGGCGGCAGACCGGTGAGCGCGGTGTAGCCGTTGGGGGCGTTCGCCGTGACGGTAAAGGCGAGGAGATTGCCGGAGCTGTCGGTCAGCGTCACCGTGACGCCGTTGATGCCGGTGTTGCCATCGTTCTGCAAGCCATCATGATTGGTATCGACCCAAACGAAATCGCCGATCGTGCCGCATTTCGGCACCGGCAGTTCGAGCATCGTGTCCTGCAACCTGCCGCCGAAGCCGTCCGCCGGCATGACAAGACCCATCACCTCGCCCGGACCAGGCTGATAGCCGGGGTGGGCGTCGGCAGCGGCGATCAGGGCAGCGGTGCTGCCCGCATCGGGCGGGAAACTGGCACTGATGCCGCCAGACAGACCGAGCACCGTCCAAATGGCGCGCTGGATGTCGTGGTAGTCGGCGCCGTTCTTGTGGTTCAGGATGTAGTTGACCTTGTTGAAGCCGGGGTTGAGCGCCAGCAGCACCGGATCTAGTGTGGAGAGCGGAGCGGTAAGCCGGAAACTCCCGAATACGGGAAAGGTCGGGGTATCCACGCACCACGCCAGGTAGTCGCCATTCTGAATGTCATAGCCGGCCGGAATGACCGTATTGCCGGCCCCGCGGACGGTGTCGGTAAGCAGGCTGACGGCGGTGTTGTCACCCTCGTTGTCCGAAACAGCTACTTCTAGGGCAGGAAGATTAGGTTTAATGAGGCAGTTTGCGCATTGGCCCACCGGGGGGCCGATGCCGGCGAAACTGAACTGACAAATCAAGAAGGCGAAGATGTACAGACGCAGCGATAGCTTCATGAGCATGCTCCAGCAAACGACGGTGAATTGAGGTCTTTGCCGGACTCCGCCGGCTCGAGGTTCGAGTGCCTTAAATACTATTTGATGTGGCGCTTACGACGAATTCCGGCGATTGCGAGTAACAACATGCCGCCACCCGTCATGACAACGGAAATTGGTTCAGGGGTCAGTTGCGCCACTTCCGTAAAGTTCCCACTGAATACGCTTCCCTTTGTCGGCGTCGCGCCTGACCACGCCACATCATTGAATTTGTATGCGACCGCGTAGAATTCGAGTTGGACCGCTTGGCCGACATAGCTTCCGGGGCTTGATATGAACACCATGAAGGTGGCGTTCGGGTAGGTAGTGTTGATGTTTTCCGCGATCTTGCCGTCAATCACCTTGGTGTTGGTAATGGCAGCCGTATTCGTAGTGAGGAGCGGATTGCGGGTGATGCCGGCGGCCGCCGTGAAGTGGATCGAAAGGAAACCATCGCCCGGCGCAAAAATTCCGTCATTGTAGGTATTCGTGCCGTTCACCACATCCGTCCAGGCGTCGACACTGGGGGCGGGCGTATTGTACGGGGTCCCATTCACGTTGTACGGACTGGTCATGAAAACGCCCACGCCGCCATCGGTCGGGTCCGATGCCCGAATAAAGACATCGTAAAAGGCGTACTTATCCGGCGCTGATGGGACCGCAGAGGTGATCGCCGTGAGCAAACTGGACACAGGAATCGCAAACTGATAAATCGTCGCGGACGCCGGCTGCGCCGTTAAACTAGCCAGAATTGCGAGGCCGAAAATGGTCGTGATCAGCTTTGATAAGTGTGTTCCTGTACGCTTAATCGTCGTCATGTTTGTATGAAATATCCCCAGTGCTTCACCATGCTACGTTGGATCGCGGTGTAAGGTCAATGAATCCAAAGGGTCTAGAAGGACTACTACTTGTCTGGAGGTACCGGTACACTTCTGGAGTTTCCGTAACCAAACTGATATGACCGGACCTGTGCCCTCCTCGCCTCTCGTCCGGGCAAGCCCTGAGATCGGGGAAATCCCCGGGTACTCTCTGTTCGTAATCAATTCTAATTAATAGGTTTAAAAATGCATTAGATTTCGGGCCCCCGGGCGGGCACAGTCGACCGATGTTTCTTCCCAGAGGGAATCTCCCTAGGAAAGTTCAATGGTTGGAGTGATATTTGGGACTTCAAACGCGCGCCGTACCATTGGTACCGATCCTGGAATCGATACTCCGCCGTTTCGCTGCGGGTATATCAAAACGAGGATCGGAGACCCGCTCCACCGAGGGGGAGTCCCGATTCGCATCCGCCTCTTCCTTCTTTTAGACCACGTGTTATATTTAGGCCATGCCGAGCGGCTACATTCCCATCTTCATCTTCCTGGCCATCGCCATCAGCTTTCCGGTGATCGCGATCCTGGCAGCCAAACTGATCCGGCCCTCGGCGCCATCGGTAGTCAAGCTGGAAGCCTACGAGTGCGGAATTAAGGCTGCTTCCGATTCGCGTGGCCGCTATACAGTTCGCTTTTATATCATTGCGATTCTGTTTGTGATTTTCGACGTGGAAACCGTCTTCTTATTCCCATGGGCTGTCAGGTACCGTCAGTTGCAATGGTTCGGCGTGGCCGAAGTGGCGGTATTTCTGGTAATTCTGGCGGTCGGTTACATTTGGGCTTATAAGAAGGGTGCTCTCGAGTGGGTCTAGAAAAATTCGGTGCCGCGGCTCTGGTCGCGGCGATTCTTGGTGTGGCAAGTCTTCAGGCGGCTCCCCGTTTACGTTTGTCGTCTTCCACTGTCGGTCCGGTTTCCATAGCACAGGGGGCGAGCGACCCGGCGCAGACAGTGGAAGCCTATAACGCTTTCGACGGTGCCCTGAATCTCACGCTGTCCTCGTCCGTGGCGTGGATTACCGGTGCTGTGGGGGCGCAACGCGCCTGCACGACCCGGTCCGGCGTCTGCACGCCGCTGCAACTGGCGCTCAATACGGCTGGGCTGCCCGCCGGTATGACCACGGGGATCGTGACGGTTTTCGATCCCAACGCCGTGGATGCGCCGCAGACCATTACAGTCACGGTGCAGATTGGCGGCGCCGTGCCGGCCAACCTCGATCTGTACGTCGCCCCCGGTGGCACGCGCGAGGTGATCTTTTCCACCAATTCGCAGCTCGGCACCACGGTACGCACGAACGACGGGGGCGGGTGGCTTTCGCTTGCGCTCGACGGCACCGGCAGTTTCCGCTTCTCGTATCCTTATCGGGTGCACATCGCTCCGGCGGCCGGCATGGGCCAGGGCACTTATTCGGGTACGGTGACGACCTCCGGTTCCAGTTTGCCATCCGATAACAAAACGATTCCGGTGACCATGCGCGTCACCACCCAGCCCATCGCCCTCGCTTCGACCGACCGCATCCGTATGCGGCTGGCAGAAGGCTCCCCCGCTTCGGCCACCGCGGTCACGCTGAGCAACGCGGGACAGGGTACTCTACAGGTGAAAGATGCCAAAACGGCGGGCGCGGCCTGGATTGCGGTGCAGGGGTATACCGTAGGCGGACTGATTCCGGATGGCGTGGTAGTCACGCTCGATCCGAAAGGGCTGGCGCCAGGCACCTATAAGGATACGGTGACGATTACGTCGAACGCCGTAGCGTATGCCGGTGCTGGCAGCGATACCACCACGCTCACCGTTCCCGTGGAACTCGAGATCATCAGCGCCGGTCCGCCGGTGGTGGACTATCAGGGCGTGCTGGACAACGCGATCTTCGCCGCCGGCGACGCGATTTCGCGCGGCGACATTGTCGCCGTCAAGGGGCAGCGGCTGTCCATGGCAGCTCCCGCGGCGGGCAGCGCTCCTCCGCTTTCCACACAGGTGTCCGATACGCAGGTTCTGCTGAACGGCGTGCCGATTCCTGTCTTCTACACGTCGTACGGACAGATCAACTGCCAGATTCCGACGGATGCCCCGGTGGGTACCGCACTGCTGCAGGTGAAGCGCACAGACGGTCAGACCAGCAATACGGTATCAGTCGAAATCAACGCGCGCGCGCCTCGCCTGCTGCGCTTCAATATCAAAGACTACGGCGCCATCGTAAATGCGCAGGACGGCAGTTATCCCGTGCCCACAGGGGCCATTCCAGGCTTCAATACGCACCCGGCCCGGGTGGGAGACACGCTGATCCTGTATGCCATCGGCCTGGGCGATACCAGTCCGGCGGTGGCCACCGGCGCCGCGGCGCCTGCCAGTCCGCTGGCACGCGTCATCGGCACGCCGACCGTGAATTTCGGAGGCGGCATTGCCGGAGCGGTGGTGGTGCCCGATTTTGTCGGCCTCAGCCCGACGTCCGCGGGATTGTACCAGGTCAATGTGCGCATTCCCGCCGGTTCGCCCAAGGGTGACGTGAATCTGACGCTCGCTTTCGGCGATTCGACCAGCAACCCGGTGCAGATCACCGTAGAGTAGACCAACGTAAAGCCTGCGGCGCGCGGGACCACGGGTTACTATATTCAGTTGATATCCTTGAAACCCACGTCTTCCCAATGGCGTGAAGTCTACCTGTGCGTGGGCTTCACCACGATGGCGACTCTGCTGTTGGAACTCGCCCTGACCCGAATTTTTTCGGTGGTCTTCTATTATCACGCCGCGTTCCTGGCGATCTCCATCGCGCTTTTCGGCTTAGGCATGGGCGGCGTGTATTCCTACGTGGTGGCAACCGGGTGGAAGGGGTCTTTGTTTTCGCGGCTGGGACGCCTCAGCGTAGTGAACAGCCTGTTGGTGATGCTGGCCCTGATCATGTTGCTGTCCCAGGGCAACGAGCTGGCACAGAACAACTGGCGGCTCGCACTCGTATATTTCACGACCGCGCTTCCCTTCTTCGCATCGGGCGCGATTGTCTCACTGGCGATCAGCGAAACCATCGAAAGGGTGGGCAGCATCTACTTCTTCGATCTTGCCGGCGCCGCCGCGGGGTGTCTGCTGCTCCTGCCCCTGCTGAGATTGTTAGGTGGTCCGGACACGGTGATCGCCGCCGCACTGGCGTACGCCGTGGCTGCCGCCATCTGGCATAGTCTGGCGGGCTCGGTCTCGGGGCGGGCGGGCAGCGTGGCGCTGGCGCTGGCGCTGGTGTCTTTTCTGGTCTACAACCACAAGCACCCGGTGATTGCGATCCGCTACGCCAAAGGGCAGGCCATCTCAAACGAGATTTTCACCACCTGGAACGACATTTCGCGCATCGCCATCACGAACTATAAGGATGGCAGCAACGGCATCGTGATCGACGCCGATGCCGCCACCGGCATCGCCAAATTCGACCTGGCCAACTTGACTCCGGAGGAGAGCCGCGCGCTCAGCCTGCAAGGTCCGGGCCTGCCTTACCAGGTGCGTCCGGGCGCCAAAACCCTGATCATCGGACCCGGCGGCGGCTGGGACGTGGCACGCGCGCTGCACAGCGGCAGCACCGACGTGACGGCCGTGGAGATTAACGGCATCATCGCCAATACCATCATGCGCGAGCGCTTCGCCTCGCTCAGCAATAATCTCTATCTGCTCCCTGAGGTGCACATCCACGTGGAGGACGGGCGCAGTTTCGTGCGCCGCAGCAGCGATAAGTATCAGGTGCTGCAAGCCACCCTGGTGGACACATGGGCAGCCACGGCGGCGGGCGCATTCGCACTTTCCGAAAACAACCTCTACACCAGCGACGCGTTCCGCGACTACCTGCTGCACCTGACGGACGATGGTATTCTGGCCATCACGCGCTGGGGCTTCAACCCGCCGCGCGAATCGCTCCGCCTGATTGCGCTGGCCCTCGACGCCCTGGGGCAGATCGGCGAGAAGGATCCGGGCAGCCACATCATCGTGTCGCGCCAGGGCAGTTCCACGGGCCTGGGCGCGCTCGATACCGTGCTGATTGCGCGCAAACCTTTCGCCCAGGCGGATATCTCGCGCGCCCTCGAGGTATTCGCGCAGGGCGTACAGTATCCCATTTATTACCCCGGCAGCAGCATGAAGAACGAGTTCCGGGATCTTCTCACCTGCGCCAATCCGGCGGAGTACGAGCGCAATTACCGGTTCGACATCACGCCGGTGACGGACGACCGGCCGTTCTTCTTCTATACCGTGCAGCCACGCGAACTGCTGGATTACCTGAAAGTGGGGGAAAGCGAGAATATAGATCGCAAAATCAATGCCGCCGTACCGCTGCTGTTCGCCCTGCTGGCGATCAGCCTGGTGGCGACGCTGCTGATTCTGCTGGCGCCCCCGCTGGTGCTGGGCGCACGCCTGCCCCCGCACCGCGGCATTCGCGGCTTCCTGATTTACTTCCTGTTCATCGGCCTGGGCTACATCATGATTGAGGTCGGGCTGATTCAGAAATTCGTGCTGTTCCTCGGCCACCCCACGTATGCGCTGACCGTCGTAATCTTCTCGATGCTGGTATCGAGCGGCGCCGGGAGCTACTTCAGCCCGCGGCTGCTGGCCTCCGACCAGGGCAGGCTGGTCAAGGCGTTGGGACTGATCGCCCTCATGACCTCGCTGCTGGCGATGGTGGTCTCGTCGCTGCTGACGTCGCTGGTGTGGCTGCCCTGGGGCTTGAAGGTGTTGCTGACGGTCGCATTGATCGCACCGCTGGGCTTCGTGATGGGCATGCCGTTTCCCACCGGACTGCGGCGGCTGGAAGACTGGCACGCGCCAAGCGTACGCTGGGCCTGGTCGTTGAATGCGGCGGCGAGCGTAATGGGGTCGGTGGGCGCGCTGGTATGCGCAATCTACCTGGGGCTGGTACAGACCATTGTGTTGGGCGGACTGTTCTACCTGGCTGCGCTGGCGGTGATCGCGCGGGATCGCATGAACGGGGCTCCGCCGCCGGAACCGGTCCCGGGGCGCGTGGTACTCGCGCAGTAGAGCCGACGCATGAAGAACCGCCTCCTGCTGATCGCGGCGGCCCTGCTGTTTTCAACGGGCGGAGCGGCGGTGAAGGCCGTCGAGCTGACGGGCTGGCAGGTGGCGAGTTTCCGCTCGGGCGTGGCGGCGCTGGCGCTGCTGCTGGCCGTGCCGGCGGCGCGTAAACAATTCCGCTGGGGAATGCTTCCCGTTGCCATGGCATACGCGGCTACGTTGATTCTGTTTGTGCTGGCGAACCGGCTCACCACTTCGGCCAACGCGATCTTCCTGCAATCCACCGCACCGCTTTATGTGCTCTTGCTGGGACCGCTGCTGCTGCACGAGCCCATCCGGCGGACGGACCTGGTCTACATGCTGGCGGTCGGCGCCGGCCTGGCGCTGTTCTTCATGGGTCGCGATGCGGCGGCAGTGACCGCGCCCGATCCGCCGCGCGGAAACATGCTCGCTTTGGGGAGCGGCATCACCTACGCCCTGATGCTCGCGGGACTTCGCTGGCAGGGACGCCACGGGCACCAGGATTCGGGCATCGCCACCACCATCGCGGGCAATCTGGTGGCGTTTGCGGCGGCGCTGCCCATGGCGCTGCCGGTGACGCATCTACGCGCCGCCGACGCCGGGGTGATTTTGTACCTGGGCTGCGCCCAAATCGGGATCGCCTATTGGTGCCTGACGCGAGCCATCCGTCACGTTCCGGCGTTCGAAGCCACTACCATGCTGCAATTGGAGCCCGCGATGAATCCGTTGTGGACCTGGCTGGCGCATGGCGAGCGGCCCACTTCCTGGGCGCTGGCAGGCGGGGCGGTGATCGTGTCCGCAACTCTCGTGAAGACCTGGTGGGGACGCCGCCGGACCTCAGTCTGAATCGCTGGCTGGCGGCGCGGCGAGTGGTCGCGTCCCGGGCAATGGCGGGCGGCGCGGCGATCGTGTCCGCAACCCTCGTGACACATGGTGGGGACGCCGCCCGACATCTGTGTGAAAAGCCCATTCTGTGCTACAACCATAGTCAAGGGTGAGATTCCTTGGCGCCATTTCGCTATAGCGTGCACGTATGAAGACCTGGACCTGGCTGTTGGCCTTCGGCTTGACGGCGGCCACCACCAGAGTTGTCAACTTCGATAACGCACCGCTGGGGAAAACTCCGCCAGGTTGGACCGTGGCGATGACCAACCATGGACAGGCGCCGCAGTGGGAAGTGATCAAGGACCTCTCGGCCGCCACCAAGCCTTACGTGCTGGCGCAGACGTCGGCCGATCCCGCGCGCGACCGCTTCCCGCTGGCCATCTTCAATACGGTCACACTGCGCGATGGCGACGTGAGCGTGCGAATCAAGCCGGTTTCGGGGCGCGAGGTGCAGGCCGGCGGCATCGTGTGGCGCTACCGCGACGAGAACAACTACTATCTGGCGCGCGCCAATGCGCTAGAGAAGAATGTGCAAGTGTTCAAGGTGGAGAACGGACGCCGCACGCCACTGATGGCGGGAGTGCGTCACGAAATCCAGTTGAACGGCTGGAGCATTTTGAAGGTCACGATGCGCGGCAGCAAGTTTCAGGTGTATGTGGATCACCGCCGGGTTCTGCAAGGGACGGACACCACATTTGGCGGTGCGGGCAATGTGGGCTTGTGGACGGTGGCCGATTCGGTGACCTACTTCGACGATTTCCGCGTCACTCCCAAGTAGTGTCGATGGAAGCTTGGCTGCTTAAGACGAGTTAGTTAGGCCACGGATGCACACGAATAGGAATTTCGGTGACTGAAACTGAACGCGTTAATCCGTGTGATTCCGTGTGAATTCGTGGCCTTAATTACTACATCATCCGGAAGTTCACTTCGATGGTGGCGCGTACCGGAACGATGAGACCATCCTTCTCGCCGGGCTTGAATTTCCACTGGTTGATGGCGAGGACTGCCTTCTCATCCAAGCCGAGGCCGAGAGCCTTAATCAGATCGATGTCTTTCGCCTGCCCGTCGACATCAATGACTACGGAGAGCACGACAGTGCCCTGATACTTGGCGGCGCGCGCCTCCTCTGAGTACGCGGGCTCCACTTTGTATAGCAAGCGGGGAGCGGATACGCCGCCTCCCACTTTGAAGACGGAGTTCACTGCCACCTGAGGCGGTCCCATGCGTCTAATGCGGTCGCGGCGGATGGCGCGAGCCCTCTCTTCCATAGGTTCGGCCTCGCTGGCACGCTCGCGTCCTTTGAGGAACTGAGCGTAGTATTCCAGCGCCAGGGCCTGTTCGGCGGAACCCGGGTCAGCCGTGGATGCGGCGGAGTTGAAGAGACTCTCGACTTCGCCGATGCCCTCGGGCTGCGACATGCGGACCAGCGCCATATTGGTAAGGGCCGTGGCCATATCGTTGCCGTTGGCGGCGACGTTGCGGGCGCGGGTGAAATATTCCAGCGCTTTGGCCGGGTCCGGGGCGATCCCGGCAGCCTGCATCGCCGCGTGAGACATCGCTTGAACCGCTGCTATGGCGGGGTCGGCGGGTCCCCCTTTCCAGGTTGATACCGTGGGTTTCAGAACCATGCGTCCGAGTGCGATCAGCACAGGGAAGACCTCGGAGCTGTCGCCGCGGTCGAGCGCCCTGGTGTAATACTGCTGCGCGTCCATGACCGAGCCGCGCTGGCGGGCCAGATCGCCGAGTTTGACGAGCGCGATGGTGTACTCCTTGCTCGCCTGTCCGGAGGTCTGCTCCGCGAGCGCCAGCGAGGCTTCGCGCAGTTTCTGGGCTTCGGCCCACTTGCGGATCTGCTCGTAACTGAAGGCCGCACGATCCAGAATCTCGTGATTCTTCTGCTGGGTGGCCGCCAGAATAGTTTCATCCACCGCGGGCTGCGCACTCTGGTCCGCCTGCGATTGCGCGCGGACGGCGGCAAGCGGCGCGATCAGTGCGACCGCGAGGGCAGCGGCGGCAAGGGCGGCGGCGCGGCGCTGGCGTCCCCGCTGTACATCGCCGTCGAGGATGGAGAGCAGGCGGCCTTCGAGTTCGGAACGGCGCGCCATGGCCACGCCCGCCACCGAATCGGCGGCATGCCGTTGCATGGCACGCGCGATCTCCAAAAGGTGTTCGGCGTACTCGCTGGCCACCGTGCCGGCGTCGAGCACGAGATCGTCAGCGGCGCGTTCACGCTCTTTGAGAAACTCGCGCCACGCCATCCAGGCCAGCGGATTCCACCAGTGCAGCGCGAGCGCGGCGCGGGCCAGCAGTTGCGTCGCGGCGTCGCCGCGGGCGATGTGCGCCAGTTCGTGAAGCAGCACCACCTGGCGGCGATCTTCGCTCCAGTTGCGCGCCGCGTCGGGCAGCAGGACCGTGGGCCGCCAGATGCCAAACGTCATCGGCATCACGGCCGCGGCTTCGAGCACCCGTACCGGATCTTCGATGCCAAGCCGGAGCGCCAGCGCGTCGGCCGTGGCTTGATCGGGCGACGCGTGCGCGCGGCGGCGAATGCGCCAGACGGAGAGCGAGGCATACGCAATCTGCAGCAGGCTGGCGGCGATGCCGAGCGCCCAGAAAAGTACGAAGATATCCCTGTTGGTGAGCGGGCGGGATGGGATGGCCCCTGCCCTCGCCGCCTTGCCTGTCGTCCCGGGGAGGGCGCCCGCGTCCTCGCCGGCAGAGCCCTGAACTGCTCCGTTGGCACGGAAGACGAGGCCGCTATCGGCCGGCAGCACTCGATTGGCGAACGGCAGTCGCAGCGCCGGTAAGGAAAGCGAGAGCAGCGGCAGACCGAGCAGCGCGGCCGCGCAGGCGGTCCACACAATGTGGCGCGCTGCTGCCGAGCGCCGCTTGAGGAGAGTTGCGAGGATCCATGCCACGCCCAGCACCAGGGTGCTCTTGAGCGCGGCGCTTATGAGAATCGGCCATGCCAATACGGTCCAGTTGCCCATGTTATTTGCCCTCTTTTTTGGCTGCTTCGATCAGCTTCGACATGCGGTCGAGTTCGTCGCGCGTGAGGCGTGTGGAGGCGACGTCGAGCAGGGCGGCCACGATCTGCTCGGCGCTGCCGTTAAAGAAGGTTTCCATGACATGCTTCACGGCGCTGCGTTTGGCCTTATCGCGGCCAACGGTGGGCACGTAGACGTACTTCAGACCCTCGGCTTCGTGCTTCACGTGTCCTTTTTCTTCCAGCACGCGGAGCATGGCGCGTACCGCGGAATAGCCGGGCGCGTCTTCCATGGCTTCCCGCACCTCGCTGGCGGCGGCTTTGCCGCGCTGGTACAGGATGTCCATGATCTGGCGCTCCCGCCGGCTGAGCGTCCCGGGATTGCTCATTGCCGTCCTCGGTGCTGGTTTTTTAGCATCATGCTAGAAAATTAGCACCAGCGGGATGCGGTGTCAAGGGGAAATTTAGTGCTCGATATGATCAGGCAGGCGAGCGCATGGCGGATGCGCGCTCAGGGATTCATCGTGACGGCGACTGCCTCTTTGCGCGATTCCAGGCGGTAGGTGCCGTCCGGCTCGCGAACTTCCATGGTCATTTTCAAGGCAAAGCAATCCAAGTCGGGGGCCAACCAGACTGTGATCCGGTTTTGGGGTGAGCCATCTTGGATTACGGTGGTCTCGTGGCCCGCGACGGTTTCGCGGCCGACCACGTTTCTGCGTTCGGTGCAGCCACCCCTCACGAAGCCGTCAAACCAGGCGGGCTTCTGCATGGGGGTCCCCTTTGGAAGAACCAGAGAGGGCACCGCGAGAACGAGCTGGGTGCGAATCGAACGTGCGATTCCGTGGAGACGATTGATAAACGAATGCTTGAGCAAGCCTGACGACATGGTGATCTCGTGTCCAGCATAAGGAAAGGACGTCATGCTGATGTGCCGCGGCGGCCCCGCGCCCCGATAGGTCTCCAAATCGAATTCCACATAGAAGGGGATCCGGAACGCGGGTGGCGAGGCCATACGGACGGTCCGCGGAGACAGCTGGATGATGGCGAACACGAGCGCCGCCGCGCCCACAGTGGCCAGCGCAAGCCTGCGGATGCGTGTTGCCGACACCGCATGAAAGATCCGGCGCAGCCGACCGGTACGGACCGGCCGGTGGTGAGCGGCGTCAAAGCCGGCCTGCACGGTTGCGCGCAATGAGTCCGACATCGGAGGCGTCTTCCATTGGTCGAGCATTTCGTCGAGTTCGCGGTCGTTCATAGTCTTTTCTCCATGCCCGTCGCGTAAGCTGCAAGCGCCTCGCGGAGTTGAGCGCGCCCCCGTTGCAGACGCGATTTGACCGTAGTCGATTCGACTTCCATCAGCTGTGCGATCTCGGCGATCGCCAGTTGTTCGTAGTGTGCCAGGATCAGCACTTCCCGCAGCGCCTCCGGCAAGTCCAACACCGCGCGAGCGACCGCGTGCTCCAGTTCCGTGCGCAGGACGCGAACCTCGGGCGATGCTTCGGCCGCGGCTGCCTGATCTCTCTGAGGCGCAACCCTTCTGGCCAACCGCTTGAGCGATTGGTTGCGGGCCACTCCGAAGAGGTAGGTCCGTATGGGCGTGACCGCCGAGTCGTAGGAGCAGACGGGGCGAAGCAGTTGCAGAAAGCACTCCTGTACGACGTCCTCGGCATCCGCCGGCGAGCCGGTCATTCGGTAGGCGAAGCGAAACAGCGGCAGCCTGTGTTCATCGAACAGTTTTAAGAAGGCGGCCTGGCTGCCGGCGCATGCTGCAGTGACCAGATCCATGTTTGTTCAAACAGAATTACGCCAAAGAGCAAAAAGGAACTATAAAAAGCGGCCGGCCGAATCCGCGGCGGATCGCCGGTCGCCGCGCGCGACGATACGCAGGGCTTCGTGCCAGCGGGGCTGGCGCAGATTGCGCACCAGTTGCTGCCAGTGCGCGCGGCCGTGCAGTCCCTTGGTTTCGTTGTCCGAGAAATGGTCTTCGCCGGCCCACATGCGCCGCCGCAAGTCATCGAAATCGACCGGGATGCGGGAAGCGGCGGGATCGCCCGTTGAACCCATCGTCAGGAAGGCGAAGGCGTAGAACATGTGGACCAATTGCCTCATCAGGAAGAAGCGGGCTCGCTGGTACTCGTCCGGAGCCTGCCCGAAGTACTCGGCGAGATAGGTTTGCTCCTCGTGCTGGTTGATGACGCAGAGATTCGCTACCGCCGCGAGATCGGCGTAGCGGTCGTTATCGAAGGAAGCTTCCCAATCCACCAGCCAGATGTGGCGCCCGTCGTAGAGGATGTTGTCGGGCTTGAAGAGATCGTTATGGCTCAAGACGGTATCGGAATCGAGCCGCCGGCAGACTTGGGACAATTGCGCGAACCACGCCAGGAGTTCGTCGCTATCGCCCTTGCCCAGCGTATTTGACTCCTGGAATTTGCGCAGAAACCCGTCGACGAACGGACCTGGAGTGAGAAGAAAGGTGCAGGTCGTGTTGAAGTGGCAGGGTAACCCCGAGGGAGGCAGGGCATGCAGCGCGCGCAGCACACGAGGCAGGAGGACCGCTGCTTGGTCGAGCGGGAACGGTTGCGTCTCCACGAAATCGGTAATGAAGAGGCGGTCTTCAATGCTGGCATACCGGACGCGCGGCGCCAAGCCTGCCGCGGCGGCGGCTTTCATGCACGTGAAGTGGCGGGTGGGGTCTTCCGTCCGCAGGATGATTTTCAGCAGGTACGGAGTTCCGCCCACGACGATGCGAAAGACGAGCGACGAAGTGTGGCCTCCGGCGAGCGGGCGGATTTCTTCGAATGCAGAAACCCCGAACGCTTCACGCAGGCCGCGAGCGACGGCAGCGGACTTTTCGTCAGGAAGCATAGTCAGGTGGTTGAGACTACCCCGTTTTTCAAAGTGCCAGTTCCCCCCTGTACAGCATTTCTTTCGGCGAAAACCGGATCGACACGTGAAATGCGGCGAAGCTGCTTTCCAGCGTCACCTGTTTGTCGGTCGCGGTAATGGCGTTGCGCCCGCGCTCAAAAAACAGGAGCACCTCCGTGGCGTTCGTCCCCGAGCCGGTAAAGAGGCGCGCGCAGGGAATCGGCGGCTTTTCCTTGCGGAGCAGGCTGCTGTTGGCCTTGATGGCTTGCAGCAGTCCTTCGTTGGAATTGATTTCGGGCTCTCCCGGTTCCAGTTTTCGCGGCGGCATCAAGGGCAGTCCGCGCAGTCGGATGACGTAGAATTGCCCGGGCGCCTCCGGTATTTCGGGACCGCCTGCCAGCCGCACGGGCCGGGCGCTTTCCCAGCGCGCCAGCACCGGGAAATCCACCGGGGGGCCGTCGGGTTTGGGCACCGGCGGAACCTCTTCCCCGATGGGCACGCTCTTCACTCCGCCGGTTGGCACTCCCGGACGCGTGTCGGGCATGCCGGTGCTTACCTTGCCGTTGGATCCATAGCCGGGTGTGGTGCGTTTGCGCTTGGTCTCCATGCGCGCGACACCCTGCTGCGCCCAGGGAGAATCGAAGAGCAGCTGATCTTTCTCTTCGCTGGTCCAGGCCGCGGGATCTTTGCTGTCCCAAAATGGTTTACCGGCCGCGCGCAGGGCGAGCGCCGCCTGCCAGAGCGTCGCGGATTGCAGCCACTGTCTGCGGGAGGGCATCACTGCTTCTATCGTACCCTCGCCGGTGTGCGCGTGAGGCGGAGCGCGGCGGCCGGGTGTGAGACCAAAGGTGGGGGAGTCACGAAGTGCCCGGCCCATCGAGAAAGACCTGGCTGCAAACGCTTCCTGACGGGCGCGTCTCTGATTGCCGGTAGAGTTCACACGATCGCGTGTTCCCTTTTTCGCTGTTTCCCGCATGTGTCTGCAGAGGAGCTTGCGAGCTCTTAAGACAACCAAAGAGAGGGAAAGAGATGACGATTTTAGGCACGACGAGCCGGGGACTGTTCCGGCAACTGCAATATTCGATGATGGCGTTCGCGCTCCTGAACACGGGACTTATGGCGCAGGACGCACACACACACGTGGCAACAGACGCGGCGAAGGCGAAGACCCCAACCCAGGCGTTCTTGCAGGGCGAACTGCTCAAAGCAGTTCGTAACGCGACCGAGCGCTTCCAGAATGTAGCTGTGGCGGAGCAGGAAGGCTATGCGCTCCAGTTCGGCTGCGTGACGGGTCCGGACGAAGGCGCGATGGGACTCCACTACGTCAACGGCAATCTGGTGGGCACCGGCACGATCGACGTCAACAAACCGCAGATCGTCATTTACGAGGCCCAGCCGGGCGGCGGACTGAAGCTGATCGGCGCCGACTTCCTGGTACTTGCCAACCAGTGGAACGCCGCGCATGACGGTCCGCCGGAACTGATGGGACAGCTCTTCCACCTGTTCGATGCGCCCAACCGCTTCGGACTGCCGCCGTTTTACACGCTGCACGTCTGGGCATGGAAGGAAAATCCGAAAGGCGCGTTCACCAACTGGCACCCGAACGTATCCTGCGAATCGTTCGCAGGAAAGAAATAGTACTCTTCCGTGATGGGCGCACGATTTCCCGCCGCTTCCGGTGAAACGGCCGGCGGGAATGATGCACCAATGCAATATGATCCTCGTGGCCGGCGCCGCAATCGTACTCGTAGTCAGTCTGTTGCTGGCGTCGGCTCAAACTCCTCCCACGATCGGGAGGTGAGGAAGTTTTCAGTTATCAGTTTTTCAGTTAACAGTTTTTCAGTTATCAGTTTTTCAGTTATCAGTTTTTCAGTTATCAGTTTTTCAGTTATCAGTGGTGAGGCCGGCTCCCGATGCGTGCCGAAGGCCGATGACTTTCGGCATTCCGTCGGCGTTTGATTTGGCCGCCTTGCGCCGCCCGTCGCGGACTCTAAGGACCGAAAACTGAGAACTGACAACTGAGCACTGAGAACTGCCTCCTCCGGCAGCTACAATAGAATGCGGCATGATTCCATTTGACGTGGTGGGGGTTGGGCTCAATGCCACCGACACCCTCCTGGTAGTTCCTCATTTTCCCGCCTATTCAGGCAAAGTCCCCTTCGAAACCGAGTTCATGAGTCCGGGCGGACAGGTGGCGAGCGCTATGGTCGCCTGCGCGCGGCTGGGGCTGCGCACGAAATATGTCGGCGCGGTGGGCGACGACCTGCGCGGCCGCATCCAACTTGAGAGCCTTCAGGGGACTGGCATCGATTTGGAGCACCTGTTCGTGCGCCACGGGTGTCCGAATCAGTCGGCATACATCATTGTCGATCGCTCGACGGGGGAACGTACGGTGCTGTGGAGGCGAGACGATAGCCTGGCCATCCACCCCGATGAGATCACCGATGAGATGATCTCGGGCGCCCGCCTTCTGCATATTGACGGTCACGACACTCCGGCCGTCGCGCGCGCCGCCGGAATCGCGCGACGGCACGGCATTCCCGTTACGGTGGACGTGGATACCATCTATCCCGGCTTCGACCAGGTGCTGCCGAATGTGGATTACCTGCTTGCGTCGAAGGAGTTTCCAGAAGGCTGGACCGGGGAGCGCGACCCATTCCGCGCGCTCGAGATCCTGCAGCGGGAATATGGCATGCGGGTCGCGGCCACGACGCTCGGCTCGTACGGGTCCCTGGCCCGGGAAAGCGGAGTGTACCACTACGCCCCGGGTTATGTGGTGAATTGCGTGGACACCACCGGCGCCGGAGACGTGTTCCACGGGGGCTTCTGCTATGCTGTTCTGCAAGGTATGGCGATACAGCAGGCTCTCGAGTTTGCCAATGCCATGGCGGCATTGAACTGCACAGCGCTCGGGGCGCGCGGCGGAATCGGCGGGTTGGCAGAAGTGACCGCGCTGATGAGCCGGGCGAAACGGCGCTCTCACCCCGAATTTGCCGAGCGAGCTTCGGCTGGCTCACCCAACTCCTAATGTTTCCCTTACGCGACACCCAACCCAGTTACGGCAAACCAATCGTTACAGTTTTATTGATTGTTATCAATGTCTTGGTGTTTTTATTTGAAGTGTCGCTTGACCCATATTCGCGCAACGAGTTCATCAACGTTTACGGCATGGTGCCGGACCAGTTCAGCTGGCACTCGATGTTGACCTCCATGTTCCTGCACGGCGGCTGGTTGCACCTTTTGGGGAATATGTGGTTCCTGTGGATTTTCGGGGACAACATTGAAGACATCCTGGGGTGGGCGAAGTACCTGCTGTTCTACCTGGCATGCGGGTCCGTGGCGGCCCTCGCGCAATACGTGGCCAACCCGGATTCGCGGATTGCGATGGTGGGTGCGAGCGGCGCCATCGCCGGCGTGATGGGCGCCTATATGGTGAAGTTCCCGCACTCCCGGATCCTCTCTTTGATCACCGTGATTTTCTTCTTCACAACTATCGAAGTCCCTGCGTGGCTAATGCTTATCTGGTGGTTCTTCATCCAGTTCTTCAATGGGGTGGGGACGATTGGCAGAAGCCACGTCTCGGAGGGCGGCGGGGTGGCATTTCTGGCGCACGTGGGTGGCTTCGTGGCGGGCATCGTGCTGATTTACCTGATGGTGCCGCGCGAACGCTATTCGCGGCGGCAGGACCTCTACTGGTAAATGAAACCTCAAGTCACGCTGTATACACGGGTGGGGTGCTGCCTGTGTGTCGAGGCGAAGCAGGTTCTGATGGCGGCTCGCGAGCGGTGCGACTTCGAGTATACGGAGGTCGATATCGATTCCGAGCCCGAGTTGCTGGGGCTCTACAACGACGAAATTCCGGTGATCGCGATCAATGGCAGAAAGGCGTTTAAGTACCGAATCGACATGAATGAATTCTTGAAGAAATTGGCGGGAAGATCATGGTTCTCGACGTTTTAGCGATTGCGGCACACCCCGACGACGTGGAACAGACGTGCGGCGGCACGATGATCAAAATGGCGGAGATGGGCTACCGGACGGGCGTGCTGGACCTGACCGCCGGCGACATGGGAACCCGCGGAACGCCCGAGCGGCGGGTGGAGGAATCCGAGATTGCCGGCTGGCACATGCTGTTGAAGTGGAGGGGCAACCAGCATTTCCCCGATGCGCGCCTGGAGAACACGCTTACGGCACGTATGAGCCTGGCGATGAGGATCCGGGAACTGAAGCCGCGAGTGGTCATCCTGCCCTATTGGGAAGCGCGGCATCCGGACCATTACCGGGCGAGCGAAATTGGCTTCGAAGCGTGTTTCCTCGCGGGACTGCGCAAGCTGGATGAGTATTCGGAGCCGCACCGTCCCTTCAAGATCCTCTACGCGAGCGTGTATACGGAGGTAAAGCCTTCGTTTATCGTAGATATCAGCGCACAGTTCGAGCGAAGGATGACGGCGCTCTTGAGCTACACGTCGCAGTATGGGGAGGCGATCGAGGGCGGGACGCTGTTTCCGAATGAGCAGGAGATCCGGGAGCGGTTGGGCTCGGTGGCGCGGTTTTACGGGAATCTGATCGGGGTGAAGTACGGCGAGCCTTTCGTGGTGAAAGAGGCCATGCAGGTGGAGGACATCGTCGCCATGGGATCGCGCTCAATTTAAGGCGGACGCGCCCGCGGCGAAGTAGAATGCTGGCATGGAATCTTTAACAGGTAAGAACGCAATCGTCACGGGCGGCACGCGCGGAATCGGGCGTGCGATCGCGGAGCGCTTATTGCGCGATGGCGCGGCAGTGGCCGTCAACGGTCGCACGCAGGATACGGTAAATCGCGCAGTGGAAGAAATGCGCGGTCTTGGAAGAATCTTCGGAGTCGCGGCGGATATCAGCAAAATCGATGGCGCGCGGCAATTATTTGCCGCGGCGGACGACACCCTGGGCGGCATCGACATTCTGGTCAATAATGCCGGGCAGGCGCGTTTCAAGAAGGTCGGCGAGATGACGCCCGAAGAGTGGCATCAGAATATCGATCTCAATCTTAGCGGTGCCTTCTATTGCTCGCACGAAGCGCTGGCCCGATTCGCCAGGCGGGGCGGCGGATTCATCATCAATATTTCCAGCCTTGCGGCGCGGAACCCTTTCTCCGGCGGCGCCGGCTATAACGCTTCGAAATTCGGGCTGAATGGTTTTACCGAAGCGCTAATGCTCGATCACCGCAACGACAACGTCCGGGTCAGTTCAATCATGCCGGGTAGCGTGGATACGGAGTTTTCGGGCAGCGGCGACAAGGCACAACGCGGCGCAAGCTGGAAAATCGCCCCGGAAGACGTGGCGGAAGCGGTTTCGATGGTGCTGCGTATGCCGGCCCGGACGATGGTCAGTCGGGTGGAGATACGCCCCTCGCGCCCCGGTAAATAGGGGCTCCGGGGCGCCGGCCTCGGCCGGCGGCGAGGCTGAAAGCTAAGCGCTAAAAGTGAGGGCTGAGCGCTGAAACGGGGCGGCTACGGAACACCCTCGACTTTCCCGGTGACATCTCTTTACAGTGCAAATTCCCAATCTGGCACGCCACGTGCTCTTAGCATTGCGTGAAAGGGAGCACGACGATGGGGACTTTGAACAGACAACTCAATCCAGCGCAGACTGGTTTCGAAGCGGAAAAGCTTGATTCTGACCTACGTAAGCGTATTGTGGGACAGGACGAAGCAATCCAGCAGATCATCAACGTATATCAGACTAATTTAGCCGGAATGTCCACTCCGGGACGGCCCATCGGGAATCTGCTCTTTTTGGGGCCCACGGGTTCCGGGAAAACCCGTTTGGTGGAAGCAACCGCAGAGAGTCTGGTGGGCGATCCGCGGGCGGTCCTCAAGATCGATTGTGCGGAATTCCAGCACAGTCATGAGATTGCGAAGCTAATCGGCTCGCCTCCCGGATACCTCGGGCACCGCGAGACGCATCCCCTTCTGAGTCAGGAAGTGCTGAACCAGTACCACACCGATAAGGTGCAACTGAGTTTCGTCCTCTTCGACGAGATCGAGAAGGCCAGCGATGCTCTCTGGAATCTGCTTTTGGGGATTCTGGACAAGGCCACGCTCACCCTCGGCGACAATCGCCGGGTGGATTTCTCCCGCGCACTGATCTTCATGACCAGCAACCTGGGTGCGGCGGAGATGGGCTCGATCCTGCGACCCAATTTGGGATTCTCGGCCGGCGAAACGGAACGCCGCCAAGCGGCCGGCATACTGGACGAGGCGCTGGGCGGAAAAGTGGCGCGGGCGGGAGTGGAAGCGGCGCGACGCAAGTTTTCGCCCGAATTCATGAACCGGATCGACAAGGTTGTGGTATTTCACCCACTTGGCGCCGCCGAGTTGCGTAAAATTCTGACAATTGAGCTCAACGTAGTGCAGCAGCGCGTATTTAATGCGGCAAATTCCGCACCCTTTGTTTTCACCGTGACCGAGCCAGCCAAGGATTTCCTGCTGGCGGAAGGCACGGACCTGAAGTATGGCGCACGGCATCTGAAGCGCGCGGTCGACCGTAATCTGGTGCATCCCATGTCGAATCTGATCGCTACCGGTCAAATCCGCGGGGGCGATCTGTTACGAATCGATTTCGACGATCGGGCGCATTCGCTGACCTTCTTCAAGGACGAGGAGAATATGCCTGCCTATGTCATGGCGCGGATGGTCGATACTTCGGCGGTGGTATGCCCGGAGACCCTGAGCAATGGGGCCGCCGTGGAACCGCCAAGATTCGGGCACGTCGCCAAAACCAGTAACAAACGCTGACACGATCCAAACTTCTCAACGAGGGCTGGCCTACGGGCCAGCCTTTTTTTGCGCCATTTCGGCGGGATGGCTCGCAATGGCTATGTGTCGCTCTGCTACAATTCCGCTCAAGTGAAACCCGCAGAGCAACAGAGTTCCCGTCTGATGCGCGCCATGTTCAGCACGGTGGCGCCAAAATATGATTTCATCACGCGCACGTTTTCCTATGGGATGGACAGGCACTGGAAACGGACCGGTTTCGACCGTGCGGAACTGCCCCCGAATCCGGTGGTGTTAGACTTGGCGTCCGGCACCGGCGATTTTTCTCTGATGGTGTGCCAACGCTATCCCGGCGCACGCGCTGTAGCCATGGACATCACCGAACGCATGCTGCAACTGGCGCGGGAGAGGGGAGTGCAGCACACCGTCTGCGGGGATGCCGGCCTGCTGCCCTTCCCGGATCACTCCTTCGATTGCGTCTTTGTGGGCTACGGTTTGCGCAATTTTCCCAATCTCGCTGTTGCGGTGCGGGAGATTGAACGGGTGACGCGCCCCGGCGGCAAACTGGTCAGCCTGGATTTCTTCCTGCCCTCGAACGTTCTGCTACGCCCTCTGTACCTGGGTTATCTCTATGCGCAGGGAGCTTTCTGGGGGACGGTTCTGCACGGCCGTCCGCGGGTTTACACTTACATTCCCGATTCGCTGCGTAGTTTCGTCTCGATTGATGATTTTTCGAATCTGTTACACCGCACCGGGTATCTCAAGGTGGATGTGCGGAGTTACGTCCTGGGAGGCATCGGGCTGCATTGGGCCGTTAAGAAGTAGGGTGGCCCGGATGCACCGTTCCGGCTGATCTCCACCACCATGAAAGAGAAACTGCACGGTTCCGATTACCGGTTCATCCTGATTTGCGCGGCGCTGCTGGGGCTCACCACCTGGTACAGTGTGCGCAACTTTTACCGTGCATTCCCCGAAGCGTCGATTGATTTCAAGGTCAATCGCGAGGATGCCCGTAAGATTGTCGACCGTTTCCTGGGCGACCTGGGCTTTCGCGTGGACGCGGAAGGCTACCGCCAGGCGGCCCAGTTCACATACGACGAAGAGGCCAAAACCTTCCTGGAGCGCGAACTGGGTCTGGAGCGGGCCAATCGCCTGATGGGCACGCAGGTGCGTCTTTGGCGTTGGGCGTATCGCTGGTTCCGCCCACTGCAAAAGGAAGAATACAACGTTGAGATTACGCCGCTGGGCCAACTGGCGGGCTTCGAGCACCAACTTCCCGAAGAGGCGGCGCGTCCCACCGCTACCGCCGGCGAGGCGCGAGCGCTGGCGGAGAGCTTTCTACGGCAGCGCGCGGGAGTGGATCCGGCGCAGTTGGATTTCGTGGAAGCCACCGACGCGGCGCGTCCGCACCGCACGGACCGCACCTTCACCTGGAAGAAGCGCGATTTCCAACAGGGCGATGCCAGTGTCCGGCTGGAGATTACGGTACTGGGCAATGAGGTGGGGGGCTATCGCGAGTACCTGAAGGTCCCCGAACAGTGGAGGCGCGATTACCAGCGGCTGCGCTCGAAGAACGAGGTGGCTTCCACCATCGACATGGCGGTCACGCTGGTGCTGGTGGTGGCGCTGGCGATCGTCATCTTTCTGCGGGTGCGCCGGCACGATGTGCCGTGGAAGCGCGCCGGAATTGTCGGAGTGACGGCCATTGTATTGGGATTCCTGGCGCAACTGAACGAGTTTCCGCTGCATGAATTCAGCTATCCGACCACCGATTCCTACGGCAGTTTTCTCTCCCGGGAATTCCTGAATGCGCTGCTCTCGGCGCTGGGCGCGGGCGGCCTGCTGTTCGTCCTGACCGCGGGAGCGGAACCGCTCTATCGCGAAATGTTCGGCAGCCAGGTGTCGCTGGGAAATCTTTTTACGGTGCGCGGACTCCGCACCAAGCGCTTCTTCCTCGGGTCGATTCTGGGGATCACGCTCACCGGGATTTTCATCGCGTACCAGACGGCGTTTTACATCGTGGCGTATAAGTATGGCGCGTGGTCGCCGGCCGATGTGCCGTATACGGATCTGTTGAACACGCGGTTCCCGTGGGCGTTCGTGCTGTTCGGCGGCTTCCTGCCGGCGGTAAGCGAAGAGTTCCTGTTCCGCCTGTTTGCCATTCCATTTCTGCGCAACGCGACGCGCAGCATGGTGGCCGCGCTGATCCTCGCGGGATTCATCTGGGGCTTCGGACACTCGGCGTATCCGCAGCAGCCGTTCTACATCCGCGGCGTGGAGGTGGGCATTGGCGGCGTGGCGCTCGGAATCATCATGCTGCGCTTCGGAATCCTGCCCACGCTGGTGTGGCACTACTCGGTGGACGCGATGTATAGCGCGATGCTGCTGGTGCGCTCCGAGAGCCTGTATTTCAAGCTGTCCGGCTATGGCGCGGCCGGCATCATGCTGCTGCCTGCACTGGCGGCCCTGGGAGCGTACTGGTGGCGCGGCGGGTTCGAACCGGACACGGGCCTGTTGAATCGCGACGACCGGGCGGAACCCGAGGCCGCACCTCAGGCGGGTGAAATGCTGGCGGACACCGTACACGCGGCGGCGTCCGTACCCTACCGGCAACTCGCTTCCCACGTGCGCTGGGCAGCCATCGCGGTGCTGGCCGCGGGCGCGGCCACCCTGGCGATTCCGGTGGCCAAGTTCGGCGACTCGCCGCACTTCCAGTTGTCGCGCGAACAGTCGCGACTGGCGGGCGATGCGTTCCTGAAAACGCTACGGCTCGACCCCGCGAAGTTTCAGCACGTCACCTATCCCTCCGCGCATTGGGAAGGCAACGATGCCCTGGCGGGCAAGTACTTCCTGGAGCGGCTTCCCTTCCCCCAGGCGTCGGCGTTGTTCGAGCGCAATCGGCCGATCCATGTGTGGCTGACGCGCTACTTCCAATCGCTGAACGAGGAAGAGATTACGCTGGCGATTCATCCGGAGACCGGCAAGGTGACGGGCTTCGAGTGGACCATTCCGGAGACGCGGCCGGGAGCGGATCTGGCACCGGAACGCGCCCGGGAAATAGCCGAGAACCTGGCTGCGTCCTTCGGCTGGGACACCGGCGCGATGGAGTTGAAGGAATCCGAAACGGAGAAGAAAAAGGCGCGGCGCGATTATTCGCTGGAATGGGAAGCCAAGCCCGGGGATGGGCGCAACGTTGGGGAGACGCGGTGGCGCATTGGGATCGACGTCTCGGGAGATCAGGTGACGGCGGCGCGCGGCTTCTGGAAACTCCCCGAGGCGTGGCGGCGCGTACGGGAACGCGAGAACGCGCTGGCCATCGCGCTGACCGTGCTGCGCATTGCGACGATGGCGGGTCTCATCATGTACCTGCTGGTCCTGCTGATCAGGGGCACGCGCCACGGGGTGGTGCGGTGGCGCGCCGCGTTCCGCCTGGCGATTCCGGCGACCGTCGCACTGCCGCTTGCGTCTCTGCTCTCCCTGAGTCTAATGCTGCGCGCTTATCGCACCGACATTCCGCTGGAGACGTTTCAGGCCATGGGTTACGTCAGTCTGGGGATCAGCGTGGTTCTGGGCTTCGTGCTGCTGGCAGCGGCGGCGGCAGTGATTGTGACCTTCTACCCGGACGCCCTGCCGTCCCTGAGGTGGGCGAATCGGGGAGCCATGGCGGTGGATGCGCTGCTGGCGCTCTGTGCGGCGGCCGGCCTGGCGATGGCGCTTTTGCAGGCGCAGGCGTGGCTGGAAGCGTCTTTCCATGCTGCCGCCCTTCTCTCGATCGGCAGCCAGGAATCGATTGCGAGCGCGGCTCCGGCAATTGCGGCGGTGGCCGGCGCCGTACGGTCCACAGTGACGGACGGGGCGCTGCTGGGAATGCTCGCATTACTGGCGTGGCAGTTCACGCGGAAATGGCAGCTCGCGGCGCTGGTATTGGTGGCACTGGGCGGGACATTGCCGGGCGGGGTGCGTACGTCCGGGGAGTTCCTGTTGTACTACGCGGTGGCGCTGCTCTCAGCGGCGATGGGCATCGTCCTCTGCCACTACTTCGCGCGGCGCAATTATTTGGCATATGCGCTGGTGATCTGGCTGATCGCGCTGTACTCGCCTCTTGTGACTCTGGTGAAGACGGGGAATGCGGCGCTGGTGGCGCAAGGCTGGCTGTTGGGCGGCATCATGGTGGCCAGTGTGGTGTGGGCGGTGGCGCCCGTCTTCTCCCGTAGGCGCGCCTGATTCCCGGCACGTCTGGCCAGCGACTCACCGTGAGGATCACGGGGCAGTCGGCACGATACTGCCGCTTTGTCGAAAGGTCACCAGCTATTCAATCCGGCGACGCCGGAGGCGGGTCTGAAAGCTGAAAGCTGATCGCTGAAAGTTATACGTTCAATTCTCCGGCAGCCTCTCGCGAGGCTGACGACTGAAAACTGAGAACTGATGACTGAGAACTGCTTCCCCGCAATCACGATTCCCGGCGGCAGATTTTTATATAATCGTCGGCACGTGCGGTAGAGGGCCGCGTAGCTCGCATGAATACACGAATCTTGATTTGCATGACTTTGGCGCTGGGCGCCTGGGCACAGGTTCCCGCGGTGCAAACTCCACCCGCGGGCGGACCGCCGGCAGGGCAAGTCCCGGGCGGCCGCGGCGGAAGAGGCGGCGGCGCGCAGCCGATGCCTCCCGGTCCGAACCCCAACTCGCAATATCGACTGGGCCCGGATTCGATGCCGCAGGAAGGTGTGCCAAAGGGCGAGATTCGAGGACCTTTCGTGATCCAAAGCAGCGCGTATCCCGGCACGCAGCATACGTACTGGGTCTACGTGCCGCAGCAATACTCCGCCGGCGTTCCGGCGGCGCTGATGGTGTTCCAGGATGGACAGGCGTTTAAGGATCCTAACGGCGACCTGCGCGCGCAGAACGTGATGGACAACCTGATTTACCGGCGCGAGATCCCGGTGATGCTTGGCGTGTTCATCAATCCCGGGAGGCGTCCCGACCAGGTGGAAGCGAGCCCGGAGACCGGGTGGGGCGACGGCACTACGAATCGCGCCGTGGAGTACAACACGCCCGACGATAAGTATGCGCGGGTCATCACCGAAGAATTGATGCCGGCGCTGAACAAGGAATACAACATTTCGAAAGACCCGGAAATGCGCGGCATCGGCGGTTCGAGTTCAGGCGCGATTGCGGCGTTTGCAGTCGCATGGGAGCGGCCCAACGAATTCCGCAAGGTGCTCTCGAGCGTCGGCAGTTTCGTCGATCTGCGCGGCGGATATGTGTATCCGGAGCGCGTGCTGGCCAGCGAAAAGAAGCCTCTGCGCGTCTTCCTGACCGATGGCCGCAATGACAATCGCGCGCTCCGCGGCGACGGCTCGTACGACGAGAAGCGCGACTGGTTTTACCAGAATGTGCGGCTGATGAAGGCACTGAGTGCGAAGGGGTACGACGTCAACTACTCCTGGAGCATGAATCTGCACGGCCAGAAATTCAGCGGTATGATTCTGCCGGAGATGATGCGCTGGCTGTGGCGCGACGGTGCGGTGGACACGGACCCGAAGAACATGGTGGAGCGCGCGTTCCGCGAGCCGGCGGCGAAGAAACCCTAACGCGCGGGCCAGGGGTGGCCAGCCATGGGAGCCCGGCGGCGGCTTACGCCGCGAAGCGGTAGCCTACGCCGCGCACCGTATGAATGTGGCGTGGATTCTGCGGATTCTCTTCGAGCTTCTGCCGCAGCCACGCCACGTGCACATCAATGGTGCGCGAGGAGACGCCGGGCTGGTATTCCCAGACTGCTTCCAGCAGTTCATCGCGCGAAACCACGTTGCCGCGGCGATCGATCAGATAGCGCAGCAACTCCAGTTCCTTAGCCGCAAGATTGATTTCCATCCCGCCCTTGCGAACTTCGCCGCGTTCGAAATCGATCTCCACCTCACCGAAATGAAAGCGGGTCACGGGTTGGGGCTTCTCCGGTTTCAGGCGGCGCAGAAGCGCTTCAATGCGCGCCAGCAGTTCCGGTGGTTCGAAGGGCTTCGTAAGATAGTCGTCGGCGCCCAGTTTGAGCCCCACCACGCGATCGTATAGCTGCGTCTTGGCGGTCAGCATCAGGACCGCGACGCCGTTGCCCTGCTGACGCAATTCGCGGCACACTTCGAGGCCGCTCTTGCCGGGCAGCATGACGTCGAGCACGATCAGGTCGAATTTTTCCTTCAGCGCCCTGGAGAGGCCGGTGATGCCATCGGTGGCGCTCTCGACCTCGTAGCCTTCGCCGGAAAGCAAATCGGAGAGCGTGATCACCAGGCCGGGCTCGTCTTCCACCAGCAGTATGCGCGAGTTCATGCGGCAGCTCCGGGCGCGGCCGGCAGGCGGACGATGAATTCCGCCCCCTTCTGTGCCGCGCTCTTCACCTGTATGCTACCGCCGTGCGCTTCGAAGATTTTGCGCGCGAGGTGGAGTCCGAGTCCGGTACCGTGGATTTGATCCTGCTGCGCGGCTCGGCCGCGGAAGAATGGGTCGAAGACATGCGCCTGTTCGTCGGCAGGAATGCCGGGACCGCGGTCCGCCACGCGAATCTCGACTCCCGGATGCGCGTCCCCGCCCACCCGCGAGGCGGACACTCCGACCCAGCGGGAATCGCCCGCGCCGTACTTCACGGCATTGTGCACCAGATTGAGCAGCGCCTGCTTCAGCGCCATCGGGTCGCCCATCACGACGGGCAAACCCGGATCGATGTGCGCTTCCACCGTACACCCGGCGCCCTGCAGCACGGCCTTGGCGGAATCCAGCGTCTCTTCCAACGCGTTCGATATCGACATCGGCTCGGGATTCTGAATCACATGGCCCGAGGCCGCGCTGGAAAAGCGCAACACCTGTTCGACGAGGTCCTTCAAACGGCCGCTCTCCTGTTGAATGAGCACGCCGTAGCGCTCGACCTGCGCCGGGTTGGCCGCCAGTTTGCCGCGCAGGTTGTAAGCGGCGGTATGGATCACGGTGAGCGGCGTGCGCAGTTCGTGCGAGATGCCGGCCACGAAATCCAACTGCAGGTCGGCTAGTTTTTGCGCGCGCCGCGTGAAGGTGATGAGCGCACCGACACTGGCCATCATCAGGAGCAGGACGCCGGCGGTGACGGCCAGATTGCGCCAGCGCGCTTGAGCCACTGCCGCTTCCAGCGAGCCGGCGCGATGGCGCACGAAAAGTTGCCAGCGCCCGGGTCCGAAACCGGGACCGCGCCCGCCGCCGCGCTCGCGTCCGCCGCGCCCGCCGCCGCCACGGAAGATCTGGTCGTAGGGCGTGTCGAAGAGTCCGATCACGCCATCCGCATTCAGGGCGACGTGCGCTCCGGGGTCCGACTGGAAAATCACCTTCGCGGGCGTCTGCCGTGTTTGTATTTCAACCATGTAGTCGAGGGTCCCGCCGCTGCCCAGATGATGCTGTAACAGTTCCGGCAGCATGGTTTCGCGCACGTAATCGGGATTCAGCTCAAAGATAAGGGAGGGGCTCTCGGCGCGCGAGAATTGCAGGTTGCCGCGGCCGCCGTTGGCGGTGCCGGGGACCGGGCCGAACACCGGCAGGTCGAAGGTCATGCCCTGGTCTTCCATCGGTGGGCCCGGGAAGCTTCGCCCCTGCCGCATCTCCGAGTTGAGAAGATTCTCCAGGCGCGCCTGAAGCCCGCTCCATTCCGCCGGCCACTCCGCAGGCACGAAGGCGGCCTTGTCGGTGTCGAGCATGCGCAGTTCCACCGACTGTTTGACGGGTATCGCGACGGCGATGTGACGGAACATCTGGCTATTGCGCCCCGGGTTCTTCCACTGCGCGTAGTTGGCCGCGATGTCCTTTTCTGGAATGCCGGACGAGGGCACCAGCAGCGCGCGGCAGGCGTTGGCAAGCTCGCTGCTGAATTCCTGGCTAATGCGAAACAGGCTGGCCTGCAGACCGCCGCGCAAACGGTCGCGCGCTGCCGCACTGACTTCTCCGATCCAACGGTATTGCAGCACGCCCAGGAAACCGCAAAGCAAAAACAGTCCGCCGACAATCAGCCAGGAGAGTGTGATGCGCCGTGGGTTGCCGGTCTTCATGTGAGTGTCTTCAACATACGCTTATCACGCCTTAACGCGCCACCGTTTGCCGGTAAAGAAATTATTAAGGACGTTAAGCTTTGCGCCCGCGGCGCAACTTTCGCGGTCACCGCGGCACTTTCCACTCAGCACAATACGACTGGCCCACGAAATCTTCCATGTCCGCTCGGGGGTGGCTTCCCGTTGGATCGCGGCCTGTTTCGCCGGCAAATTGGAACCGGGACGCTATACCTGCCAGGTGAACGTGCTGAATCCTTCGGAGCAGAAGTTCGCGGTGTGGCGGTCGCGGATGGTGCTGCTGCCTTAGGAGCCGGTAGGGAGGATCGCTCCCGTCGCGGCTCTGTGATTCATCGAATCGACAGTGCGAATCAAGGGGCTGTTAGAGTTTGCCGAGGTCGTCGACCCAGATCAGTTCGCAGGCGCCGTTGCCGGTATCGTCGCGGCGCAATGAACTCCGCCATGTGCCGCCGTTGGGGAAGCGGATCTCCACCAGCGAACCGCGTATGTCGACGAGGTCGCCCTGGCGGACAGCGCGCAGGCGGTCGGCGAGTTCTTCCGTCGAAGGCACCATGTGCATGTTGGCGGAGTGGTCGCCGATCTGGTCCATGCTCGCGGGCAGGCGCGAGCCGCGCGCGCTCCACATGTAAGCACGGCGCATGCGATAAATCCGCAGCCCGTCGAGCACTTCCTGGTTGGACATCAGGCGCCAGCCCAGGGTCAAATCTACAGGCGATACCGAGGCTTCCGTGCCGTACGAATAGTGTTCCGTCAGCAGGACTCGGGCCTTGACCCGAAACGTGGCCAGCGCCGTGACCGACGCGCCCTTGTACTGCCATGTGTGAGGCGTGACTTCCTCCTGTTCCGGTTCGAAGGGCACCAGCACACCGGGGGCGAGCCGGACTTCCGGGCCGTCCCAAAAGACGGCCAGCAGCAGCACGGCGGCAAAAGCAAGCAGAACGGCGGCGCGCATTTATTGGTCCTGGCCGGGCTCCTTATCAAAGCGAAGCAGCGAGCCGGCGCCAAATTCCTGCGCGGTGGTCGCGACTTCCTTGACGAGACGGCGTCCCGCTGTGCTTTTCACGCGGACCTGCCGTCCCCAGTAATTGATCAGGCGCGCGTCGGGATCCCACGGCTGCACGTAGCGCTGCTCCGTCGAGATCCAGAAGCTGTTGGCGAGGTTGCCGAACTTGTCGGACTGGAGCGCGTAGACCAGACGAAAGGTGGCGCCTTTGCGGAATTGGTTGACCATCGGCTCGCGGGTCGCGCGTCCATAGTAATCGACTGCCTCGAAGGTGCTGTTGCAGCCCGTCCCGGCCACTTCGCCTTCGATACGCATCGGGAAGAACGTCGCCGGATCGAGGTCCACGAAGGCGCGCAGGGCGGCGGCGCAGCGCACCAAATAGTCTTGCGATTTCGCCTTGGACGAATCGGGCAGTATTTCAAGTCGGATCGCGGAGGCGGATTGCGAGATCACCCTTATCTGCGTGGAACGCAGCAACTGCACCACCTGAAACGGCGTATTCAGCGCGTTGTACGCCTGGCAGCGCAGTTCCGGATCGGCATCCTTCAGGTACGGCACCAGCCCGTCGCTCCACTTGGTGACGGCATTGCAGCGCCTGCCGTCAGAGCGAATGACCGATTCCGAACTTACCGCAGGAAACTTCTCCAGCGTCTCGCCCTTCCCGGTCTCCAGCCGCCGCGTCTCGACGATGCTCCAGTTCCAGTGCTTCTCGCTCTTCTGATTGCTGTCGAAGGCCACAATCGCCTTAGCGAGCAACGAAGTGGCATCCTGCGCAAGGACAGGAGCTATCGCCAATCCAATCGCCGCCAGACCTATTGCTTTCCCTATCATTTGTCTCTTAGGCTACTACGACGCGGGTCCGGCGGCATACTCCCTAAAGACGTAACCTGCTACCTGCAAATAGTTGCGCTACTCTAGGGCGAGGCTTGCATGAAATTACTTTTCGCAGTTATGCTCTCTTTGGTCTTGACCATAGCAGCCAGTGCCGCCGATGTCACCGGCACATGGAGCGGCAATCTGAAGGTCTCGGGACCGGACGGGCAGGTGCAAGAGGATTCCGTCCATCTCGTGCTCAAACAGGACGGCACGAAACTCACCGGCACGGCCGGGCCCAGCGCCGCCGAGCAAATGCCAATCGATAAGGGCGCCGTCAACGGTAACAAAGTCACGTTTGAAGTTGCGCTGGGCGCTGACGCCGCCTTCAAGTTCGCGATCGCGCTCGAGGGGGAGCAACTCAGGGGCGACGTCACGATGGTCATGGGTCCTCAGACGGTGAAAGCGGTCATGGAAGCAACGCGCGGCAAATAAAAAGGACAGCCGACGGGGAAGCTGTCCTACTTTCCACGGAGGGAACGATGAGTGCGAACTGCTCGCATCTCGAAGACGTCAAGTTCACCGAAACTCAGAAGCGCGGCTGCGAGGAATGCCTGAAGATGGGGGATCGCTGGGTCCATCTCAGGTTGTGCATGGAATGCGGACAGGTTGGCTGCTGCGATTCATCGAAGAACAAGCATGCCACCAAGCATTTCCACCGCACGAAGCATCCGCTGGTGCGGTCGCTCGAACCGGGCGAGAGCTGGATCTGGTGCTACGTCGACCAGGACATCGTCGGCGAAGTTTAGTTTGCGCTGCGCGCCTGCACCTGATGTACGCGCTCGAGCAACTGGCGCGCGGGTTCCAGCGACTTCGCGGCCAGTTCGAGGTGCGCAACGCCCTCCTCTCGCGTGCCGGGATCAATCACCAAAACGGCCCCTAATACCAAGTGTGCCGGCAGGAGGCTGCGGTCCAGATTCAATGCCGCGCGCGCCGCAGCGATGGCTTGCGGGAAGTGCTTCAACTCGCGCTGCCCGACGGCAAGATTGGCCAGGATCAAAGCGTTCGGCCCGGTAATCTCCATCGCTTTCTCGAAATTCTCGCACGCCTCTACAAAATGCCCCAAATGCAGATTTTGCACGCCGAGGTTGTTGTACGCCTCCGCGTAATGAGGCGAAATACGAATGGCTTTCGCAAGTTCCTCCGCCGCCTTTTCGGGCTTGCCCGATGCGGAGAAACGTTGTGCCGAAGCCAGCGCCTGCAGCGCCTTCCGGTCGGGTGGATGCAGCAACTGTTTCATGGAGACGGTGCCGGGAGCGCCGGCCGCCCTTTTCCGTTCCGGAAGCGTCACGCTGATCGCGGTGCCCTGCTGCAACACGGTGACGAAATCCCGGTACACGTTTTCGCCGTCAAATGTTATTACATTGAGGGTATAGGACCCCGGGCGAAGGCCGCGAACCTGGAAGGTCCCATCGAGCTGAACATCGACGCGGTAGAATTCGTTTCTCTGATCGACGGGCGTCAGCTCGACATGAAGATCGTTGATCGATTCGCCCGTTCCCCCGTGTAATTCTCCGTTCACTGTAACTACGTTTGGCGTGGATTGCGCGCGGGCCGAAACACCCAGGCACACCCCTGCCATTAGTGCGGCGAACCGCCGCAGACACTTATTGCTCACGTCTTACCTCCAACACATCCAGTTATGAATTGGGAGCTGTCGGCGTGGACAAATCTGCCTACAATTCCAGCCTAGTGGAATCGCCGCTTCAGCGCCAATCGAAAGTTTTTATTCCGGCAATCGCATGTGCGTTGCACGGGTATATTTGACTTCATTCGCAGCGGTCTCTGGTGACGGCGACTCTGCGTCAATGATAGGCTTTCAAGTTGAGAATGAGATGACAATCGTCAGCATTGGCGAAATCTTGTGGGACGTTTTCCCCGACTCCGTGCGGCTCGGGGGAGCTCCGTTCAATTTTGCGGTGCACGCGCATCGGTTGGGTCACCGCGTGATTTTTCTCAGTGCAGTTGGCAGCGATGAACAGGGGCGAGTGGCATTAAGCCGCGCCGCTGCGCTCGGGGTTCCCACGCAATATATTCAGACTGTGGCCGGTGCGCCTACAGGCAGTGTCTCCGTCCAACTCAGCGGCGATGGCCAGCCGGATTTCGCGATTCATCGTCCGGCCGCCTACGACCAACTCAGCTTCACTGAAGACCAGTTGCAAGATCTGTCCGCGCTCCGTCCCGATTGGATTTACTTCGGAACGCTGTACGCTATGGACCAGTACGCTCGCACGGTGCTGCACAGGGTGCTCTCGGTTCTGCCTCACACGCGCAGATTCTACGATGTGAACCTGCGGCGGTCCAGCTACACGACGCCTCTCGTGCACGAACTCCTGGCGCTGTCCGATGCCGTAAAGGTGAACGAAAGCGAGGCCCGCATGTTTCCCGACCTCGGCGAGGCACCTAACATCGCGATCACCCGCGGCGAATATGGCTGCACCGTACGGATTGGGGCGGAGCGCGCCGACTGCCCAGCTTATCCCATCAAAGTCGCGGACACGGTGGGCGCCGGCGATGCCTTCGCGGCTGCCTTCCTTCACGGCTTGGGCAGTGGATGGAACGCGGCGCGCACGGGAGACTATGCCAACCGGCTAGGCGCTCTCGTGGCGTCGCGAGCGGGCGCGGTGCCGCCATGGTCGCCCGCCGAGTTGGAAGTCTCAGGGTAGTTTGCTGTCTAAGAACTTGTGGAAAAAATCGCTCCTCACGGCACGGCTCTGCAAGGAATTAAATCAAGCAGAGCCGCGCACGTCAGGAAGCTGCGTAGCTAATGGCGATCGTACCAATCGTGATAGTGACGGCCTTCGCGATCGACGCCGCGATCGGCCACACCCATCTCGAGCGGCCGGTCCACGCGGAAAGTGAGTGCCGTGTTGCGCGGAATGCGTACCGAGCGTCCGCGGACTTCACCGCCGTTGACGGCGCCCACAATGGCGCCGATCAGGCCGGGCTGTACGGAATCGACACGGGTGGCATCCGTCTTGATGGCGTAGCGTTGGCCTTTCACGTTCACCGATTCCAGATCCAGGATCAGATCGTTATCGGCCGCCACGCGGACCATGAGTTCGACGGTGGAACCGCGGGGAATCGCCAACTTGCCGTTGCTTCCCCGCACATCCTGGTCGACGATGGCCGTGTATACACGATTGTCTTTTCGCTCGACGTCGATGGCTTCGTTGGGGCGCACACTGATGACCGTTCCGGGCACCAGCCGCGTGTACCGATTGTTCGCCGTATCCCAATAATCCGGATCGCGCATACGATCGCGGTCCTGGGCGAAAGCGCCGCTGACCAGCAGCACCGAGAGGGCCGCCGGACAGATTAGATTGAACTTTGACATTGCTTCACCTCCTTGCCACGGAACGTTGCACGGAAGTGTCCAGAGGACGAAGTAGAACGGCGGGAGAACGTGTGACGTAGTGCTCTCTCGCACCATATTCGTGCGCTTAAGAAGGATAACGGACGGAGCGTGTGCGCGGGCACGCTCCGCGGACTTCTGTTGGCGGGCTTACTGCTTGTCGAACACCATCTTCTGTTCGCCCTCGCCCATCGCGCTCTTGAACAGCCGCGTGATGGTGAGCGTCTTCGCGTCGGTGGACAGCACCCATTTTTCACTCATCGTGAATTCGGTGTCGCCGAACTGCCCCTTGGTTTGCACCAGGAGCGTATCGCCGTCCCACTTCACGATGCTCTTACTGGGAGCGCCGCCGAAGCCCTCATTGCTACTTTCTTTCCCGTCGGTGGTGTATTTCGCCTGCATGTCGAAATCCCCCATCGCGCTGGCCTGCTTCGTGGCGGTGGAGAGATTCGGTTCCGTATGCGTGATTTTCTGGGTCATGGAATCCGGCGCGGGCATTTCGCCGAATGTGCTCTTGGCAGTACTGAGCTTCCAATCGCCGCTGAAATTAGGCTTGCCAACGCGGGCAACGCCGCCAGGGCCAGCACTGCAAACACTACAAGAAGTTTTTTGGACGGCATATTCCTGATTTCCCGTTGCGCGCACCAGTGTAACACTCGGCCATCGCGCGCGAGATGATATGATCGGCAATCGGCGCACACCTCTTCGCGTCGCGGTGCGTCTGTCCGCGGCCGGGTGATTTCATCGAAACTGCACTTGGTCCCGCGCCGTCCGGGTGACGCTCAAATAAGGAATACGCTGATGGCAAAACTCAAAGGACTGCGCTGGTGGATGATCTGCCTGATCATGATGGGCTCGATCATCAATTACCTGACTCGCAGCACCCTCGCCGTGGCCGCGCCCACCATCCTGAAAGAACTCAACATCGGAGAGTCACAGTATTCCTGGATTGTGGGCACCTTCCAGGCGTTCATCATGCTGCAGCCCATCTGCGGCTATGTCCTCGATGTGGTCGGCCTCAAGATCGGGTATGCCATCTTCGCCGTCGCCTGGTCCATCATTAACATGACCCACGGTTTGGCGAATAGCTGGCAGACCCTGGCCGTCCTCCGCGGCGCTCTCGGCTTTGCCGAAGGTTCGGCCAACCCGGCAGGCATGAAGGCGACGTCCGAGTGGTTCCCCGCCAAGGAGCGAGGCTTGGCCGGCGGCGTTTATAACATCGGCGCGTCCGCGGGATCCATGCTCGCGCCGCCACTCGTCGCCTGGTGCATCATTGCCTACAACTGGCGCTTTGCGTTCGTGATTACGGGCGCCATGGGACTGGTGTGGGTGGCACTGTGGCTGCTCTTCTATCAATCCCCGGCCACACACAAATCCCTCAGCGATGAGGAACGCCATTACATCATCTCCGGTCAGGAGAAGCACCTGCAGGGCGACGGTTCGCGCCCCTCCATCAAAAACATCATCAGGCAGCGGAATTTTTGGGGAATCGCCTTGCCTCGCTTCCTGGCGGACCCCACCTGGGGCACGTTGAGTTTCTGGCTGCCGCTCTATCTCACCAAAGTCCGCCATTGGGATCTCAAACAGATCGCCATGTTCGCCTGGCTCCCCTTCCTGGCGGCGGATTTCGGCTGCATCTTCGGCGGCGTGGTGGCAATCTGGATGCAGAAAAAGTTCGGTCTCAGTCTGATCAACTCGCGCCGCTCTGCCTTCACACTAGGCGCGGTGCTCATGTTAGGCGTCGGCTTCGTTGGCGTGGTGGACAGCCCCTACGTGGCAATCGCGCTGCTCAGTCTTGCAGGCTTCGCCCATCAGACCCTCTCAGTCACCGTCATCACCATGTCCTCCGACCTCTTTCCGAAAAATGCGGTCGCCACCGTCGCGGGCATGGCCGGCACGATGGGCAACGCCGGACTCACCATCTTCTCGCTGCTGATCGGGGGCCTGGTCGCCACCGTCGGCTACACTCCGTTCTTCATGTGTTTGGGCCTCCTGGATATCGTGGGGGCTATCGTATTGTGGACCGTGGTCCGAGATCCTAAATTGGAAAGCGCATAACCATGTCAGACAGACCCATGATTCATAACCCGATCCTACCCGGATTCAATCCCGACCCTTCGATTCTTCGCGTCGGAGACGATTACTACATCGCCACTTCCACGTTCGAGTGGTTCCCCGGAGTCCAAATCCACCACTCGCGAGACCTGGTGCATTGGCGCCTGCTATCGCGCCCGTTGACCCGCGCCAGCCAGCTCAACATGCTCGGCGATCCCGATTCGTGCGGCATCTGGGCGCCCTGCCTGACCCACGCCGAGGGCCTGTTCTGGCTGATCTACACGGATGTGAAACGGTACGGCCGGACCAGCCAGGGCGCCTCGACGGGCGCTTCGCTGCGCGACACCCACAACTATCTCGTCACCTGTCCCACCATCGACGGCGAATGGTCCGACCCCATTTTCCTGAATAGCAGCGGCTTCGATCCCTCCCTGTTCCACGATGACGACGGGCGCAAGTACCTCGCTAACATGCTGTGGGATCACCGCCCCGGTTTCAACCGTTTCGGCGGCACCGTGCTGCAGGAATACTCGGTAGCCGAGCGCAAACTGATTGGCCCCACGCACCAGATTTTCAAAGGGACCGCGATCGGCTTCACCGAGGGTCCGCACCTCTACAAGCGCAACGGCTATTACCATCTACTTTTGGCCGAAGGCGGCACGGGCTGGGGCCACGCAGTCACGATGGCGCGTTCGCGTCAGGTGACCGGGCCGTACGAACTCCATCCAGACACGTACGTTCTCACGGCGCGGCATCGTCCCGACGTCAAACTCCAACGCGCCGGACACGCCGACTTCGTGGAAACGCAGAGTGGCGACACCTACATGGTGCACCTCTGCGGCCGCCCGCTTCCCAATCGGGGACGCTGCACGCTGGGCCGGGAAACGGCCATTCAGTTGATGAAATGGGGCGATGACGATTGGCTGCGCACCGCCGATGGCCTGGGCCTTCCCTACGAGCAGGTCCCCGCGCCGCCCTTGCCCTCGCACGAGTTCCCTGCCCCGCCCACGCGCATGGATTTCGACATGCAGCAGTTGCCGATCGATCTACAATGGCTGCGCTCTCCGTACCCGGAGGAACTTTTCAGCCTCACCGACCGTCCCGGCCATCTGCGCCTGTACGGCCGCGAAACCATCGGCAGCCCGTTCCGGCAGGCGCTGGTCGCACGCCGCCAGCAGTCGCACTGCTTCAGCGCGTCCACCGTGACGGACTACGAGCCCCAGACCTATCAACAGACGGCCGGCCTGGTCTGCTACTACAACAGCGTCAAGTTTCACTACCTGCATATTTCTACCGACGAGCAGAGCGGACGCCACCTGCGCGTCTTCTCCTGCCTGCCCGATTCGCTGCAGACCGACGTATTCACCGCGCCTATCCCGATCCCCAATGGCGTGGCCGTGCATCTCCGCGTGGAGATCGATTTCGAACGCCTCTACTTCGGATATCGCCTCGAAGGTCAGGCTTGGGTCTGGCTGCCCGGGCACTTCGATGCCAGCATCCTGTCGGACGAGGCCGCGGCGTTCGGCAGTCCGAATTTCACCGGCGCTTTTGTCGGCATGTGCGCGCAGGATAACTCAGGCGTGAAACATCCGGCCGACTTCGATTACTTTGAATACCGCGAGCGCGGCTTCCTTGCCGACCCGCGGGTGGAAGGCTAGGCAATGAATCGCAGGGCTTTTCTCCGCAATACCGGATTCGCCGGCGGCGCGATCGCCGGTGAGTCTGTCCTGTTAGGGCAGTCGCGCGCAAACGGCGCGGTTTCTCTGGTACTCGACCCGTCGGATGCGGTGGCTTCCGCAGCGCCCGTTCAATGGGCGGCGGGTGAGTTGCAGCAGGCTCTCACGGCCGCAGGCTTCACCGTGAAGCGTGTCGAACGCATCGAGCAGGCGAGGGCGGGCGGCGTCTGCATTGTGGCTGCGGGAAGCAAGGCGCCGGCGGCGATCGCGGCGTTGAAGCGCGGGAACGCCACCGCTCCGGAAGCGCCGGAGAGCCTCGCGCTGCTCAGCACGTCAATCGGCGGACGCCAGGCAACACTCGCCTGCGGCGCCGACGCGCGCGGGCTCAGCTACGCGCTGCTCGAACTCGCCGACCGGGTTCGTCACTCCGCCCAACCGGAGGCGGCGCTGAAGTTCGCCGCCGCAGTGGCGGAACGGCCCGCCAACCCCGTGCGCAGCATCATGCGCCAGTTCAACAGCGAACCGCTCGACAAGCCCTGGTTCTACTACCGCGAAATGTGGCCGCAATACCTGGGCATGCTGGCCGCGCAGCGCTTCAATCGCTTCCATTTGGCCTTCGGCCTCGGCTACGACGACCTGCGGAACGTCACCGATTCGTACCTTGTGTTCCTATATCCCTTCCTGCTCGCCGTTCCCGGCTACAACGTACGCGCCACCAATCTCCCGGACGCCGAGCGCGACCGCAATCTGGAGACTCTGCGCTTCATCAGCGAACAGACAGTCGCCCGCGGGATCGAATTCCAATTGGGTGTGTGGATGCACGGCTATCAGTGGCCCACCAGCCTGAGAGCCCAGAACACCATCGAAGGCATTACCGCCGAAAATCACGCCAACTACTGCCGCGACGCGCTCACCGCGGTGCTGCGCGCCTGCCCCGCCATTTCCTCGGTGGCGCTGCGCATTCACGGCGAGAGCGGCATCGCCGAAGGCAGTTACGATTTCTGGAAGACCGTCTTTTCCGGCGTGCCTCGCTGCGGCCGCACCGTCGAAATCGACCTCCACGCCAAGGGCATCGACCAGACCATGATCGATGGTGCGCTCGCCACCGGCATGCCGGTCAACATCGCGCCGAAATACTGGGCGGAGCACCTCGGCATGCCATACCATCAGGCCGCCATCCGCGAACTCGAACTGCCCGTCGCGGGGCATACCGGCGCTGGCCTGATGGCGCTCAGCGAAGGCTCGCGCATCGCCACCCGCTACGGCTACGCCGACTTGATGCGCGACGATCGCAAATACACCGTCCGGCATCGCATTTTCTCGGGCACGCAGCGCATTCTGATGTGGGGCGATCCTGGTTCGGCCGCCGCTTACTCGCGCATGTTCCAATTCTGCGGATCGACGGGCGCGGACCTGATGGAACCGCTCACCTGCCGCGGCCGCCGCGGCACCGGCGCCGGCAAGCGAAGCGGCTACGCCGAGGCCTCGCTCGAGCCGAAGTGGGATTGGGAGAAGTACACCTACTGGTATCGCGTCTGGGGCCGCATGCTGTACAACCCCGACACGGGCGTCGAAGTCAGCAACCGCGAATTCGGCGCTGCCGCGAAACCCGCGTGGGCCTCTGCCCTGGCGCGCGCCAGCCGCATCCTGCCCATCGTCACCACGGCATACCTGCCCTCCGCCGCATGCGACGCCTACTGGCCGGAGATCTATTGGAACCAGCCGATGGCGAGCGTGCCCTCGTACAACCCGTACGGCGATACCAAAGCGCCGAAGACTTTCCCCAACGCCAGTCCGCTGGACCCGCAGCTCTTCTCGCAGATGAACGAATTCGCGGACGAGTTACTCAAGGGCGACCGCAGCGGCAAATACTCCCCCATCGAAGTGGCGCAGTGGATTGAGGACCTCGCCGACGGGGCCGCGAAAGATCTGCGGCAGGCAGGCACGCCCGCCTCAGTAGACCAGCGCCGCCTGGCCATCGATGTGGCGATGCAGGCGGATCTGGGCCGCTTCTTCGGCGCCCGGTTCCGCAGCGGCGTCCTCTACGCGATTCACGAGCGCACCAGCGACCGTCGCGCGCTGGAAGAATCCATCAAGGCTTACAGCGCTGCGCGTGCCGCGTGGGCGCAACTGACCGATCGCGCCAAGGGCGTCTATCAGGCCGACCTATCCGCCAGCGACAAGAACTCCGAGCGCGGTCAATGGTCGGACCGCCTGCCCGCCATCGACCAGGACATCGCGTCGCTCGAACAGCACCTCGCAGCCGCGAAAGCCAGCGCAGATCCGCGTGTGACCGCGGCCATCGAACAGGCGCTCGGCCGACCGCGCCGCGATGCGGCCAGCTGTACGCACCGTCCGCCCGCGGGCTTCCGTCCCCTGGAAGCCGTGTCGCTCGAGATCGCAGTGGACAAGTCGCGCCAGCCGCTTGCCGTGCGCCTGCACTATCGCCACGTCAATCAGGCCGAGCGCTACGTGGACGTCGCCATGGAAGCGCGCGACCATGTGTATCGCGCCAGCATTCCAGCGGCGTACACCGATTCGCCCTACCCGCTGCAGTATTATTTCGAGGTCAAGGAATCCGCGGACAAAGCGTGGATCTATCCGGGCTTCGCGGCCAATCTTGCGGGTCTGCCCTACATCGTGCTGCGCAGGCGGTAGCGCCCGTGCGCCGCCTATTCCAGAATCGCCTGCATCACCGCGTTTTCGAATTCGCGCTGCACGGCGACCACCTGTGTCTGGATCATGACGATCGTCACCATCTTCTCGGCGGGATCGATCCAAGTCTGGGTTCCATAAAGCCCGTCCCAGCCGAAGCTGCCTTTCGACACACGCAGGCCCGCCGCCACCGGGTCTTCCACGATTCCCACCAGCAGCCCGTAGCCCATGCCGTGCGCCGGGCGTCCAAGCTTTCCATTGAACATGTCGCCGACGTGGTTGGATGCCATCAGTTGCACGGTCCGGGGACTGAGCAGCACGTGTCCGTTCAGTTTGCCGCCGTTCAACAGCATCTGCGCGACCTGCACGTAGTCTTCCGCCGTGGACATGAGACCGGCGCCCGCACCGAAGTACGTCTTCGAAGATACCCCGTCCTGATTGGCGCTCTTCGGCAGCCCGGGCTGCCGGTCGTAGAGCGTCACCAGCCGCGGCCTGCGGTCGTCCGGCGGATAGAAGAAGGTGTCCTTCATGCCCAGCGGCTCGAAAATGCGCGTGCGCAGAAACTGATCGTACGGCATGCCCGAAACAATCTCCACGATGCGCCCGAGCACGTCCGGTCCGGCCGACCCGCTGTACGCCCACTGCGTGCCGGGCTGGAAATCCAGCGGTGCGCCGCCGAGTTTCGGAACGTAGCTGGCGAGCGTATCGGCGGGCGTTCGCGGCATCGCCCGCGCGACTTCCCGCGCGCCCGGACCGCCGCTCACCAAGCCCGATGTATGCGTCAACAGATCCCGCACGGTAATCTCTCGGTAGGCCGGCTCCAGATAGAAGTCGGGCTCGCCGCTACGCGCGGCGGCGGGGCGAGGGACGATGGAATCGCGCGCCACTGCCACCTTGGTGTCCTTGAATTCGGGGATGAATTTGGATACGGGGTCGGACAGGCGCAGTTTGCCTTCCTCCAGCATCATCAGCACGGCGGTGCCCGTAATCGGCTTGGTCATGGACGCGAGGCGGAAGATCGCGTCCTTGCTCATGGCCTTCTTGCTCTGAATGTCCATCAGTCCATGCGCTTCGAAGTGCACGATTTTTCCGTGACGCGCAACCAGCGTGACGGCGCCTGAAATCGCCCCCGCGTCGATGTACCGCTGCACCGCTTCATGAATGCGTTGCAGGCGCTGGCTGGACATGCCCGCCTCTTCCGGCTTCCCCGCCGGAATCTGGCCGGCAAACGCAGTGGTTGCCAGCGCCAAAGCCAGAGTGAATCCTGCGGTCTTCGAAATCTTGTTGGTCACAATGGTTCCCTCGAATTGCCGAGTTTATCACCATGAACGGGCGCTGGGCCTTCAGCCGTGCGGTGGAGCGGGCACCGCCCCAGACATGCCGAAATTGCATACCGGCCTCGCGGCGCCCGGCGTGCGCAGCCGATTAGCGCACGTCGCTCGTCTCCCCCGCGGGAGTCGAATGCCGTTCGGTAGTCTGAAATTGCATACCGGACCTCGACGCACCGCAGCGCGCGCAGTTGACTGACGCGCGAAAGGGGGACACGAGATCCTCGCTTCGTCTCCCCCTCCGCGGGTTGCTGCCGTTCGCTAGTCGAGTGGTAGCTCTCTAGCGGGGCGTATATTGGTTCGGCGCTCCGGGTGTAGGCATCGTGCTGGCAACCTGCGCCCCGCTGGCATGCGCTTGGGTCAGTGCGGAGGTTAGTGTGATGCCGGTGCCGGCCACCGGCACGCCGGCAGCGTACCCGGCTTTAAGCGGCGCCGTAACCGTAATCGTGGCGCCTCCCCTGCCGCCGGTGGTGGCAGCGACCACCGCAGCCTCCTGCGCCGCCCCACTGCCGATGGTGATGTTCTGGCCGGCGGCGAACCCCGCCGAACTGCCAACCGGAATCACCGTAACGCCCCCGTTGGTTGGTGTGCCCACTGCGGTCGCCCCTGCCGTACCGACGGTCGCGATCACGGCCTTCTCCAGGCTCGCGCCGGAATCGAGCAGAATCGTCTGCCCGGCGGCAAAGCCCGCCACGCTGGCGACTTTGATATTGGTCGCGCCGGCCGTGGCGGCCATCGACAGATTGGTGCCGGCCTGCATCTGGAAATCGGTGCAGAGGCTGTCGGCGTCGCGGCCATCCGGGAAGCGGCCTATGCTCCGGTTAGACGCGGCAACGGCCGCGGCGGGCCCTTGACCACCAGGCACGGCGGGGATCACCGCGATGCAGCCGCCCTTGCCCTGCTCCGCTTCGAGAGTTGCCAGGTCAGGGCTGGTAATGCTCCCGTTCGCACTCGAATTGCTCTGCTGGGATCCGTAGACCAAAGCGTCGACCACCACCACGCCGCCGGCATCCATCAGCGCCAGCGAACCGCCCCTGGCCGAAAGCGTGCCGCCGAACCACTGGTTGGGCGCCGGCGGTCCCTGATACCCCACCGTCGTGACTTGCGAGTTGACTACCGGCGCGCCGTACGCGTGATTTCTGGCCAGCGCGCTATCCAGCGTGATGCCCGTGCCCAGAGCCTGAACCGCGTCGCCGCTCATGTGCGCAAACTTCGTGGCCGGCGAGAAACCGATTCCAGTTCCCACGTCGGAAACGTCGATCGTCGCCGCGTGCTCGAACTTCAGGCCGGAAGCCAGTTCGACTCCCGTGCCGCTCGCTCCAGCGGTACCCACGCTCGCGACCTTCACCGTTTCCTTGTGAGCGCCCGTACCCACGGTGAGCGTGTCGCCTGCGGTCATATTGACGTTCGCCGTCACTTTGATATTGGTCGCACCCGCGGCGGCAGCGGCCGCCAGAGTGGTCTGCGTCGCCGCCTTCCCAACGGCTGTCACCGTGGCCACTTCGTAGTTGCCTCCGATGTCGATGCCGATCTTCTGGCCCACCTCGAACCCGGCCGCATTGGTGACGGGCAGATTGGTCGAGCCGGCCGGGATCGTGATCCACGGACCGGTGGACACGGGCTCGTAGACCGTGGTTAGCGGCGATGCCGCCGTGCCGACGCTGACGATCTTGCGGCTCTCGCCGTCAATACTCATCTGCTGGCCAACCTCGAGCCCGGTGATGCTGCGGACATTGATCGTCTTCGCGCCCTGACTTGCCGGCGCCGCCAGTCCCGAAGTCGAGAGACCGAGAAGGTAAAAGGCGCCGGGGGCGACCTTCGTGCCTGCCGGAATCGTGGTCAACTTCACGGGCGCCCACTGCGTGGCGGTATGAATCAGGCTCCAGTTGGAAATGTCGATCGGGCTGGAAGAAGGGTTGAACAGCTCGATGAACTGATTGGTCGCATTGGCACCCGCGCTGAGACGGACTTCGTTGATCTTCACCGGCAGCACGTTGCGCAACCGCGCGGTGGATGCATCGGCTTGCGGCCCGCGGACCGTCGCGGCCGTCCACTCCGCTTTGCCCGTCAGAAAGCCGGCTCCAGTCGCCGCCGGCGAAGTGATCTTAAACGTGGCCGTCACGCTCGCGCCCGCCGCCACGGCGTCGGAGAACGCTTTCGACGCGCCGCTGCCGCCCACCACCGCGGCGGTCCACCCGGCAGGCAACGCAACGCTCAACTTCACACCCGTCGCCGGCGCGCCCGTGGTATTCGTGAAGGTCGCGGTCACTTCCTGAGCCGATTTCGGCGTGAAGGTGGTGACGCGGGAAAGTCCCACCCGCTGCACGTCATACCGGGCAGTCACGACGTTTGCCTGCACCGCATCCGTGGTGGCTTCGGTGGGATAGCCGGTGGTCATCACTCCTTCATAGAAGGTGCCGGACGAACCATTGCCGTTGTCCCCGCCCGTTCCCAGCAGGATGCCGCCCTGCTTGTGCATCGGGAAGTACCGGTTGTTTTCCCGCGAGGCCGGGCGAACTCCGCTGTAGTAAGTGGTCAGACCGCCCTTCTGTGCGTTGCCGCCGCGGAGATCCCATTTGTTGCCGCCGCCGCCATCCACCACGGCAGTCACGAACCGCCACGAATCGATGGTCGGATCGCCGGTATTCTGCTTGGCGTTATAGCCGGAAAAGAGTCCCGCCTCGAGGTCGGCCATGATCCACGGTCCCGGGCCGTTGCCGCTCCCCCAACCCGTCGAGGTGCCAAAATAGGTGGTTTCCATCGTGCCGGTGCCCACCGCGCGCCCGTTGGTTGAAGAGTTGCCGTAGTCGAAACAGCAGCCGCTATCGTAGTGCGTGCCGTCCACGACATAGTAGATGCCTTCCGGTTCATCGGCGATCGCCAGGCCGCTGGCATCGTTGTTGCGCATCCCCATGCCCGGCATGATGAACACGCCATACGCCTTGTGCCCGCTGATCGTGATGGGCGCCATGTCCGCAATCGGCTGGGTATCGTACGCGCCCTTCGACGGCCCCGGGAAATTCGGTCCGGGGGGAGCCTGGTACAGGTGGTTCTTCTTGCTGGACTGGTCGTAGATTACGTTGATGACGCAAAGCGTGTTGGCGCAGAACGTATCCTGTGCGGCCGCGTTGGCATACCCGCCCGCGTCCGGGACCGGCGCGTCGGAAGGCTGGACAATGCCAATGTCCAGCGTTTTGCCGTCGGACGTGCGCTTGATCTGATAGAGCGGACCATTGTAGGCGGCGTACAGCGCCCGCGTGGTGCTGTGGGCCGCGACGCAGGGAGTCCCCGCCGCGTCGTAGATGTCACACGGACCTTGCGGGCGCGGCGGAGCCGCCACAGCAGGAACGGCCATCGTCAAAGTGGCGCCAATCAGCGTGAGCGCCGGTGCAAGCAATGACACAAAGTGAATTCTTGTTTTCATGTTGATCTATTGGTCCTACCAGGAGCGGCGTCCATCCGGAATCTCATCCAGCCTTCGAATACGGGAGTTTCAGGTATGATCCAGGGCTTCACTTCCCGGCTCAGTTCAGTATACATTCCTGTACTGCCGGAAGCGGTACCTGCGGTCTGGGGGAGATCTGGGTTGGTGTAGGTTCATGCCCCGCAGGGACGCAGAGACGCAGAGGAAACGCAGAGTGTGGCGGATCGTTTTGCGGCGGGCGGCCTCGAAGGCGAAAAGCTAAGGCGTTCCTCAGGCCGAAAACCCAGAGCTGTGTCGAGACATTCTGGTGCTCGAGACGTTGCTTCGAGGCGTTATGCTTCGATGCGTTGGGGCGCGAGAGCCACCGAAGAGATATAATCGTGAGCCACATGCCACTCCCCGCTGGCGCCCGACTCGGACACTACACCATGGGTCCGCCTATCGGCTCCGGAGCGATGGGGGAAGTGTACCGGGCGCGCGATACCAGGCTGGATCGGGAAGTCGCGATCAAGGTGTTGCCCGCCGCGGTCGCGCAGGACTCCGAGCGGCTGGGACGGTTCGCGCGCGAAGCAAAAGTGCTGGCGGCGTTGAATCATCCTCATATTGCGCAGGTGTACGGCTTCGAAGAAGACGGCGAGACGCGCGCGCTGGTGATGGAACTGGTGAACGGTTCCACTCTCCCGGTCCCTGTGGCCGTCGAGCTTGCGGTGGAGTACGCGATCCAGATCGCGGAGGCGCTGGAGGCGGCGCATGAGAAAGGCATTACGCACCGGGACCTGAAGCCGGACAACATTATGGTCACCAGCGAGGGCGTGGTGAAGGTGCTGGATTTCGGACTGGCGACGACTCCGGCACGGGGAGCTGCCGCCGGCGCGGGGGGCACCGCGACGATGACGATGCAGGCCACGCTGTCCGGCATGATTGTCGGCACGGCAGCGTACATGAGTCCGGAGCAGGCATCGGGGTTGGCGGTGGACCATCGCAGCGACATCTGGAGTTTCGGAGTCGTGCTGTGGGAAATGGTGACGGGCACGCGGCTGTTCGAGGGCGAGACGCTCTCGCATACACTGGCCGACGTGCTACGCGCGCCGATCGAATGGGGGCGGATTCCCGCATCCGTGCCAGAGGCGGTGACCTCGCTCTTGCGGCGGTGCCTGGAGCGCAACGTGAAAGTGCGTTTGCAGGCGATCGGCGAGGCGCGCATCGCGTTGCAGAAATATCGCGAGGATGTGAAGAACGGAGTGATGCCGGCGCGCGCCGCGTCGCCGGGGCAAGGAAGGTCCGCCAAGGTCGCGTGGGGTGTGGCGGCTGCGTTGCTTCTGGCCGTGGGCGGACTGAGCGTGGTGGCATATCGCCATGCACAGGAGCCGCCGCCGAGGCTGCTGAAAACTTTCCTGCTGCCACCCGACAAGGCGTCATTTGCACTGGACAGTCCACCGGCGCTGTCGCCCGACGGCCGTAAAATAGCCTTCGCCGCATTGCAAGATGGGCAGTCGATGCTTTGGGTGCGCGATTTGGATTCGCTGGCGGCGCGGAGCATTACGGGCACGGAGGGTGCGTCGACCCCCTTCTGGTCGCCAGACAGCCGATCGCTTGGATTCTCAGCCAGCGGCAATCTCAAGCGTGTGGAGATTGCGGGGGGCGCAGCAGTGACACTGGCGCCCGCCGACGGCAACGTACACGGAGCTTCGTGGTCCAGCAGGGGAGATATCGTCTTCCCGCGCGCCGGCGTTGGACCGCTCTATCGTATCAGTGAGAGCGGTGGAACTGCCGTACCGGTGACCGCGATGGACGGGCAGGCCGGGGAAGTTTCCCACCGCTTGCCCTGGTTTCTGCCGGACGGGCGGCATTTTCTGTACACCGCCCGACACCGGGAGTCGGTGGACCGGGGCGCCATTTACGTGGGCGATTTGGATTCCAAGGAAAGAACCCTGGTCATGCGCGGGGCAGGCCACGCACAATACGTCGCCACGGCCGGGCTGATGGTTTACACTGAGCGCGGAATCGACGAATCCGTCCTGATGACTCGGCGGTTCGACATCAAAAGCTTCCAACTTTCGGGCGAGGCGCGTCCCGTGGCGGAATCCGTGGACCAGAGCATCGCGATTTGGGCACAGCATCAGTTCTCGGTGACGCAGGAGGGTTCGCTGGTGTACATGGGGAATGGACCGGGAAACAATGCGCGGCTGACATGGTTCGACCGCACGGGGAAGGCGCTAGGGGTGGTAGGCGACTCAAACTCTGCCACAGCCGCGATCTCACCGGACGGAAGGACTGTGGCGTTAGAAGCCTGGGGTGTCCTGTCGAGAGATATCTGGCTCCATGACGTTGCGAAAGGAACTTCCTCCCGGTTCACTTTCCAACGGGAGGGAACGCGCGCCCAGCAACCGGCCTGGTCGCCGGATGGCGGGTCACTGATCTTCTGCCGCGTGGAAGAAGGAAAGGCGGCGGTTCTGGTGAAGTCTACGATCGCAAGCGGGGCGTCCGCGGAATTGACGACGGGAACATGGGGAGAGACGCCACGCACGACCACTCTGCCTTCCTGGTCCCGGGACGGGAAGTACGTGGTGGCCCGCCTGAATCCATCAGGCACGACGGGCAGCGATTTATGGATGCTGCGGCTGGACGAGGCGGGCGAGAAACCGCGGCCCTACCTGGCCGGCCCGGCGAATGAGGGGCAACCGGCCATCTCACCTTCCGGCGAGTGGCTGGCGTACTCCTCGGACGAGACGCGGCGCATGGAGATCTACGTGCAATCATTCCCGAACCCCGGCGTCAAGTACCAGCTATCGATCGGCGGGGGCGAGAAGCCGGTCTGGCGTCGCGACGGAAAAGAACTTTACTATGTTACGGCAGGCCGGAAAATGATGGCAGTCCCGGTGAAGAGCGATCATGGGCGATTGGAGATCGGAAAGCCCGAAGCGTTGTTCGATTCGCGGATCGATCCGAGGCCTAGTGTCAGATTCGATGTGGGCCCGGACGGCCGGTTCCTGATTCCCGTTCAACCACTGGAGGGAGCGCTGCCGATGACGCTTGTTACTAATTTTCCATTGGGGTTGCGGTAGTCAATAGCATCGAGGAGTTCGAGCGGCAGTTGGAGTGAAGGCCTACCGGCAATAGGGCAACGCAGCAGCCTCCCCACACGGCTCCGCTGAGACGTGCGTGAACCGGGAGGCTGGTCTGGAGGCCCGGTCAGAATTCATCTGCTGCGGGTTGAGTAGCGGCTCTCCCGACGCCACGGTCTGCCCTGCAAACGGCGTCGTCTGTCAATGGAGTTGCCTGCAATGCCTCCGCGAACGGGTACTGTAATGGACCTCCCTCTTCGACCAATGGGTTTAGGGGAATGATGGCCACACCCGGAACTGGCAAGTGAGTGTTAAGCTAAAGAGGCTATCGTCCTTGTCCGTCTTTTGATTCCGTTGGACCGCCTTTCGAATCTTGGTTCAGTCGGCTGTGCCCATCCTCAATCGATACGTCAGGGTCAGATTACAGAAGGAGCCGACTTGAGAGAAACAGGAACTGTAAAGTGGTTTAACGCCGCAAAAGGATTTGGATTTATCCAGCGCGAGAGCGGAGAAGATGTTTTCGTTCACTTTTCCGCGATTGCAGCCAGCGGATATCGTTCGCTTGAAGAGGGCGCACGGGTGTCGTTTGAGGTGAAGAAGGGGCCAAAAGGTCTGCAAGCTGAAGACGTGAACCTAGCGTAGCCAGCTTCCCATGTGACGCGAGAGCCGCTGCGTTCACCACGCGGCGGTTCCACCGTCAGCTTGATGATTGCTGTCAGGCTACGGGCAAGATTCGACCTGTGCCTATCGGGAATGTCGAGCTGAATGAGAACATGGAGTTTGCGTCTCCTCCTTCAACTCTTCCGTCTAGCGCTCAGCGGACACGTGTTCGCCGCCGCCACGCCGGCAGCCTTCATTCGAGCTGCTCTTCAGCTGGAGAATCTCGCGCTTCGGCACCAGCTCGGCGTCCTGCGTCGCTCGGTGAAGCGGCCTAAACTACGTCCGCCGATCGGTGGCTGTGCGCAGTCTGTAGCGATTGACGAACTGCCTTGGTCATTGTCAAGCTGGAAACTGTCATTGGCTGGCACCTAAGGGCTTTCGGCCGTTCTGGACCTGGAAAGTTCGTCATGGCCAGCCGGGCGTCCACCGGTGCCGAGAGAAATCCGCCAACTGATTCGGGAAGATGAGCCGCTGGAATCCACTTTGGGGTGAACCCGCATCCACGGCGCGCTGCTCAGACCCGGGCATTGACATCGGCGAGACGAGCCTGGGCAAATACACCGTATATTGATTTGGTTGTGGCGGGCCACCGTGTACGCCTTTCGAACTTCTCTGATCTGTGGCAACCGACGCCAACCGCAAGGGTGTCAGCCGCCCCATCCGCCACCTGACAACGTACACCGCCATCAGCGCCGCGTACGTCGCCACCCAGACCCAGGGGGTCCACCACGGGATGCCAGCGACGCCGAATTTTCACCGTGCTCTCGGCCGCCGCCACAATCCGTGCGCCACGATTTCCATGTGACCACTGTGATAGCAACCTCCGGCACGCCGTTCAAGAGGGATTCCGCGGACGCTTACAAGATGGATCCGTCAGACGCTTACAGTGGACTCGATATCGACAAGCAGAATACCCAACAAATAATACTGGCACGGGAACAGAGTTCACGCCGTGCGCTCAACGGCCGTATTGCGCCGCCCACTGTTGGGCCACCACGGCAGTTCATGGAGTAACTCCATGAGGTCCTGGGGGTGTTCTATCAACTTTCGCTCCAGCAGCAGCTTGTTGCTTTCGGACAGTCCTTCGATGGATCGGCCCACTTTGCCCACGTTGAACCGAGCGTCGTGGACGGGCGTGTCAAGGACTTCTTGCAGGCGTGCGCTATCGTATTTGGCGCCGAGTGCCTGAATGGCATAGGAGAAAAAGGAATACTTGTCGCGAACTATTTCTTCGTATCTGCACCGAGTCAGCCATTTGAGTTCGCTCATCTAATTTGGCCCACTTTGATCGTCTAATTTGGCCCACCCC
>JBDTMZ010000098.1:0-24811 GCA_039934035.1 Candidatus Solibacter sp. | reverse complement strand
CCGAGCCCGGTGAATTCACGCAGATGTTCCAATCGCCGCCGCCGCCCACCGCCAATACGTCGTCGTTCCCCGCGCCGCCGAGGGGCAGTGCGCCGCCTCCGCCCGCCAGTAAGCCGCCCGCGTCCGAGCCCGGTGAATTCACGCAGATGTTCCAATCGCCGCCGCCGCCCACCGCCAACACCTCGTCGTTCCCCGCGCCGCCGAGGGGCAGTGCGCCGCCGCCTGCGAAGAGTGACGAGCCCGGCGATTTCACGCGCCTCTTCAATTCGCCGCTGCCCGATGTGGCCGCGCCCGGCGACTGGCCCGTGCCCGAACCCAGGAAGCAGGAGCCGGGCGATTTCACGCGTATGTTTCAATCGCCCGCGCCGGCTCACCCCGATCCCGCGCCGTCAGCCACGGGCGGCGAGTTCACGCAGTTCTATCACGCGGCCAACCCGCCGAAGCCCACCGGTCCGCAATTCCCTTCTCCCTCGCAGTATCCAACGTCCGCGCCACCGCCGCCGACTGCGCCTGCCGCTCCCACGGGCGGCGAGTATACCCGCATGTTCGGTCCCGGAGCGCTGGGCAACACTCCGCCTCCCCCGGCAGTTCCCCCGCCTCCCCCGCCGCCCGTCAACTATGGCGGAGGAAGCGGAGCGACCAACGTGTTCCGCGCGCCCGCAAACGTGCCGCCGCCTCCGGCTCAGCAACCGCAAGCGCCCAGCGAATACACGATGATGATTTCGCGGCCCGCCGGCGTCAGCCCGCCGCCTCCACCGCAGGCGCCCGCGCCCCAGGCTCCGCAGATGCAAATGCCGCAGATGCAAACGCCGCAGATGCAGATGCCGCAATATCCACCGCCGCAACTGCAAGTGCAGTCGCCGCAAGTGCAGATGCAGGCACCGCAAGTGCAAATGCAGGCACCGCAAATGCAAGCGCCTCAGATGCCGCAAATGCAGGCCCCTGCGCCGCCGCAGATGGCCGCAGCGGCGCCAAAATCCAGCAGCAACACCCTGCTGATCGTGATCTTCTGCCTCCTGGCGTTTCTAGCCGGCGGAATTGTCGTCTACTTATTGGCGCGGCGGTAGAGTCTCGGGCGGAGGATGGGCCGCCCATGAACCCGGAGGAACGCCGATAAACCCGACCGTTTTCTTATCTGCGTTTATCGGCGTTCATCGGCGGCCAAATTGCTTTGGATTTGCTTAGGCAGAATCCTTTCGTTACATTATTCCTAACGAAAGGATAGGCCATTTTCCTTTCGTTAGCCACCCGCCGGCCTTCAGACCGTCCTAGTTGCCCTGCGGCAGCACAATGATCAATTCCGCCTGCGGATTCGGCAGGTCCCCCGGAATGTACGCCGCGAAATTCCGCGCCCGCTGCACCGATTCCCACGCCGGACCTGTCTGATTCAAGGCGAAATACTGGAAGTTCAATTTCACCGGAATCGCCACCGGAGGCTGCGCCAGGTACGTCATCGGAACCCCCGGCAGCGCCTGACGCACCAGGTGTTCGATATGGCTGGCGGAGCAGAGTTTCACCAGGTTAGGCGTCTTGTTCACGATCTCCGCCTGCACCGTCTCGGCGCTGATCGCCAGATACATCTTGGTATTCACCAGGTACTTATCGTGATCGAGCGCGGTGGCGTAGATGGAAGGCTTCATCAACTTGAGCGGCAGAGAGACGACGTTGCTGGCCACCACCGTCTCCAGCAGCAGGCGCAGTTTTTCGTCCAGCGCGGCGAAGCAACCGCCCAAGTCGTCGTGATCGTAGGCCGGCAGATCGCGCGGATGTACGCGCGACGAAAACGTGGTCAGCGACCCGGCCAGCGACAGCATCGCCGAAAACAACTCCTCGGGATGCCCGCCGCGCGTTTCGAACAGATGGCGGAATTGCGGAAACGCCGTATTCACCGTGTATAACAGCCAGAAATTGGCGATATCGGCCGCCGTGAAATCCGCCAGGCTCTGACTCTTCTGGCGGCGTAGTCCCGAAATGGCGCCCGACCGGGCGGTCAGGATCTCCACCAGTTGCCGCGCGATTCCTTTCAGGTAATCGCTAGCCTGAAAATTGAGCAGCGGCGGCACAAAACGCGGGTCGGCCTGAAACGTCCCGGCGGGGGTACGCAGGATGCGGCCCACCCTCAGGCTGCTGAAGCCGTCCAGCGATTCGCCTTCCGCCAGCAGTCGCAGATTCTTGCGCGCCACCTGCACCGGCTTTTCCGTAAGCCCCGTGTTTTCATCGCGGAACAGCTCGATTTCCGCCCGGTATCGGGCCAGCCCCTGGCGCGAACTGGTGGCCACATTCAGGCCGCGCTCGCGGTATTGCGGCACCGAGAGGTAAACGTCCAGCGTGGTCTGGTCCGGCTCGAAACACTCGGCGAGCAGTTTCGGCGCCGGCGCGCCGTCCGACCCCGGAATGTCGAACAGCAGCCCATCCGGGAAAATCCCCGAGGCGCTGGAAATGCCGAACGATCCGGCGGCCAGCCCTTCCCGGTTGATTTGCAGCGAACGGAATCCCCACGGGCGGAACGCGAGGCTGTCCAACTGAAATTGCAGCAGGTTCTCGAGGAAGCGGTCCTGCAACTGTAGATGCTGCGGACTCAGGAATGTGCCTTTGGTCCATATCACCGGTTGCAGTCGCTTCATTTGCAATCACAGTAACAGAACTGAGCTCGGTCAGCCAACCTGTTGCGGCGGTGGTATTCTCTCGTTCATGACTCCAGCGCATGCTGAAAGCTTTCCCTGGCACCAGAAACTCCCGCGCCTCGGTACCGAACAGGAGTTTGCCGATTTGCGTGCTCTGCTCGCTGCCTGCGACTACAGCTATGAAGGGATCTGCCGGCACATCAAGGTGGCGGACCTGGCCCAGTACAAGACCGGGCCGGTCGCGGAACTGATCGGCAAAACCACGAAGTCGCCGGCGGAGGCGATGATCCGCCTGTTTCTGGACTGTGTGTACACGCGCGAGGATGAGTTGCAGCGCGTCCTGCCCGAAGGCGGGCTCGAGACCCTCTGGTCCTTCGAGCTGATCGCGCGCAATCCCGAGCTGCCGGGCCTGCTGTTCGCCACCGCGGCCATTCTGCCGGTATCCACCGAACTGACGGTTTGCGACCGGGGGAATGCGCCCGACGGCGAGCGCTGCCCCCTGCCTCCCGACGTCGTCTACCCGGCCATCTTCGAGAATACCCGCGAGTTCATCGGCCGCCTGCCCCAGACCCCGTGCGAGGCCATGCTCGATCTCGGCACCGGCACCGGCATCGCTGCCCTGCAAGGCGCGCGCAGCGCCCAACACGTGTGGGCCAGCGACATCTCCACCCGCTGCCAGCACTTTGCGGAATTCAACCGCCGCCTCGCCGGACTTTCGAACCTGACCGTCGTGCTGGGCGATATGTATCAGCCCTTCGCAGGACAGACGTTCGATCGCATCGTCACCCATCCCCCTTATATTCCCGCCAAGGAAACCGGCATTATCTTCCGCGATGGCGGCGAAGATGGCGAGCAGATCGTCCGGCGCGCCATCGAAGGGCTGCCCGGCGTTTTGCGCCCCGGCGGCTGCTTCTATTCCCTGCAAATGGCCACCGACCGCGAAGGCGAGGAATTCGAGCAGCGCATTCGCCGCTGGCTGGGGAAAGATCAAGCTCAGTTCGATGTCATCCTGGTCTCGCGATGGCTGCGCACGCCAGAGCAAATGCTGGTCGAGAAACCAACCAGGCATGCGCCCAATGAAGAAGAACAGCGCTTCCGGTCAGCCATGTGGAAGGCCACCCGGACCACTTTCATCTACTACGGCTGGGTGCTGATTCGCCGCCACTACGGCGGCCGCCCTCCCGCCACCGGGCGCATGCAGTCCGGGAATCAATTCACCGGGCGCGCCATGGAGTGGCTGCTGGAATGGGAATCCGCCGCCGCCGCCCCGCACGGAATCGAAATGCTGTTTGAGTGCCGGCCCTCCATTTCTCCGCATTGCCTTTTAAAGACGATTCACCGCGTGCACGAAGGCCGTTTTATGAGCGGCGAATGCCTGCTCGAAGCCAACCACGTTTTCGACAGCACCCTGCCCTGTCCCGGATGGGTGGCGCAGGTGGTTTCGGAGTGCGATGGGGTAAAAACATGGCGGGAGCATTTTGTGGCCGCCAGGGAGAGCGGCTTGATCGATTCCGCGGAACCACCGGAGGAATTCGCCAACGGATTGCGCAACCTGGTGGCCGGCGGCATTCTTCAATTGGCCGCCTGGCCCCTGCCCGAGTAAAGGGGCCGAGTGTCAATGAAGTGGACATACGCACACTGCGTGGACACGACCGGCGCTCAGCCCGGCGAGCGCGAATTCGGATGCTTCGCTGTTTTTTACTGAAACAGAAGCACTTCATGAAATTACCCAAAATATGACGTTAGTAGTCGCCGGGTCTTTTTTTTGGTACTCTGTTTGCGATCTAACGGGCGGGAAAAGTATCCGCCCGGCATTCTTCGGAACTTGGGGGTAGTGTTTATGGCAAACAACAGCACGCAACACAAACTTGATCGGGTAAGGCCGCCGCGGGTACAGATTACATACGACGTCGAAGTCGGCGATGCCATCGAAGTAAAGGAACTGCCATTCGTCATGGGCGTCATGGGCGACTTCACGGGCCAGTCCAAAGAGCCGTTGGCGAAATTGAAAGATCGCAAATTCGTGGAGGTGAATCCAGACAATTTCGATGACGTGCTCGCCAGCATGAAGCCGCGTCTGGCATATTCCGTGGAGAACAAGCTCTCCAAGGATCCGGACAGCAAGCTGAGTGTGGACCTGAACTTCAAAACCATGGACGATTTCTCTCCTGAGAATGTCGCCCGCCAGGTTGGACCGCTCAAGGAATTGCTGGATCTCCGCGGGCGTCTGAGCGATTTGCGCGGCAACATGCAGGGCAACGACAAGCTGGAGGAACTGCTCCGCGAAGCCGTGAGCGATAAGTCCAAGCTTGCGAAACTGCGCGAAGAGATCGGCTTCAAGGGGGAATCCAATGAGTGACGCGCAAAAAGCAGTAGGAACGCAGCAGGCATCCGAACAGGTACAGGAAACCAGTCTCCTGGACCAGATCGTTTCGGAAGGCCGCCTGGCGCGGGGCGCTGAAAGCCTGGACCGGGGCAAGAACCTGGTGAAGGATTTCGTGGAGCAGGTGCTCAAGGGCTCCATGACGGTGTCGAAAGACGCCGAAGCCATGATCACCGCGCGCATCGCCGAAATCGATCGCCTGGTCTCCGTGCAGTTGAACGAAGTGCTGCACCATGCGAGTTTCCAGAAGCTGGAAGGCAGCTGGCGCGGACTTCGCTACCTCATGGATCAGAGCGAAACCAGCGACAAGCTGAAGATCCGGGTACTCAACGCCACCAAAACGGAATTGTTGCGCGATCTGCAGCGCGCGCCGGAATTCGACCAGAGCGCGCTGTTCAAGAAAGTGTACGAGGAAGAGTACGGCGTTTTCGGCGGCGCTCCGTATGCCGCCCTGATCGGCGATTACGAATTCGGGCGCGGACCCGAAGACATCGATCTGCTGGAGCGCATTTCCAAAGTCGCCGCCTCCGCGCATGCGCCCTTCCTCACCGCGGCCAATCCGGAAATGCTCAATCTGGATAGCTTCACCACCATCGATGCGCCGCGCGACATGGCGAAGATTTTCGACAATACCGAGTACGCCAAGTGGAAAAGCTTCCGCGCCAGCGAAGATTCGCGCTACGTCGGACTCGCCCTGCCTCACATTCTGATGCGCCTGCCTTATGGCAAGGGCGGCGCCACCGTGGATGCCTTCAATTACCAGGAAGGTGTGGATGGTTCCGACCATTCCAAGTACCTGTGGGGCAACGCCGCCTACGCGCTCGGCGCCCGGCTCACCGCTGCCTTCGCCAACTACGGTTGGTGCGCCGCCATTCGCGGCGTGGAGGGTGGAGGCTTGGTGGAAGGCCTGCCCACCCACAACTTCACGACCGATTCCGGGGACATTGCTTTGAAGTGCCCCACCGAGGCGCCGATTACGGACCGCCGCGAAAAGGAATTGGCCGATCTCGGCTTCGTTCCGCTGGTGCACTGCAAGGGCACGGACTACGCTGCCTTCTTCTCGGTGCAGTCCGCGCAGAAGTCCAAGATGTACGACAAAGATGCCGCCAATGCCAATGCGCGGCTGTCCACCCAATTGCCCTATATCCTCGCGATCTCCCGTTTCGCGCACTACATGAAGTCGATGATGCGCGACAAGATCGGCGGCTTTATGTCGCGCAAGGAATGCGAAGATTTCCTGAACACATGGATTTTGCAATATGTGGTTGGGAATGACGACGTGGCGGCGGAGATCAAAGCCCGCAAGCCGCTCCGCGACGCCAAAATCGAAGTGGTGGATGTGCCGGGCAAGCCGGGCGCATACCGCGCCGTGGCCTTCCTGAAGCCCCACTTCCAATTGGACGAGCTCACTATTTCGTTGCGCCTCGTGGCGGAACTTCCGCAAGGGGCCAAGTAAGGAAATCGAATCCCGGGCCTAAGGGCCCGGGGCGCGAAGAGTACCAAGCAGTGAATCCAGGAGGAAAACTATGCCGTTTGATGCGTTTGTCAAGATCGAAACCCCTAACGTCGCCGGTGAATCTACCGACAGCAAGCATAAGGGCGAAATCGAAATCTACTCTTTCTCTCTCGGGGCGTCTAACCCCACAACCATTGGCTCCGCTACCGGCGGCGCCGGGGCGGGGAAAGTCTCCCTGTCCAGCTTCAACTTCATGAAGAAGACGGACAAGGTCAGCCCGGTTTTGTTTCAGGCGAGCGCCTCCGGTACGCACTACGCAAAGGTGACCGTCACCTTGCGCAAGGCCGGTGAAAAGCCCGTGGAATATCTCAAGTACACGTTCTCCACCGTTTTCGTTGAGTCGATCCAGTGGTCCGGTTCAACGGGCGGCGATGACGCTCCCACCGAATCCGTCTCCATGGCTTACGGCAAGATGGAAATCGATTACCAGCCGCAGGGTCCGGATGGCAAGGCGCTGGGCGGCGCGATCCACGGTGGTTGGGACGCGATAAAGAACATCAAGGGTTAGGCAGGTTGCAGCCGGTGAACGCTTCGCGGCGTTCACCGGCATTCTGATTTCGGGGGCCCCTTTTGTGACTGCCAAAGAACTTTATCGAGCAGGCAAGCTCAATGCCGCTGTGCAGGCGCTGGTTGCCGAGTTGCGCGACAACCCGATGGACGCGCAGCGCCGCACTTTTCTCTTTGAGCTCTTGAGCTTTGCGGGTGAATACGATCGCGCCGAGAAGCATCTGGACGTCCTGTCGCAGGCGGGTCCGGATGCCCTGACCGGTAGCCTGCTGTATCGCGCGGCGCTTGCCGGTGAGCGCTCGCGCCACGATCTCTTCGCCAAAAACGACTATCCCGGATTACCCGAAAATGCCCCGGCCATTCGCGGGTCGCTGAACGGCACTCCCTTCGAAGCCGTCGAGGATTCCGATCCGCGCATCGGACCGCGTCTAGAAATCATCGCCGCCGGACAATACATGTGGCTCCCGCTGGCGCATATCGCTACCATTCAAATGGAAGCGCCCAAGCGCCTGCGCGATCTGCTTTGGATTCCGGCCCAGGTCCGTACCGGACCTGCGTTCAAGGGCAAGGAACTCGGCGAGGTGCTGGTTCCGGTGCTATCCCCCTTTTCGTTCCGCCACGCCGACGATGCCGTGCGCCTGGGCCGCGCCACGGTTTGGGAAGAGCCCGAGGCCGGCAACCCGCTGCCCTTCGGCATGAAGATGCTCCTGGTCGATGGGGAAGATGTTCCCATCCTGGAGGTCCGTAGCCTGGAGATCACTGCGCCTGAGGAGATCCCCGTAACCCATGCCTCTTCCGAGTGATTTGCTCAATCCGATCTCGCCGGAGAAACCGTGCGGCGACGATCTTCTTTACTCCCCGATCTTCGACAAGATCAAAGAAGCGCGCCGCGAGGACGACGACGTCCCGCAGGGCGACTGGGCCCGCGGGCGCAAGACCGCCGATTGGCCGCTCACCATCAAGCTGATCAACGAAGCCCTCTCCACCAAAACCAAGGACCTCCAACTCACCGCATGGCTCGCCGAGGCCATGCTGCGGCGCGAGGGAATCAACGGCCTCCGCGAGGTGCTGGACTTCGATCGTGGGCTCATCGAAACCTATTGGGACACCCTCTACCCCGAACTCGAGGATGGCGACGCCGAGTTCCGCGCCGGCAAATTGCAGTGGGTCGGCGACAAACTGGAGTTGGCCGTCAAAGGCGTCTCCCTGACCCGCTCCGGGCTGACCTGGATCAGGTTTAAGGAATCGCGTTCCGTCCCCACCGAGGAAGCCGCCGGCGAGAGCGAAGACAAGCAGCTTCAACGCGCCGGGCTGTTGGCCGAAGGCAAACTCGCGCCCGAGGATTTCGATCGGGATTTCGACGCGACGCCGAAGACCTTCTACGTCAATCTCGAAGCCTTGTTCGACACCTGCCTGGAATCGCTGGCGCAGCTTGGCGAGGTCTGCGATGCCCGCTTCGGTAACGATTCCCCGAGTTTTTCCGCCCTGCGCAATGTGCTCGAGGAAGTGCGCGGCACCGTGCACAGCCTGCTCCAGCGCAAGCGCGAGAAAGAACCGGACGAGCCCGTCGCCGAGCCCGAACCCGCCGCCGAAGAAGCGGCCGAAGACGCCGCCTCCAGTTGGGGTAAGCCCGCTGTCGCCGCTGCCCCCGCGCGCGTTCCCGTGCGCAAAGGCGGCGCTCTCTCCGCGGAGCCGGTGGATCGCGACGATGCCGTGGCGCGGATCGTCGCCTGCGCCAAATTCCTGCGCCAGCAGGATACTTACAGCCCAGCACCGTATCTGCTGCTGCGCGGCCTTCGCTGGGGTGAACTGCGCGCCTCCGGTGAGCAAATCGACGAGACAACGCTGGCGCCGCCGCCCACCGAAATCCGCCAGAAGCTGAAGGCCTGCGCGCTCGAATACAACTGGACCGAGGTCCTCGAAGCTGCCGAAACTGCCATGGGCATGGAGTGCGGACGCGGCTGGCTGGACTTGCAGCGTTACGCTGCGCGCGCCTGCATGGAACTCGGCAGCTACTACGATCCCATTCGCAATGCCATCGTCTCCGGCCTGCGCGCCCTGCTGGCCGACTATCCGGCGCTTCCCGACCTCACGATGATGGACGATACACCCACAGCCAACGCCGAAACCCGCGCCTGGCTGCAGGAAACGGTCCTTGTCGCTGCCGCCGCTGCGCCCCCGGCGCAGGATCCGTGGTACACCAGCGAGCCCGAAGCCGCGCACGCCTCCGCCGGCGAGCCTCTGCCGCCCGACGTATTCCAGTTGGCCATGGAAGCCGCCCGGGGCGGCCGCCCCCAGGAAGGCATCGAACTGCTCATGCGCGAACTCGGCCAGGAGCGCAGCGGACGCGGTCGCTTCAATCGCAAGGTGCAGCTCTCCCAACTCTGCGTCAGCACCGGCCACGACAACATCGCCCTGCCGATGCTGCAGGATCTCGCCGCCGAAATCGAACGCCGCAAACTCGAAGACTGGGAGGCGTCAGACCTGGTCGCCAGCCCGCTCGCCCTGCTCTACCAGTGTCTCGGCAAGAACGGTGACGCCGAGCTGCGCACCAAACTCTATTCGTGGATCTGCCGCCTCGATCCTTTGAAGGCGCTCAGCGTGTCGAGATAATTTATGGCGCGTTGGGAACCCGAACAAACCGTCACGCAGTCGGTGCTGGAGCGCCTCATCGATCGCGACCCGGCCGGCGTTACCGAGCCGCCGCCGACGCGCGCCCAATCGGTGCGCCTGCTGCGCGCCAGCGTGCGCCGCGATCTGGAGTGGCTGCTCAATACCCGCCGCATCCCCGAGCCTGCCGGCACGGAGTTCCCGGAACTGGCGCGCTCGCTGTACAATTTCGGCCTGCCCGATCTCAACGCGCTCAACTGGGAATCGTCGCGCGACCGCACCCGCCTGGCGCGCGTGGTGCAAGAGGCGCTCACCATCTTCGAGCCGCGCATGAAAGGCATCAACGTGATCCCCCTGGAGCCCGCGCCCGGTTCGCCGCACGTCATGCGCTTTCAGATCGAAGGGTTGCTGCTGATGGACCCCAGCCCCGAACACATTTCCTTCGACACCACCTTGCAACTCTCCAGCGGAGAATATCAGGTGAAGGGGGATTCCAGTGCGGGATGATCTGCTGCTCTACTACGAACGCGAGCTGACCTTCCTGCGCCAGATGGGCGTGGAGTTCGCCGCCAAGTATCCCAAAGTGGCGTCCCGCCTCGTGCTGGAACCCGATAAGTGCGAGGATCCCCACGTCGAGCGCATGCTCGAGGCCTTCGCCTTCCTCACCGCGCGCGTGCATCTCAAGATCGACGACGAGTTTCCGGAGATCACCGAGGCGCTGCTCAATATCCTGCATCCGCACTACCTCCGCCCCATCCCCTCCATGACGGTGGCGGAGTTTTTCATGGATCCCCTGACGCCGCCTCCCGACACCGGTATCAAGATGAATCGCGGCAGCGTGCTCAATTCCAAGCCCGTCAACGGCGTGCCCTGCAAGTTCCGCACCTGCTACGAGCAGACGTTCTGGCCCGTCGAAGTGGCCAATGCCGAGTGGAAAACGCCCGACCGGCTGCAGTCGCAGCTCCGCGGCTCGGAAGCCGTGGCGGCGGTCAACCTTCATCTTCGCTGCGCGGGCGATCTCACCTTCGCCAGGCTCGGGCTCTCTTCGCTGCGCTTCTACCTCAACGGCGAAAGCAACCTGGTGCACACGCTCTACGAGCTGCTTTGCAATAACTGCAGCCACATCGTCGTGCGCGACGCCTCCCCCAAATCGCGCATCCCGCCCGTGATCCTCGCCGCGGAAAACCTGCGGCCGGTGGGCTTCGGCGAGGACGACGGTATGCTGCCTTACGCGCGCCGGTCATTCGTCGGCTATCGTCTGCTGCAGGAGTATTTCTGTTTCCCGCAGAAGTTCTTCTTCCTGGACCTTTCCGGGTTCGAGCAGATTACGGAGGCGGGCTTCGGCAGCGAGATCGAAGTCATCTTCATGATCACGCCGTTCGAACGCGGCGAACGCCGCCAGATGCTGGAACTTGGCGTCGGGCCGAAAACCTTCAAGCTCAACTGCGTCCCCATCGTCAACCTGTTCCAACAGACCGCCGAGCCCATTCTGCTGGACCACACGGCCTACGAATATCAGGTCATCCCGGACGTAACCCGCCGCCGCGCCACCGAGGTCTTTGAGATCACCGAAGTGATCAGCGCCAATCCGAATTCCGGAGAGGTGGTGCACTTTGAGCCGTTCTATTCCTACCGCCACGGCGTGAACCGTGCCCAGACACAGGCGTTCTGGCGTTCCTCCCGCCGCCCCTCCGGCTATCGCGACGATGAAGGCACCGACGTTTTCGTCTCCCTGGTGGACCTCTCCTCGCGCCCCGTGAGACCGAACCTCGATGCCCTGACCGTGCGCACCGTCTGCACCAATCGCGATCTGCCCGCCCGCCTGCCCTTCGGCAACGACGCGGGAGATTTCGATCTGGAAGGCGCGCTGCCCGTCAAGCGCATCGTGGCCACCATCAAGCCGACCGACGCCCTTCGCCCGCCCGTCGGGAAAGACTCCATGTGGCGCCTGGTGTCGCAGCTTTCCCTCAATTACCTGTCGCTGGTGGAAGACGGCCGCGAGGCCCTGCAAGAGATCCTGCGCCTCTACAACTTCACCGGCTCCACTTATTCCGGCAAACAGATCGACGGGCTCACCGCGCTTTCCAGCCGCCGCCACTTCGCGCGTGTCATGTCCGAAGACGGCGTGGTTTTCGCGCGCGGCACCCAGGTGGAGATGGAATTCGACGAAGAGCAGTTCGTGGGCGGCGGCGTCTATCTGTTCGCCTCCGTGCTCGAATACTTCCTCGGACTTTACGTCTCCATGAATAGCTTCAGCCAACTCCGCGTGCGGACTAAGCAGAGAAAGGAGATCCTCCGGCAGTGGCCACCTCGGGCAGGTCAGAAAATACTGCTGTAGCGCGTTGGCCGATCGTCGAACTGCTCGAGCAGGAACCGTACCTGTTCGAGTTCTTCCAGGCTATCCGGCTGATGTCCCGTACCCAGCCCGGGCGCCAGGTCGTGGGCCGCTTCAGCAATCCCGCGTCCGAAGTGGTGCGCTTCGCCGCCAATGCCGACGTGTCGTTTCCCGCCAGCGAAATTCAATCGCTGAGCCAGATACCCGGCGGTCCGCCGCTCATGCGCGTCAATTTCTTCGGACTCCAGGGTCCGCAGGGCATTCTGCCGCGCGCCTTTTGCGAACTGGTCAATGAGCGCATTCGCGCGCGCGATTACACGATGCGCGATTTCCTCGACCTCTTCAACCATCGCCTGATTTCGCTCTTCTATCAGGCGTGGGAGAAGTTCCACTTCGAAATCCCCTACGAACGCGGCGAACTCGACCGCTTTTCGCATCACGTGCTCGCGCTCATCGGCCTCAATACTCCCGGCCTGCAATCCCGTCAGGAAGTGGCCGACGATTCGCTACTTTTCTACGGCGGCCTGTTGAGTATGCATTCGCGTTCCGCCACCGGCTTGCGTCAGGTGCTGTGGGACTATTTCGGAGTGCCCGTGGAAATCGAGCAGTTCGTGGGCGCCTGGTACCCGGTGGAAGAGGAATCTCAGTGCTCCCTGGGAGGAAATGGCGATTATTCCGAGCAACTCGGTGTGGGTGCCGTGGTGGGCAACGAGACCTGGGACCAGCAGTCCCGCATCCGCATTCAACTCGGCCCCCTGACGCTCGATCAATATGTGGATTTTCTGCCCGGTCACGAAGGGCACAAGCAGCTCAAGTCGCTCACCCGCTTTTACACTGGCGGCGAGTACGATGTCGAAGTACAGTTGATTCTACGCAAGCAGGACGTTCCGCAATGCGAGTTGAAGGCGCAGGATGGCGATGGGCCGCAACTCGGCTGGACCAGTTGGGTGAAGTCCGTGGAGTTCACCGAGGACGCCGGCCAGACCGTGCTGGAACTTTAGATTAAATAGGAGACCCTTATGGCGAATACCCTGAAATCGATCGTTGGCAAGCTCAACGACACCATGCGTTCCAATCTCGAAGGCGCTGCCGGCCTGTGCCTGGCGCGAACCCACTACGACGTGGAAATCGAGCACTTCCTGTCCAAACTGCTGGACACGGCCGGCACCGATTTTGCGGGCATCCTGCAGCATTTCGGCGTGGACAAATCCCGCCTGGCCGGCGAACTGGCGCGCAGCCTGGATGGTCTCAAGACCGGCAATGCGCGGACCCCCGCCTTCAGCCCGTCGCTGCTCCGTATGCTGCGTGAGGCCTGGACCATCGGGTCGCTCGAATTCGATGCCGGGCAGGTGCGCTCCGGCGCCGCCATGCTCGCCCTGGTGGACGATGACGAACTCTCCCGCCTGGTCCACGACTTCAGCAAGGAACTGCGCAAAATTGAACCCGAAGCGCTGCGCAAAGTGCTGCCCGCGATTTTGGCCGACTCGCGCGAGTACACCGCGGACGCCGGCGAAGCTCCCGCCGCCGGAGGCGCTCCCGGCGCCGCCAAACCCGGGGCGGGGAAGACGCAGAACCTCGATCTGTACACCGTCAATCTCACCGAGAACGCGCGCAACGGAAAGATCGATACCGTGCTTGGCCGCGATTTCGAAATCCGCCAGATGGTGGATATCCTGACCCGCCGCCGGCAGAATAATCCCATTCTCACCGGCGAAGCGGGCGTCGGCAAGACTGCCGTGGTGGAAGGCTTCGCGCAGCGCATCGTGCAGGGCGATGTGCCGCCCAGCCTGCGCAACGTCACCGTGCGTACGCTCGATCTCGCGCTGTTGCAGGCGGGCGCGGGAATCAAAGGGGAGTTCGAGAATCGCCTGAAGGGTCTGGTGGAGGAAGTGAAGTCTTCGCCCACCCCCATCATCCTTTTCATCGATGAGGCGCACACCATGATCGGCGCGGGAGGCGCGGCAGGACAGAACGACGCCGCCAACATCCTGAAGCCGGCGCTGGCCCGCGGCGAACTGCGCACCATCGCCGCCACCACCTGGAGCGAGTACAAAAAGTATTTCGAGAAAGATCCCGCCTTGGCGCGCCGCTTCCAGGTCGTGAAGGTCGAAGAGCCCACCGAAGCCAAGTGCCAGGTCATGTTGCGCGGGCTGGTGCCGGTTCTGGAAAAGCACCACAACGTGCGCATCCTCGATGAGGGCCTGACGGCGGCCGTCAAATTCTCGCACCGTTATCTGCCGGACCGCCAGCTACCCGACAAGGCGGTGAGCGTGCTCGACACGGCCTGCGCGCGTCTCGCCCTGGGGCAGAATGCCACGCCGCCCGCCATCGAAGACGCCATCCGTCAGCTGGAAGATTGCACGGTGCAGGCGCGCATTCTGGAGCGCGAAACGGCCCTCGGCGCGGATCACAGCGAAGCCCGGGCCGCCATCGCCAGCCGCAAAGCCGGCCTGGATACCCGTCTGGCGGAAATGAAGGAACGCTGGGAAAAAGAGCGCGACCTGGTCTCGAAAATTCGCGAAGTGCGAGGCAAGCTGGAACCCGTGCCGGCTGCCGCTGCCGCCGCCGCCGCGCCGTCCGCGCCCCCCGCGCCGCCCACTCCCGCCGTGCCGGCTGCCGCAGCAGCCGCCGCGGGCACCGCTCCCACCGCGCCGTCCGAGGCGGATGCCGCCACACTGCGCGAGGAACTCGCCGGCCTCACTGCCCGCCTCGAAGAACTGCAGGGCGAATCGCCCCTCATGCGCGTTTGCGTGGATTCGCAGATTGTCGGTGAAGTCGTGGCCGCCTGGACCGGCATTCCCATCGGCAAGATGATGCGCGACGAAATGCAATCCATCCTCAGCCTGGAGAAAACCCTCGGCAAGCGCGTCATCGGCCAGAATCACGCGCTCGATATGCTGAGCGAGCGCATCCGCACTTCCAAAGCCGGACTGGAAGATCCCAGCAAACCCATCGGCGTCTTCCTGCTGGTGGGGCCCAGCGGCGTCGGTAAGACCGAAACCGCGCTGGCCCTGGCCGACCTGCTGTATGGCGGCGAGCGCAATGTGATCACCATCAACATGTCGGAGTTCCAGGAAGCGCACACCGTTTCGACCCTCAAGGGTTCGCCTCCCGGCTACGTCGGCTACGGCGAGGGCGGCGTGCTCACCGAAGCGGTCCGCCGGCGTCCCTACTCGGTGGTCCTGCTCGACGAAGTGGAGAAGGCGCATCCCGATGTGCTGGAACTCTTCTTCCAGGTCTTCGACAAGGGCCGCATGGAAGACGGCGAAGGCCGCGAAATCGATTTCAAGAACACCATCATCATCCTCACCTCTAACGCCGGCACCGAGACCCTGATGAAGCTCACGGCAGATCCCGAAACCATGCCCAGTTCCGTGGGACTGGTGAAGGCGCTCAAGCCGGAGCTGGACAAAATCTTCAAGCCCGCCTTCCTCGGCCGCCTCGTCATCGTCCCCTATTTCCCCGTGCGTGACGAAGCGCTCAAGAGTATCGTGCGCCTGAAACTCGCCAAGATCCAGCGCCGCATTCTGGAGACCCACCGCATCGCGCTGACCCACGACGACGCGCTCATCGACGAAGTGGCCCGGCGCTGTACCGAAGTGGAAAGCGGCGCCCGCAACGTCGACAACATTTTGACCAATACCCTGCTGCCCGAGATTTCCCGTAAGATTCTGGGCAATCTCGCGGAGCGGCAGAAGCTTGCGCCCATTCACGTCGCCTTAGGCGAGAACGGCGAATTTGTGTATAGCTAGCAGTCGGCCGGGAAGAACATGCGCCGCTGTACAGCCGCCAAAGTAGCGGCCCGGTAAGGAGGAGTTCTCATGCCCACGTACGATCAAGCGAACCGCCCGATGAAGCTCACCACCCCGTTGGGGGCGAACGCTCTACTACTGGTCAGCTTCCAGGGACGGGAGGGACTCTCCCAGCTTTTCCGCTTCCAGCTCCAGACGGTCTGGACCGACCAGGCCAAACTTCTGCCCTTCGACCAGTTGTTGGGTAAGAAGGTCACCATCGAAATTTCCCCGAGCACCAACAAGCGCTACTTCAACGGCATCGTCAGCCGCATCACCCAGGGCGTCCGCGACGGCAACTTCACCCACTACACGCTGGAAGTGGTGCCCATGTTCTGGCTGCTTGACCGTAAGCTGGACAGCCGCGCCTTTCAACACCTCACCATCCCCGACATCCTCAAACAGCTGCTGACCGGCATCGATGTCGATTACAAGATCGAAGGCACCTTCCAGCAGCGGGAATACTGCGTCCAGTACCGCGAGACGGATTTCGCTTTTGCCAGCCGTCTGATGGAAGAAGAGGGCATCTACTACTTCTTCAAGCACACCGCCTCGGGCCACCAGCTGGTCCTGGCCAACACCCCCGCAACCCATCCGGCGATCCCCTTCCTGGCCAAGCCAATCTGGGAAGAGACGCAGAGCGTGGCACAGGAAGACCGGATCTTCGAATGGAGCAAGGGGCAGGAGATCCGTTCCGGCAAGTATGTCACCTGGGATGAAAAGTTCGAGATGCCCGACAAACACCTGGAGGCGGAGAAGGCCATTCAGGAGTCCGTCAACGTCGGCACCGTGGCCCACAAGCTGAAAGTTGCCGGTAACGACAAGCTGGAACTCTACGACTACCCGGGCGGCTATGCCAGCCGCTTCGACGGCGTCAATAAGGCAGGCGGCGACCAGCCCGCCAGCCTGCAGCACGTTTTTGAGGACAACGTCCGTACCGTCGGCATCCGCATGCAGGAGGAGGCGGTCGCCAGCATCCGGATTCGCGGCAACGCCGGTCACGCCGGGTTTATCTCGGGCCACACGTTCGACCTCACCAAGCACTTCTCCGACGACGGGAAGTACGTCATCACCAGCGTGGAGCACACTGCCACTCAGCCGCTTGCGGTCAGCCAGGTGGAAGACGGCTACCGCTACCGCAACGGGTTCACCTGTATTCCGTTCGCCCTGCCTTTCCGTCCGCCTCGCGTGACTCCCGTGCCGCGCGTGCTCGGCGTGCAGAGCGCGACGGTCGTGGGGCCCGCCGGGGACGAAATCTTCTGCGACAAGTACGGACGCGTTAAGGTCCAGTTCCACTGGGATCGCCAGGGGCAGAACGACGTCAACAGCTCCTGCTGGGTGCGCGTCGCCAGTTTCTGGGCGGGCAAGAACTGGGGTGGCATCCACATTCCCCGCATCGGCCAGGAAGTGCTGGTGGATTTCGTCGAAGGCGACGTCAATCACCCCATCGTCGTGGGCAGCCTCTATAACGCGATGAACATGCCGCCCTTTACCCTGCCGGATAACAAAACCATCAGCGGCGTGCTGGGCCACTCCACTCCCAGCGGCGATACCGGCGACATCAAACAGAATCAGTTGGTCTTCGAGGACAAGAAGGGGAAGGAACTGGTCAGCTTCTGGTCGCAGAAAAACCTGCACGGTCACGTCAACAACGACGAGTTGCATGAAGTGCTGCGCGACCGCACCACGGTCATCACCCGTGACGAGAAGCAGACCGTCAAGGAGGGCAACGAGACCATCATCGTCGAGAAGGGCAATCAAGCCATCACCCTCAACACCGGAAATCAGACCACCGATATCAAAAAAGGCAATCAGTCGACTACACTTGACATGGGCAATCAGTCGACTACCATCAAGTTGGGCAATCAGACCAACAAAGTGAACGTGGGCAAGATCGAGACCGAGGCCATGCAATCGATCGAGCTCAAAGTCGGCCAGAGCAGCATCAAAATCGACCAGATGGGCGTGACCATCAAGGGCATGATGATCAAGATCGATGCGCAGATACAGTGCGAGGTGCATTCCACCATAACGCAGGTGAAGGGTGACGCCATGCTGATCGAAAAGGGCGGCATCGTGATGATCAATTGATATGGGTGCCTCTCCGCAGGTCAATTCGAAGACTGTCGTGATTTCCTCGGTGGCCGAACTCGGCGACGAGGCGATGGCGCTGGTCCGCCCGGAGCTGCATCCGCTAGACCTGGTAACGCTGCTCATGGAGAATTCCCTGTTTCCCGATGCCGTGCGCTTCCTCGCCCACGCGCTGCCCAAGCGCGAAGCGGTCTGGTGGGGCTGGGTCTGCGCGCGCCGATCTTCCCCCGAATCGCCGCCGCCTAAAATCAAGGCCGCGCTGGACGCCACCGAGCGCTGGATTTCCCAGCCCTCGGAGGAAAACCGCCGCCTCGCCATGGCCGCCGCCGATAAAGCCGGAGTCGGTACCGCCGCCGGCTGCGCCGGACTTGCTGCCTTCTTCAGCGGGGGCAGCCTCGGTCCGCCCGATGCCCCTCCGGTGCCCCCGGGCGAGTTCCTGACCGCCAAGGCCGTCACCGGCGCCGTCATCTTCGCCGCTGTTTCCACGGAGCCCGAACTGGCCCCCGAAAGGTTCCGCAGTTTCGTTGCGCAAGGGGTGGAAGTGTCCAATCGCGTCAAGCTCTGGGAGCAGCGCGCTTAAAAGGAGATCGGCCTATGGGAATGCCCGCGGCCCGCATCAGTGACATGCATGTTTGCCCGATGGTCACCGGAATCGTGCCCCACGTAGGTGGTCCGATTCTGCCTCCCGGTGCCATCACCGTCCTGATCGGCGGACTCCCCGCCGCGCGCGTCGGCGACATGGCCGTCTGCGTCGGTCCCCCCGACGTGATCGCTCTGGGTTCCTTTACCGTGCTCACCATGAGCCAACCCCAAGCCCGCATCGGCGACATGACCGCGCACGGCGGCGCCATCGTCCTCGGCTGCTTCACCGTTCTGGTCGGTTAGCCGCGCCGCCGCGCCACCGGAAACGCGGGCACTCGCCATTTTGTCGTACCTGCGAACTAAATCTAAGCCTAACCCAGACCGGCATGTAAGCGATTTCAGCGCGGGCCTTCATCGCGGGCGATTTCTTGTACAATGTTAGGCACATGAACCTGGAACAGGTGGCCCGCCGCGCCAAGGTCTCTACCGCGACCGTCTCGCGCGTGCTCAATAATGCGAGTGTCGTTAAGACCTCCACCCGCGCCCGCGTCGTCAAGGCGATCGAGGAATTGAAGTATCATCCCAACCTGCACGCCCGCAATCTCGCCGGCGCCAAAAGCAAAACCATCGGCATGATCGTCTCCAATATGGAGAACCCCTTTTTCTTCGATATCTACAAAACCGTCGAGAGCGACGCCCATGCCGCCGGTTACGAGGTGGTGGTCGCCAACACCGATTACCGCAGCGAACAACTGGTGTCTTCCATCCGCCTCATGATCGGCCGGCGCGTTGCCGGGCTCGCCGCCGTCGTCTCCGAAATGGAGCCGGCGCTGATGGACGAACTCACCGACAGCAATATTCCCGTCGTGTTCTACGATGTCGGCACGCCCCGCCAGAACATCACCAATATCCGCGTCAACTACCGCCGCGGAATCGACAAGGTCATCGACTACCTCTATACCCTGGGCCACCGCAAACTCGGTTTCGTCGGCCACCACTCCCTCCTCGGCCCCATCAACGAACGCGTCCGCCCCGTGCTCGATGCGGTTGCCCGATATCCGGGTCTGGAAGTGCGTACCGCGGCAGATTCCGATACGCTCGATGGCGGACGCCTCGCCACCCGTTCCCTCCTCGCTACCGGCGAACCCCTCACCGCCATCGTCTGTGTCAACGACATTATGGCCGTCGGCGCCCTCCGCGAATTGCGCGAACGCGGCATCCGCGTGCCCCACGACATCTCCGTCACCGGCTTCGATAACATCAAATTTTCCGAATTTTGTTACCCCGCCCTTACCACTGTTCACATTCCACGCGATACAATCGGGCATCTGATTTGCGATACTCTACTCTCCAAATCGGAAAAAAACTTTGCCGATCACGAAATGGTGATCGATCCGGAATTCGTCCTGCGTGATTCCACCGGTCCTGCGCCGGTTCTCTGAAACGCGGGCCGTTTCCTTGACACGAAGGATGAGGTCCAATACGATATGCTGGTGCAAGCGATTACAACCACTCTTCCAGCCCTGATGCTGCAAGCGCAGCTGATGACCCTCTCGACCGTCGATCTCGCAGTCATCGCACTGTATTTCGTGGCCGTCATGGGCATCGGCTTCTACCTCAAGAGCTTCACAAAAACAGGCGAAGATTTCTTCCTCGCCGGCCGTGAAATGACCGCGTGGATCGCCGGTCTCTCCTTCCTTGCTGCCAACCTTGGATCTCTCGAACTCATGGGTTGGGCCGCCGCGACCTATCAATACGGCATTCTGGCGGTTCACTGGTATTGGATTGGCGCCATCCCCGCCATGATCTTCCTCGCCGTGGTGATGATCCCGTTCTATTACATTTCCAAAACTCACTCCGTACCCGGTTATCTTAAACTTCGTTTCGGTGAACCCTCCCGCGCCCTCTCCGCCGTTTCTTTCGGCCTCATGACCATCTTCATGAGCGGCATCAATATGTATTCCATGGCCCTGGTGATGAAGGTCGTGCTCGGCTGGGACATTCACGTCTCCATCTGGATTTCGTCGCTCACCGTCATGTTGTATGTGGGCCTCGGCGGCCTGCTCTCCGCCATTTTCAATGAAGTGCTCCAGTTCGTGCTCATCTGGCTGGGCGCCATGCTCATCTCCATCATCGGCCTCATCGAAGCCGGCGGCTGGGACGGGATGGTCGCCAAAATCCACGCCAACTTCCCGGAGGGCGACTACACCCACGCCTGGCGCACCCTCGGCTCCTTCCAGGACAATCCCATGGGCATCAACTGGGTCGGGATCGTCTTCGGTCTCGGCGCAGTTATCTCCATGGGCTACTGGACCACCGACTTCCTGGTGGTCCAACGCGTCATCTCCGCCAAAGATCTGCGCGCCGCCAAACTGGCGCCTCTCATCGGCGCCGCCTTCAAGATGATGGTGCCCTTCATCGTCATTCTCCCCGGCTTGCTCGCGTTGGCCGTACTGCCCGAGAAGTTGTTGCCCGAAACCGTCGCCCAGGCCACCGGCGGCCACAGCTATAACGAAGTGCTGCCCATCATGCTGGCGCGCTACTGTGGTCCGGGTCTGCTGGGCTTGGGTATCACGGCTCTGATTGCCGGCTTCATGAGCGGCATGGCGGGCAACGTATCGGCTTTCGCCACCGTGTTCACCTACGATATCTACCGCGCCACATTCAAGAAGACCGCCCCCGATGCGCACTACGTCAGCGTGGGACGCTGGTGCACCGTGCTCGGCGTGCTGGCCTCCATTGGCACCGCGTATCTCTGCATGAGCTTCGCCAGCATCATGGATTACGTGCAGGCGTTGTTCAGCTTCTTCATCGCGCCGCTGTTCGGCACGGTGCTGCTGGGCATGCTCTGGAAACGCGCCTCCCCGGCCGGCGGTTTCTGGGGCCTGGCCGCGGGTACCGGATCTTCCATCGCCATGTGGGCCTGGGTGAAAATCGATCACTCGGCCATTCAGTACGTAGCCCTGTCACCCTACGCCAAGGATATGGCGGAAAATATGTTCCGCGCCCTGTGGTCTGGTCTCTTCTGCGTCGTGGTCACCGTCGTCGTCAGCTTGATGACCAAGCCCCTGCCGGATTCGCAATTGGTGAACCTGGTGATGGGTTGCACCGAGATCCCCTCCGAAGGCCATCTGCCCACCTGGCAGCGCCCCGCCTTCTGGGCCTGTGTGGTCGGCGCCGTCTTCATCGCACTCAATATTATTTTCTGGTAACCAAGTAGAGGAACTTACAAATGATTAACACCAAACCTCGTCCTATTACGTTCGGCATGATCGTCGGAAACCGTGGATTCTTCCCGGACCACCTTGCCAAAAGCGGCCGCGAAGACATGATCGCCGCTATCGGGAAAGCCGGCTTCGGCGTCGTCGCCGTCAGCCCGACTGACACCAAGTATGGCGCCATCGAATCGCGCAATGAGGCCGCCTGCTGCGCCGACCTCTTCAAGAAACATCGCGATGAAATCGACGGCATCATCGTCACCCTGCCCAACTTCGGTGACGAACGCGCCATCGCCGACACCCTCCGCCTTGCCAACCTCGACGTCCCCGTGCTCGTACAGGCGACGCCCGATACCCCCGGCAAAATGACCATTACCGACCGCCGCGATTCCTTCTGCGGCAAAATGTCGGCCTGCAACAACCTGAAGCAGTACGGCATCCCGTACTCCCTCACCACACTCCACACCGAAGCCCCCGATTCGGCACTCTTCGCCCAGGACATCAACTGGTTCGCCCAGGTCTGTCGCGTCGTCCGCGGTCTGCGCCGCCTGCGCATCGGCTCCATCGGCGCCCGCCCCTCGGCTTTCAACACCGTCCGCTATAGCGAAAAGCTGCTCGAAGCCTCCGGCATCTCCGTCGAGCCCATCGACCTCTCCGAAATCCTCGGCCGCATCAACCGCATGAAGGATGCCGAAGCGCAGGCCAAGCTCGAAGCTATCCAGAAGTACGTCTCCACCGACCAGGTGCCGCTCGAAGCCCTCATGAAGATGGCCAAACTCGGCACCGTCATCGATACCTGGATGGAACAGACCCAGGTCTCCATCAGCGCCATTCAGTGCTGGACCTCGCTCGAAGAATTCTTCGGCGTCGTGCCCTGCACCGTCATGAGTATGATGAGCGAGAACCTGATGTCCAGCGCCTGCGAAGTCGATATCGTTGGCGTCGTCGGCATGCACGCCCTGCAGTTGGCCAGCGAGTCGCCTTCCGCCCTGCTCGATTGGAACAACAATTACGGCGACGATCCCGATAAGGCCGTCTGCTTCCACTGCTCCAACCTGCCCAAGCACTTCTTCAAGAGCGTGAAGATGGATTTCCAGCAGATCATCGCCGGCACCGTCGGACGCGAAAATACCTACGGCACCTGCGAAGGCATCGTCAAGGCCAGCCCGATGTCGTTCGCCCGCTTCTCCACCAACGATCTGGAAGGCTCGATCGATGGCTACGTCGGCCAGGGCGAATTCACCGACGATCCCCTTACCACCTTCGGCGGCGCCGGAGTGGTCAAGATTCCGAACCTGCAGACCCTGCTTCGCTTCATCTGCGAGAACGGCTTCGAACACCACGTGGCCGCCAACATGTCCACCGTCGCCACGGCCGTGCAGGAGGCCACCAGCCACTACCTCGGCTGGAACGTCGTCATTCACGAGTAACGTGGGATGGGCCGCCCGGCCCGTCCGTAGTCTCGGCGAGGAATTCGGGGCTCCCCCCGCAGTTCCTCGCCTTATTCATTTCCTCAGCTTACTTTTGGAGATCCGTCATGAGTATCGTCGCCGGTGTCGATTTCGGGACCCTGAGCGTCCGCGTTTCCATCTTCGATTCCCAGCAAGGCCGTCTCGGCGCGGGCGTCGCGGACTACCCGCTCTTCCGTAAAAAGGAAGATCCCGATCATGCCACGCAGAGCCATGCCGATCACATGGCCGCGCTCACCTCCGCCATGAAAAAGGCGATCGAGGCCGCTGGCATTGACGGCAAGGCCATCGAGTCCATCGCGCTCGATACCACCGGCTCCTCCGTCATCCCGGTCGATGCCAAACTCCAGCCCATCGACGATTACTACCTCTGGTGCGATCACCGCGCCTATCGCGAAGCCGCCGAAATTACCTCCGCCGCCAACTCCACCCGCCTCCCCGCCATCGAATGGTGCGGCGGAATCTATTCCAGCGAATGGGGCTTCGCCAAGCTGCTCCACTGGCTGCGCCACAATCCGCAAAAACGCGCCCAATTCGCCACCGCGCTCGAGCACTGCGATATGCTCACCGCCGTCCTCTGCGGCATGACCAATCCGTCGCAGGTCTCGCGCAGCATCTGCGCCATGGGCCACAAGTGGATGTGGAACGCGCAACTCGGCGGCCTCCCGCCCGAAGAGTTCCTCACTGCCCTCGACCCCACCCTCGCCGGCGTCCGAGCCCAGCTCGGCGGCCGCTACGCTACCAGCAACGTGATCGCCGGACACCTCTCCCCCGAATGGGCCGAAAAGCTCGGCCTCAAAGCCGGCATCCCCATTCCCACCGGCGCCTTCGATGCCCATTGGGACGCCATCGGCGCGGGCGTGCGCATCGGCGACGTGGTCAATGTCGTCGGCACCTCCACCTGCATCATGGCCATCAGCGACAAACCAGCCCTCATCCCCGGCGTCTGCGGCGTCGTCGATGGCTCGATTCACCCCGGCTTCACCGGCATCGAGGCAGGACTCTCCGCCACCGGCGACATCTTCGAAGCCATCGCCCGCCGCGCCAATACCACCGTCGCGGGACTCTCCCAGGGCCTGGAAAACTATCGCGCCGGCGCCAGCGGGCTCCTCCGCCTCACCTGGGACAATGGCGACCGCACCGTGCTCGTCAATCCCGAACTCGGCGGCGTGACCCTCGGTTGGCGCCTTACCAATACCGCGCAGGACGAGCTCTTCGCCGCCATCGAAGGCACCGCTTTCCACACCCGCGTCATTCTGGAGCGCATGGAAGAGTATGGCGTGCCCGTGCGCCGCATCATCAATGGCGGCGGCATCCCGCAGAAGAATGCCGTGCTCAATCAGGTCTACGCCAACGTGATGGGCAAACCCATCCTCGTGCCGGATGGCGACGTCACCAGCCTCGGCTCCGCCATCTTTGCCTTCATGGCCGCCGGCGCCTTCCCCACCATTGAGGCCGCGCAAGATCAGCTCTGCCCCGGCTTCCGCACCATCGAACCCGAGCCCGCCAACGCGGCCATCAGCCAGGAATTGTACGGGCTGTATCGCAAGCTCTATTTCGGGCTCGGACAGCGCGGGTCCGCCGCCGTCGCCATCGGCGACGTGCTGCCCGAACTGCGCCGCATCGCAATGTAGGACATCCATGATAAGTATGTGTCAAGGGAAAACACACTACTCCCCGGGTCC